>CAZMNK010000092.1:0-22023 GCA_964567625.1 uncultured Enterobacterales bacterium | reverse complement strand
CCAGGTCCGACTGGCGGGGTCCAGTACGGGCTGCATCAGTGCCTCAGCGATGGCCAGGAAACCTTCTTTCATCTCAGTCGCTGTCGCCGGAAGCTTCGGTGGGGATCTCCAGGGTCAGGACTGTTGCCAGGTCACCCTTGATCACATCTGTGATTGCCTTGACCGCGGTGTGCAGTGCTGTCACCTGGTCTTCTTCTTCCCGGATCAGGGTGTCCAGGGGACCGTTCAGCTCTTCCGCGACGACCAGCGCGTTGTCGAGGGCGGTCAGGAAGGCCTCGCTGACATCCTCGTGTCCGAACTCCTGGAGTACATCGTCAAACCCGGTGCCATCGCCCCCGGTAAACAGGACGCGAAGGCCCTCCAGGTTTGCCTGTATGGCCGACACACCACTGCCGCTCAACAGCCCCTCGACGTCCTCGGGGCAGGTCGGTTCGCTGCATTCCATCAGCCCCAGGGGTTGGGCGAGCTTCCGGTCCTTGGTGCTCTTGTCCAGGTAGAACATGGCGCCAAATACTGCATTGAGGGCTTCCTGGGGAGAGGCGTAGGGGCTGTCCTCGGTCAGGGCCTCCAGTTGCCCGGAGAAGTTTCCACCCTCGGGTGACCAGCGGGTCTGCAGGTCCATGGCCAGGTCGCGGACACCCTGGCTCAACGACCGGGCAAAGGCCTGTCGATTGGTCAGGATCCCCGCTTCGCCCAGGGTGGCCCACTCGTCGTCGATCTCCGCCTGGGAGGGGCAACTGTTCTCCAGGCTGGAGAACAGGAGATGCTCCAGTCCATCCAGGCCATAGGCGTTGACGAGGTTGTCATCAAAGTAGGACTCAGAGTCCCATTCCTCCTCGACGGTCTCCTGGTCCAGGCGGCAGCCATTGACGGTCGGCCAGGAGTAGACCTCGTCTCGAAGGTCCTCTCCTGCGATCACCGAAAGCGAGCTGCCCAATGCTCCGATCTGCAGGAGTTCCATGGCCTGCCAGCTGGCCATGGTGGTGCTCCACGCGTCCTGGGCCGACTCCGCCGTGCCGGTGCCTGACTGCCAGGCTTCGAGGGCGTCATCCATTGCGTCCAGGTCCGTGAGGAACTGGCCGATGGCGGGCAGGACAACTTCCGGACCCACAGCCGCCAGGAGTTCGCCCACCACGACCGGGACCCCACCGGTGTCACCAGCAGGGCCCCCATCGCAGGCCTGTGCACTTGCCACACCGGTCAGGCCGGCAAGTGCCCACCAGGAAGCTCGGCTGCTACCAGCCAGCTTCACCATTGTCATCTCCCAGGTTGTCATCAGCGATGCCGTAGGCCGTGCCCAGCAGCCCACGCACGGTCACCAACTCGGTGGCATAGGCGTCCAGCGCTGTCTGAGGAGCAGCCGGTGAGACCGGCTGGATTCCCAGAGCATCGTGAATGGTTGAAAACTGCGCATCGGTCAGTGGTGAGAACCGATTGAACTGCAGGCCCAGGGCAAAACCCTTCAACTCTGACCAGTGCTTGGCGTAGCCGCCGAAGTCGAAGTCCCCGGTCCCGATCATGGCCATGTCCTGGAGGAGTTCGTTGATGTAGTGCACGACGGTGGCCACGATGGCCATTTCCCAGGCTTCCAGCGCCTGGTCCCTGTGACCCTGGAGTTCGGACAACTGATCGGCAGTCAGCGCGTTGCCCGCAGTCTCGGCCAGGAGCAGTCGGCCATTCCAGAATCCGTTCCAGGCGTCGGATGTGAAGTCAGTCGGACTGACCGCACCCTTGTCCCGCTTGGCTGCGTTGACCGAGTGGCCCCAGTTGTACTCGGATTTCAGATCGATGCTGCCGTCCTCATCGACATCGGCGTACTTGTTGCCGGCGATCTCCTCATCGGTCCACTCCGGGTAGTTCGCCGCAGCACCGAAGTACCCGAAGCCCTCATCCCAGGCGTGCTCAAGGGCGGTGTAGGGCTTTCCGTCTTCTGCAGCTTCGTGGCTGGAGAGGAGTCCCTTGCCCTCCGTGTCGTCATCCAGGTAGTCATCGGCTCCCTGGCTGTAGGCAATGGAGATCCGGAGGAACTTCTGGAGCAACTGTTGGAGATCCTGTCCCTCGGAGGTCACAAAGACGGCCGAAACCGGGTTGCCTTCGGGATCCATGGGGATGGTGCCCGCGGTCCAGTCTGCGGCCTGGGCGTCGACCATGGCGATCCAGTGGCGAACCAGGCTCTCGGGGGTGGAGACGCCGTCGGCCTCCCAGCCCACCATCTCCGTGGCCCAGTCCTTGTGCTGACCGGTGGCGTCGTTCCCCGCGATCTTGCCGGCCAGGTTCTTGCCGCTTGAAACGTCGTCATAGGTCGACTGCATCGGAGATGGGTCGGTCTGGATGCCGTGGCTCAGGCTCCCAGAGACACTGCCGTCGAAGTCCAGGTAGAAGCCCAGATCGGTCTCGATATCGCCGGTGCCGGGAAAGAAGGAACCCTCGTTGATCCGGCCCGTGAGATCGGCGAGGTAGGCTTTCATGTCGTCGATCAGCAACTGACGGAAGACCTGCCCGCTGTAGCTGACTGAGGCCTCGCCGGTCAGAGCGCTGGTGAATCCATAGAAGTCTGGGTCGACATTGGCGCTTGCCGAGGTGTCGGAGGTGTCGACAACGCCAGAGTCGATGGTGGTGTCACCGCCACAGGCGATGAGGCAAACAAGGGTCCACATGGTGTGCTCTTCTTATCTGTTATTGATAATGAAAGTCATTATCATTTAGAAGGGCCCCCAGATTAACGGTGCAATTCCGAGGCGTCCACCAGAAATTCCTGGGAAGCCAGGAAGGGTTCGAAACCGGGTCCGGTCGGCCGAGTCCGGCCCTGCCTGGAAGTGAGCGGTCTCGGCTCAGAATGGTCGTTGTCGCCGCGCCGGGCCCAGGCTGAGGGGGAGGGCGCAACACAGGGGGCGCTCAGGCCACGTCGAATCGATCGAACTCCATCGTGAACTGTCCTCGGCCGCGGGTCATGCTGCGAAGGTCCGTCGTGTACCCCAGGAGGCGGTCCAGGGGTGCATCGCACTGGATGGTGCTGATGCCGTCCTCGGTGCGAGTGTCCTGGATGAGGGCGCCCCGGGACTGGAGGTCACCCAGTACTCCACCCATGGATTCCTCGGGTACGACGACCTCGGTGGACATCATGGGCCGCAGCAGTCTTCCGCCTGCCTGGCCCAAGGCCTTGCGCACGGCTTCCGCCACGGCGACCCTCACGGCCTGGGGGGAGCTGGCGGTCCCATACAGGGTGACCGAGTCGACCGTGATCTGGACATCCTGGAGGGGGTTTCCCTGCAAGGGGCCTGCGCTGCTGGCGTCCGTGGCACCGGACCGGACCGCCTCCGCCTGTTCCGGGGTCAGGGTGGTCCCGGGAGGAAGCACGCGAGGGGCGACCGTGATCTCGATTCCGACGCCTCGGTCCCGGGGGGCGACCGAGGCTGCGGCACCCGCCTTCATTTCCAGCTGGGTTTCACCCTGGTCGATCACCCGGTGGAAGACCGTGTCTGCACTGCTGCTGCTCGAGATGGTCTCTCGCACCACCACTGCGGGCTTGCCCGCACGAACGTCCAGGTTGAACTCCCGCTTGAGGCGCTCAAAAGCGATCTGCAGGTGCAACTCGCCCATCCCTCGCAGGATGCGCTGACCGGTCTCCTGGTCCTCTTCCAACAGGAGAGTGGGGTCCTCTTCCTGGAACTTCGTCAGCGCGACCAGGAGCTTCTCTTCATCCTTGGAAGAGGTCGCCTCGATCGCCAGGCCGAGCACCGGGTCCCGGGCCTGGATGGGGGCCAGCAGGATGGGCTCCTCTGGATCGCAGAGGGTGTCGCCTGTCGTGGCCAGGCGCAGGCCGGCCAGCAGGACGATCTGGCCAGCATAGGCCGCATTGATGCGCTTCTTCTTGGCGGCGTCGACGTCGAAGATTCGGGCCACCCGCTCGGTCTTTCCCTGGACGGGCAGGTGGATCTGGTCACCTGGCTCGAGCTTGCCCCGGTAGAGCCGGGCAAAGACATGTCGTCGTCCCTCCCACATCTGCACCTTGAAGGCCAGGGCGGCCAGGGGCTGGGTGTGGTCCATCTCGATCAAGAATTCCTCGTCGTTGTGGTCCGTGGCGGTTGCCGGGGGTCGTTCGAGCGGTGCTGGCAGGAGCCGGAGCGACGCGTCCATCAGGGGCTGCACGCCATAGTTGCGCAGGGCGGATCCGCCCAGACACGGGTGGATCTTGAGATCCAGGCAGCCCTGCTTGATCGTGGCCCACAGGTCCTCGGGTTCGGGGTCCTCGTCCTCCAGGACCAACAGCGCGATGTCGTCGTCCAGGTCAGCGGCGGCCAGCAGCAGGGCCTCCCGGTGGTCGGCGACGCTTTCCCAGGTCTCGCTGTCGCATTCCTCGACGTGGACCTCCTGGCCCAGGTTGCCTCCAAAGGCGATCAGGGTCTTGTCGATCAGGTGCACCACCCGGCCGTCCTCCAGTGGGACGCAGAGGGGCACCGGTTCACCGCCGAGACGCTTTCGAATTGTCTCCATGGCCCGGCTGAAGTCGGCCCCGGGTCGGTCCATCTTGTTCACGAAGAACATCAGTGGAAGGTCGAAGCGGGTGGCCTGTCGCCAGACGGTCTCCGTCTGTGGCTCCACGCCGCGCACACCGTCGAGCACGATGACCGCGCCGTCGAGCACGCGCATGGAGCGTTCGACCTCGATGGTGAAGTCCACATGTCCCGGGGTGTCGATCACCTGGATCATGTGGTCCTTCCAGGGGCACTGGGTCACCGCGGCCATGATCGTGATCCCATGGGCCTGCTCTTCGGCCATGAAGTCCATGTGGGCCTCGCCGTTGTGAACCTCGCCGATCTTGTGGCTGGCGCCGGTGTAGTAGAGGATCCGCTCGGTCAACGTGGTCTTGCCAGCATCAATGTGTGCGGCGATCCCGATGTTGCGAATGTTGGAAAGATCCGGCGCCTGATTTTTTGGGCCTTTGGCCATCGCCTGCTCCCACGGAAGGCGGCCCGGGTATTCAGGGGAGGGCTCGGAAGCCAGGGTGTGTGGACCTGCCCGTCACACGGTCGTGGCTTGTCATCGCCTCCCGGAGGGACTAGACGAGCCACCCACCCCCGGATGGCGGCCCATGGGCGGGATTCTCCTTCTTGAAGATGGACGTTCCTTTGAGGGGGAAGCTTTTGGAGCACGGACCACCTGTGTGGGTGAGGCCGTCTTCAACACCTCCATGACCGGGTACCAGGAGGTCCTGACCGATCCCAGCTACCGGGAGCAGATTGTCGCGATGACGGTCGCCCACGTGGGCAACTACGGGGTCAATACCGAGGACGTCGAGTCGGGCAAGGTCCAGGTGGCCGGCTTTGTGGCCCGGGACTTTCCGAGGGTCCACAGCAATCACCGGGCGACGGAAGGGCTCGACCGCTACCTTCGGCGTCATGGCGTGCCCGGCCTGCACGGCATCGACACCCGGGCCCTGGTCCGGCACATCCGGACGGCCGGCGCCATGAAGGCGGTGATCAGCACCGATGGAACGTCTGGAGCGCAGCTCTTGGACCAGCTCAAGGCCTGGCCGGGAATGACCGGGCGAGCCCTGGCGCAGGAGGTCAGCTGTCCCGAGCCCTACCTGTTCGCGGAACCGGAGTCGGAGTCGGAGTCTCCCGCACTCCGGGTCAATGTCCTGGACGGTGGGGTCAAGCGGAACATCCTGCGGCTCTTCGCCCAGGGAGGTGCCCGGGTCCAGGTCTTTCCGGCGACCACGCCTGCCCACCTGTTGGAGGAGGGCGCGGACCTTGTCTTCCTGTCCAATGGTCCCGGGGACCCCGCTGCCCTGCCGGAGATGGTGGACGAGGTCAAGAAGCTCATCGGACGGGTACCCGTGGTGGGCATCTGTCTGGGCCACCAGCTCCTGGGACTGGCTCTGGGCGCGGACACCTTCAAGCTCCGCTTCGGCCATCGCGGGGGGAACCACCCGGTGAGGGATCACGTCACGGGCCGGGTGGAGATCACCAGCCAGAACCACGGGTTCTGCGTGGACCCCAAGGGGATCGAGGCTGCGGGGGGAGAGATCACCCACACCAACCTCTACGACGGCACCCTGGAGGGCTTTGTCCACTCGGGTGAAAGGGTGATGGCCGTTCAATTCCACCCCGAGGCCGCCCCCGGACCCCACGACTCCAACCACCTGTTGTTGGAACGCTTCCTTCAGTTTGCCCGCGGAGGAGACTGAGCCCATGCCGCTGCGCGAGGATCTGAAGACCATCGTGGTGCTGGGCAGTGGGCCCATCGTCATCGGCCAGGCCTGTGAATTCGACTATTCCGGGACCCAGGCCTGCAAGGCCCTTCGGGCCCTGGGGTTTCGGGTGGTCTTGATCAACAGCAATCCGGCCACGATCATGACCGACCCCGAGGTGGCCGATGCGACCTACATCGAGCCTCTTGAGCCGGAATTCGCCGAGCAGGTGATCGCCCGGGAACGGCCGGATGCCCTGCTGCCCACCGTGGGCGGACAGACGGCCTTGAACCTGGCCCTTGAGCTGGCCGACTCGGGTGTCCTCGAGAAGTACGGGGTCGAACTCATCGGGGCTCGTCCCAAGGCCATCCGGCTTGGCGAGGACCGGGAACTCTTCAAGGGGGCCATGGAGGAGATCGGCCTCGTGTGCCCCAAGGCGGGCATCGCTCACACGATGGCCGAAGCCGAACAGGTGCTGGAGCAGGTGGGGCTTCCGGCCATCATCCGACCCAGCTTTACCCTGGGGGGTGCCGGCGGTGGCATCGCCTACAACCGGGACGAGTTTCGAGAGATCGTGGCCCTCGGCCTGGACCTGTCGCCCAACACCCAGGTACTCGTCGAAGAGTCCGTCATCGGCTGGAAGGAGTTCGAACTCGAGGTCCTGCGGGACCTGGCAGACAACGTGATCATCGTCTGTTCGATCGAGAACCTGGATCCCATGGGCGTGCACACGGGGGACTCGATCACCGTGGCCCCGGCCCAGACCCTGACCGACGTGGAGTTCCAGGCCTTGCGAGACATGTCCCGCCGCATCATCCGAAAGATCGGCGTGGAGACCGGGGGTTCGAACATCCAGTTCGCGATCAGCCCGGAAACCGGTGAGGTTCGGGTCATCGAGATGAACCCCCGGGTCTCAAGGTCCTCGGCCCTGGCCTCAAAGGCCACTGGCTACCCCATTGCCAAGGTTGCGGCCCAGTTGGCCGTCGGTCTGCACCTGGACGAGATCAAGAACGACATTACCCAGGTCACGCCTGCCTGCTTCGAGCCGACCCTGGACTACGTGGTGGTCAAGGTGCCTCGCTGGAACTTCGAGAAGTTCGCAGCCACCAGCAACACCCTGGGCACCACGATGCGATCGGTGGGCGAGGTGATGGGCATCGGGCGGACCTTCAGCGAGGCGATGCTGAAGGCCATCTCCTCGTTGGAAGGGGGGTACTCGGATGCAGCGGTCCTGACCGATCAGCAGATCCGTGAGCGGTTGGCCATTCCGACACCCGACCGACTCCCGGTGCTCTTTGAGTCCCTGCGCCGGGGCATCGACCCAAGCGAGATTCGGCGTCTGACCCACATCGACCGCTGGTTCCTGGCCGAGCTGGGGGCCATCGTCGCAGCCGAGGAACAACTGGACGGTCGTTTCCTGAGCGATGTGAGCACCACGGAGCTGAGACGGGCCAAGCGCCTGGGCATGCCCGATGAGCACCTGGCTCGCATCCTGGCCTGTTCCGAAGAGCAGGTGGCGGCCAGGAGGGAAGCCGATGGCATTCGGCCGGTGTACAAGCGGGTCGACACCTGTGCCGCCGAGTTCGAGTCCACGACCCCCTACCTCTACAGCACCTACGAGGATGAGGACGAGGCCGGTGAGGCGCCCACGGACCGGGTGGTCATCCTGGGGAATGGACCCAATCGCATCGGACAGGGGCTGGAGTTCGACTACGCCTGCTGCCACGCTGCCTACGCCGTCCAGGCTGCCGGCCTCACTGCAGTGATGGTCAACTGCAACCCCGAGACCGTCAGCACCGACTACGACACCTCTGACAAGCTGTATTTCGAGCCCATCACTCCGGAGCATGTCCAGGCGGTGGTCGACCGGGAGCATCCCCTGGGTGTCATCCTGCAGTTCGGTGGCCAGACACCCCTGAAGTTGTCTCACCGGATCTCACCGGTGTTGGGAACCTCGGCCGAAGCCATCGATCTCTGCGAGGACCGGGACCGCTTCAACGCCTTGATGGCTGAGCTTCGCATTCTCCAGCCCGAGGGTGCCCTGGCCACCAGCCGCAGCGAGGCCCTGGCCGAGGTGGAGCGGATCGGTTTTCCCGTCCTGGTTCGTCCCAGCTACGTGCTCGGGGGTCGAGCCATGCGCATCTGCTACGACCAGGCGGACTTCGAGTCGGCGCTGGACGAGGCCCTGCAAGCCTCGCAGTCCAGACCGATCCTGATGGACCGATTCCTGGAGGGCGCCGTCGAGTACGACGTGGACGCCTTGTGTGACGGGACGGAGGTGCAGATCGCCGGCATCATGGAGCACATCGAGGAGGCCGGGGTGCACTCTGGCGACTCCGCGGCGGTGATCCCGGCGGTGCGGCTCTCGGACACCGCAGAGGCTGCCATCGAGGACGCCGTGACCCGAATTTCTCGGCGCCTCCAGGTCGTCGGACTGGTGAATATCCAGTTCGCTGTGCTGGGCGACGATGTCTACGTCATCGAGGTGAACCCCCGGGCTTCGCGCACGGTCCCCTTTGTGGCCAAGGCCACAGGGGTACCGGTGGCGGCTGTGGCCACCCGGCTGATCTTGGGAGAGAGCCTCGACGATGTGCGGCGGAAGGACCCGGAGTTGATGCGGCGCAAGGGCCAGGGCATGTACTTCATCAAGGCGCCGGTCTTTCCCTGGTCCCGTTTCCCGGGCAGCGATGTCGTGTTGGGGCCGGAGATGCGCTCCACAGGCGAGGTGATGGGCGTGGGCTGGAGCTTTGGAGAGGCCTACGCCAAGGCACTCATCGCTTCGGGCATGGTGTTGCCCACCGAGGGCGGGGTCTTCCTGAGTGTTCGAGATCAGGACAAGGAGGAGACCCTGGCCACCATCGCAGGCGGCTTCCGTCACATGGGGTTCAACCTGTGGGCCACAGGGGGTACCCATGACTGGTTGGCCCGGCGGGGCATCCCCTCACAGATGGTCTACAAGGTGAGAGAGGGGCGGCCAGACATCGTCGACGAGATCAAGAATGGTCGCATCCACCTGATGATCAACACCCCTGCGGGCAAGAAGGGACTGGCGGATGAGCGGGCCATGCGCCTTGCAGGACTGCGCTACGGCGTGCCTTGCATCACCACCCTGGAAGCGGGCCGATCCGCGGTGGATGCCATCCGGTCTCTGAGGGCCGGTGAACTCAAGGTGGTGAAGCTCCAGGAGATCAACTGAGGGCCCGGGCGGGGAGGTCTTGTGCAGCGGCTGGGTAGGGAATGGACCGAGAACCAGCGGGTCCTCTGGGACGGCTTTTCTGAGGACTTTCGGGATCACTTCGAGCCCTGGACCCTTCCCTCTGCAGAGCAGCTTGCGGGGGACCTCCGTCTGGAGGCCGGTTCCCGGGTGCTGGAGGTGGGCTGTGGTGCCGGAGGGGCGGGCGCTCTGTTCAGCAGCCGACTCCCGGCCGGGACGACCTGGACGGCGCTCGACCTGAGCCCGGCGATGGTGGCGTTGGCCCGGGAGGCCCTGGGACCTGGGGCAAGGGTGATCCAGGGGAGTGCCGAGTCCCTGCCCTTTGAGGATGACTCCTTTGACCGGTTGGTCTCCTGCCTCTGCTTGATGCTGGTGGCGGACCCGACCCGTGCCCTGGCCGAAGCCCATCGTGTCCTGTCTCCGGGTGGGCTCGCGGGGTGGACCGTCTGGGGTCGCCCGGCGCACAGTCCGATGATGACGCTCGTGGGTCGGGCCTGTGATTCGCTGGGGATCGAGCAGGTCATGCTCGAGCGCAACAACTTTCACCTGGGCGATGCCGTGGACCTGGAAGGATTGGTCCGCGATGCCGGGTTCTCGGAGATCCAGAGCGCCTACCGCCCGATGGTCCTGGATGTGGCGGACGGAAACGACTTCGCCCACAAGATGTTGTACACGGGGGAGCGGCGCCTGGCCTGGTTGGCGTCCCTGGGAACCGCTGTCGAGTCTGCGCTGGTTGCAGAAGTCTCCGGTCTTGCAGACGCCACCCTGAAGAGAGGAGAATCCCTGGCCCTGGATGTGCTCTCCCTGGTGGCAAAGGCGTGAAGGTCAGGCTTCCGACTCGGGCGGTCTCGATTGACGATGGCCGGGACGTCGCCTACCTTTTGCCCATGTTCAAGTCTTCCTCCCGTACCCTCTTCGCCTGGTGGATGGTCCTGGTCGCCCTGATGCTCCCGGTCGAGGGGCTTGCGCAGACCCCCTGCACCCGTTCCACCAAGGTCGAGGACTTCCGGGAGGCACAGGTCCAGGCGGAGGATGCCTTTGCCCAGGGCGACGAGGCGGCCCTGCACACGGCCCGGGATGCGGCAGTGCAGGCACTGCGGTGTCTCGGGGAGCGCCTGCCCAGCGAGGAGGCCGCTGCCTTCCACCGGATGATCGCGATGGTGGCCTTCTCCTTTGGAGACGAGGCCCGGGTCAAGGGAGAGCTCCAGAGGGCCATCCGGCTGGACCCCGAGTACTACGACACGGGCAATGTGACCGAAGAGGATCACCGTTTCATCCAGCTCTACGCCGAAGCGGTGCAGATGGCGGACCCGCCGATGGAGGTCCTGCAGCCCCCCCCCGGAGGCTTTGTCAACGTCGATGGCGTGCGGGAAGCGGGTCGTCCCATGGGTGTCGCCTGTGTCGTCCAGGTCTTCAACGCCGACTACATGCTGGTCGACACGCTCTACCTGCCTCCTGGAATTGCCAGTCCATCCTGGGGCCGTTCGGCGACGCCGCTGGTCGATGACTCCTTTGAGGACGATGGTCCCTCGCCCCCGCCCACGGGTGATCCAGCCACAGCTCCCACGGCCACGGCACCAGCCGCCGCCGAGCCAGGTGGCGGTTCGACGTTGCTCTGGCTCATTCTCGGTGTGGTCGGCGGCATCGTTGTCGGCATCTTTTTGTGCTGTTGCCTCAGCTTCATCCTGTACTACAGCTACTACTGATCGCCGTTCCGGCGTTGATCGGTGGCCCCTGCTGGGGGGCGGTGCTGGAGTACGGGGACTTTTCCCTGTCCCTGCCCGCCTCTTTTGAGGTCGAGGACGGTCCGCCAGTGCTCGTGGGCCAGTGGTCTGGGGGTCGGCACGCCGCATCTGGGGGAGGCTGGGCCATCCGCTCCTTGGAGGCGGGTCCGTACCTGGACGTCCGCCGGAGGGTGGCGGGACGGGTCGACGTCAATGCGGCCTTGAGTGCCGATCGATTCGCCATGCTGGCCATGAGGGAGGTCCGGGAGACCGAGGGTCTGCGCACCCTCTTCGTGGGGCCTGCCGATGGGATCGATTCACAGGTGGGGCGCTGGATCTTCACGGCGCCGGGCCCCCAGGCTCAACGGTGGGTGTGGTGGCATGTCTATTGGCGTACCCCTACCTCCTTTGTGGAGTTCGCGGCATGGGCGCCCCTGGAGCAGTTTCCTCGGCTGGAGGAGGACCTGCAACGGGTCGAGTCGGCGGGGCGAAGCACGGTGAAACCGACGGAGACGCTGCTCTTTGAGTCTGGCGAGAAGGGATGTGGTCCCCCCGCACGGGTCGATCGCTCGGCGGCCATCCGACAGAGTCGTCGATTTGACGATGCCCGGGAGATCCTGCGGCAGGGACACGAGGGGGCCAGGGCGAATCCCTCCCCGACGGTGAGTCCCGCGGCGGGTCTTCGCCTGGCGGAGCACCGGGCGATGGGCGTGCTGTATCGGCACACG
Source organism: uncultured Enterobacterales bacterium (assembly GCA_964567625.1). Lineage (GTDB taxonomy): Bacteria > Myxococcota_A > UBA796 > UBA796 > CAJQPC01 > CAYFPX01. The sequence continues at coordinate 10,164 of CAZMNK010000092.1, read as the reverse complement.
GAGACCTGCGTGCACGAGGTTGCGCGGGCCCGGCGGGTGTGCACCGTCCTGGAAGGCGAGGTGAAGGGCGCCACCTCGCGGGGGCTTCAGGATGCGCTGGTGTCCTGCCTGGACGCGGACGCCAAACTGACCGAGGATCTCGGTCAGTCACTGGAGGCGGTGTGGTCCTCACCCTGATTGCCCTGCTGGCCGGTCCGGCCTCTGCGGAAGCTGCGCTCCTGCCGGTCTGCTCGGCCGGGATGTCGGCCAGGGACCAGGAGCCCATGGTCGGTACCGTGCGCTGGACTGCCCGCCTTGCCCTTCGGAGCTACCAGGAGGTCATCTCTCCCGCTGACGGCCGCAGCTGTCGCTTCTTTCCCTCCTGCTCCACCTACATGGTGCAGGCAGTGCACCGGCATGGGCCGCTGTTGGGCGTGGTGATGGGACTTGGGCGCCTTCAGCGCAACCACGATGGTTGGTGGTACCAGCCTTGCCGAATGGAGGGCGCAGTGCTCCTGGCGGATCCTGTCGAGGCCAATGACTGGTGGTTTCGGCGCCGCCCGGTAGGATCCGCTGGTCTCCAGGAGACTCCATGATGCTGTGGTGGACCATGGTGGCGCTGGTCGCTGCCCAGGAACCTGAAGCGATCGAAGCACTCCCCCTGGCGGTGCCGGTGGTGCCCCCTGAGGCGGTGGTGCCGCCGTCCGACACTTCCTTTCCCGATGATCTGTACGACCGGAACTGGTTCGATGCGGCCTGGCTCGAGTACGAGCGGGTGGCACATCGGCTGGACCAGGGGCCAGAGGCGGACCGGGCCCGTCTCATGGCGGGTGCCAGTCTCTGGGAGATGGGGCGGGAGGCCGATGCCGCCGACCATTTCGCCGTGATGGCAGGGCGGGTAGACCCGGCGCTTGCGCCCTTGTTTCGCCTGTGCGAGGCCGAGAGTCGCTACCAGCTTGGGGACCTGGCGGATGGCGAACGAAAGCTGGAGGCCTTGCTGCTCGCCCCGGGTGACTACGCCCCACAGGCCACCTACCGCCTGGCCTGGATCGACCTGCGTCAGGGCGAGCCCGAGGCCGCGGCCACCCGGCTGGACGGGATCGCCGGGGGAGAGATGGGGGACCCCGCCGAGGGAATGGCCGAAGAACTTCGCGGATGGGAGCCTCTGCCCCTGCGAGACCCTCGTGTGGCCGGTGTCCTCTCCGGCGTTCTTCCCGGAGCAGGGCAGCTCTATGTGGGCGAGCCGCGAGATGCGCTGACCGCCTTCGTCGTCAATGGGCTGCTGATGGGTGCCACTGCAACCCTGGTCTGGCGAAAGAACTGGTTCGCAGCCGGTGCAACGGGCCTGGCCACAGCCGGGTTCTATGCGGGGAACATCTTCTCCGCGGTCAATGCGGCCCATCGGCGCAACCGAAGGCTCGAGCGGGCGCGCATGGCCCAGATCTCTGCGGACTGGGAGCTGCACCTCGCACCGGACGATGGCCTGGGGCTCGAGGCCAGCGTCGGCGACGAGTGATCGGGGTCCTTTTGTGGGCCTGTACGGCTCCTTCGCTGGCGCCCGGTGGTGCCGCGGTGGGCGAGTCCTGGCACCACGAGCCGCTGGGACTTCGGACGGACTTTCCTCCGGCCTGGCGGGTCACCGCGGACCCCGCGGTGTTTTCGAGCGGTCTGGGCGGGGTGCTGGCCGAGGCAGACAGCCCCGATGAGGGACTTCACATTGCGGTCGTCTTCACCCCGTTGCCAGTGGGGCTGGAACTGCTTTCCGCCCTGGACCTCCTGGTCGCCCTCGCCCCGAGCCCGGATGTGCTGGACGATTCGACCTACCGCCTGGAGCGGGTTCCGAGCTGTCGAGATGGCATCTACCGTCGGCGTACCGGGACCGATGGGCGGACGGTTCACCAGGTCGCCCGCCGCGCGGAGAAGGGCCTGGTGATCTGGCATGGCTGGCAGGCAGGCGACCGCCGCGGTGCCGGGGTCCGGCTGCGCCAGATCGCCTGCGAACGTTCCGAGGTCCGGGGCCGGTGAGAAGAGCCTTGCGCCACTGGACGCTCGCGGTGCTGTTCGGGGCACTGGTCGGGGTTTTGGAAGGGCTCGTGGCCCAGAGCCTGCCAGGGGAGTCCTGGGCAGTGCGCATCGGTGGAATGGTGTTGTTGGATGCGGTGCTGATCGGGGTGCCCCTGGGGTTGGTCCTGGCCACCATTGCCCTGTTCCGGCCCTCGGGGCCTCCCCGTCCTCGGTTGACCGGTGCGTCCCTTGTGTTGCTGTTTGGACTCCTGGGTGCAGGGGGCTGGCGGGTCCTGGGAGTACTCGACGACCTGGACCTGGACCGACTCCAGGCCTGGCACCTGGAGCGGTCGATTCCCCTGATCCGATCCGAAGGTGGGCCACCCCCCATCGTGCTGATCACCCTCGACACACTCCGGGCGGATCGGGTGGCGGAGATGCCTCGGCTGAGAGCCTGGGCTGCGCGGGGGGCCTGGTTCACCGAGGCGCGTTCCTCGAGCCCCTGGACCCTGCCGGCCCTGGCGACCCTGCACACTGGACTGCCTGCCGCCGTACATGGGGCAGGTCGTCGCGTCGAGGGACGAAAGCTCCACCACCGAACCCCTCTGACGGACGTGCCGGTCCTGGCCGAACTTCTGCAGAACCGTGGCTACATCACCGGGGCCGTGGTCTCCAACCCGTTTGCCGGAGCCCGGTATGGCTTTGCCCGGGGATTTGATCGCTTCTTCGATCGCACACACAGGACCCTGACCCAGAGGGGTCTCAGGCGTGGAATGGTGCTTCGCGGCTTCGTGCCCGCTGCCACGGACACGGCGGATGGGATCACGGAACGGGCGCTCTCGATGTTCGAGCGCACCCGAGAGGGACGCTTCTTCGGATGGGTGCACTACCTGGATGCCCACGCGCCCTATTCGGAAGAACCCGAGGGCTTCGATCCCTACGGGGACTGTGACCTTCCTTCCTGTTTTGATGACTGGAAGGCGGTTCGGGCTGGCCTCTTCCGCCCGTCCACAGCCGCCCAGGCGCACATCCGCGGGCTCTATGACGCGGACGTGGCCTGGCTGGACGCTCAGCTGGGACGCCTGTTGGATGGGCTGGAGCGGTTGGGACTGATGGAACGGGCCCTGGTGGTGATGGTGGGGGACCACGGCGAGGAGTTGTGGGATCACGGCGGTGGTGAACACGGCCAGACCTTCTTCGACGAGGTGATGCGGGTGCCCCTGTTGATGTGGGGGCCGGGTGTGGTGCCGGGGCAGGACCCCAGACCGGTGGGGTTGGTGGCTGTGAACCGCGCCTTGTTGGCCTTTGGCGAGGGGGCAGGGCTGGGTCCCCTGGCGCCGGACGCACCGGTGGACCCGGTGCCCCTGGTGTCGCGGCTCTTCGGCCCGGAGGCCAGCGGCTGTACCGATGGCCACCACAAGCGGATCCATGAAGCCGATGGGGCCGAGCTGTTCTTCGACCTGGTGGCGGATCCCGCAGAGACCTCTCCGCTCCAGGAACTCGACCCGAAGATCCGGGAATCCCTCCGGGCCTGCTCCCCTTCGCCGTTGTCCGCGGCACGCGACGAGGGACAGGCCGATGATCTCTCCGTACTGCAGGCCCTTGGCTACCTGGACTGAGTCCGGACTCGACGGCGTGGCCACACCTGGGCAAGCTGCATGGCGATGCTTCTTCTTTTCTGGATGTTTGGCACCATTTCCGGATGCCATCCGGACCCTCCGTCGTCTTCCGACACTTCCGGGGATGTGAAGCCCGTGGATTCGGGGACATCCACCACTGGGTTGGATTCCGGGTCAGAGACAGGCGCAGACACTCCACCGATACCCGAGACCTTTGAGGCCCCCTACCTGTGGGCGCCGATCGATTTTTCGGACGCACGGTGGTTGGGGTTTTCGCCCGGTCTGGTGCCTGTGAAGGACCAGGTGTCTGAAGGAGCGGTCACCTTGACCGAGGTCGCCGAAGAGGTTGGCCTGGAGGCGGCCGTGGCGGGGGGAAACACCCACGGGGTCGGTGTGGGGTTCTTTGATGCGGATGGCGATGGTTGGGCTGACATCCTGGTGGCCAGTGGCATCGGCAACTCCGGCAGCCCCGCCTACCCGAGCAGCCTGTGGCGCAATGACCAGGAAGGTCGCTTTGTCGATGTCTCCGAGACCAGCGGCATTGGATCGGCCCTGGAGGGTCTGGACACCTACTCGGTGGCCGCAGCGGATCATGATGCGGATGGGGATCTGGACATCTACATCACCGCTCACCCCCATGATCTCCTGTTGCAGAACCAGGGGGATGGCACCTTTGTCGACGTGACCCTGTTGGCCGGTGCCGGAGGTCCGGAGTCGGTGCCTGCAGGGAACGGGTCCTCCAAGATCGCTGCGTGGGGGGACTACGACGGGGACGGCTGGCTGGATGTGGCCGTGGCCTCCAGCCAGTTCATTGACCAGCCCGTCAACGGGTATCTCCTGCGCAACCTGGGCGATGGCACCTTTGCGGACGTCACCGACGAGACGGCCATGGTGGTTTCTCCCACCGGGAATCCCTGTGCAGTCCTGTGGAGCGACTTCGACAATGACGGGGACCAGGACCTCTGGGTCTGGAATGACCGAGGGGAGGTGGGGACCAACCGCTCACTCCTGCGCAATGAGAACGGCACCTTCCAGGAAGCCCGGGACGAGGTCGGGGCCACCAACCCGATGGGCAACCCGATGGGCATCGATGGGGTGGATCTGAACCGGGACGGCTGGCTGGACTACTACATCGGGAACATCGGGGGAAACGCGCTGCTGCTGTCGGTGGGAGACGGCACATTTGTCGACCACGGCTCGGCTGCCGGCGTCAGGGGTGAGTACGGCTGGGGCCTGGGTTTTGAGGACCTTGACCACGATGGCTGGACGGATCTCTTCGTGGCCCAGGAGGACGATCTCCCCTACCTGTCCTTCACCAACCTGCGCGAGGATCCTCCTCGTTTCCAGGAGCTGGAGTGGGACCACGTGGAGACGCCTGCGGTCCTGTCTCACAACGTGGCGGTGGCTTTTGCGGATCACGATCATGACGGGGATGTGGACATCGTCACTGCGGGAACGGGGGGAAGTCGGCTGAACCTGTACCGGAATGACACCGAGACCGGGACCAACCACTGGCTCCACGTGAGTGTCCCCGTCACCCCCGGCACCGGAGAATGGGGGGGTGTGTCCGGTCGGGTGGTGGTCAAGACCGGTGACCTGGTGCAATGGCGGGACCTGCAGGCAGGGTCCAGTCGCGCCTCCATGAACGAGCTCGCGGTGCGATTCGGACTCGGGCCCTACACCGGGGCCGACTGGGTGGCTGTGTTGTGGCCCGATGGCCGGACGCGAGCGGTCTACGGGGTAGCAGGCAACCAGCGGCTGGTGCTGGAGTAGCCGGATGGGCTGGTGAACCGGGACCTCCGCTACCAGAGGAAGGGAATCAACGCCTTGCGGTTCGCCGGGTAGTCCGAGAAGGTCTCCCGGTACCAGTTGTGGTTGGTGATTGCCCTGGGGATCAGGTTGCTGGCCGTCCAGACGGCAAAGGCGAGTCCGGGCAAGCTCCAGGTGGCGATGGCCCAGCCTGTCCACTCCACGATCTCGCCCAGGTAGTTGGGGGCCGACACGTACCGGTAGCCCCCGCCATGGGGAATCTTGTAGCCGGTGTCCCCAGGGGCTCTCAGCTTGCGCAGTACCGCGTCGCTGTGGCGATTCAGGGCAAACCCTGCCCAGAACAGGCCGAAACCGACCACGAACTGGGGGCTGGCGAGCCAGCTGGAGCTCCACTCCGGCGACAGGAAGAAGATCCAGTAGAAGTTCAGCCAGTCAATGCCACAGTTGGTGATGATCGCCATCAGGGCGATCACCAGGGGAATCCGCTTTCCCTTGAGCCGCATGCGCAACGGGTAGAGGAATGTCCGGTGTCCGTAGTGGCAGAACCACAGTGCGGTGAACACCAGGGGAACCAGTTCCGTCTGGCGATCGCTGGCCGCCCAGCAGGCGATGGGGAGGATCACCGTGGGCAGTTCCATGGCCATCCAGCCCACAGTGCTGGGAATCGTGGGTCCCCAGCCTGCCCGGATGTGACGGCCATAGGGTGCCGAGAGCACCTGCAACAGCACGATCACCAGGATCGAAAGCCCAAACCAGCCCCATAAAAGGGGTTCGTACAGGGCTTGTGGGGACATCGGATCTCTCCGGGGGACTGGGCTGCGGAGCTAACCTGCGTGACATACTCGGGCGCGGGCATGGGGCTGGGAGCCCGGTGCCTGGAGACAGGGGAGCCAGGACAGTGGGAAGAACACTGGTGATTGGAGACGTGCATGGATGCCATGACGAACTTCGGGCCTTGTTGACCGAGGTTCGGGCGGACCGCGTGGTGTTGGTGGGCGATCTCTTCACCAAGGGGCCGGACCCGGTTGGGGTCTGGGAACTCATTGTCAGTCATCGGTGTGAGGCGGTCCTGGGGAACCACGACGCCTGGCTGCTCGAGCGCTGGGAGAACCGCAAGGGTCCGCTGCAGGAACTGCCAGAAGAGGCCCGGGAATACCTGGTTGGACTGCCGCTATTTCAGCTGGAGCCCGGGCGGATCATCGTGCACGCGGGGGTCCATCCGACGCTGGGGGTTGGCGGAACCACGCGGTGGATGGCTCTGAATCTGCGCCGCTGGCCCAATGACCAGGAGAACCAGCACCCATTCTGGTACGACGCCGGCTGGCGAGGTCCCCAGACGGTCATTTTTGGCCATGATGCGCGTCGTCGCCGGGTCCGGAGGGAACACGAGGGTCGACCGGTGGCCATCGGTCTGGACTCCGGCTGCGTCTACGGGAGGGAACTCTCGGGTTGGATTGCCGAGGAGGACCGCCTGGTCATCGTGCCTGCAGCCCGGGTCTATAAAGCTGTGGGTTGAGCGGTCCCTCGGGGTCTGTGGACTCCGGGTGCGTGCTAGGACAGCAGTGCCGCTGCCCGCATGGCAGTGGGGACCAGGCCCAGTTCCTCGGCTCGGAGCTGAAGCGAGGCGAAGCGCTCTTCTGCCCCCCTGCGGTCCCCGTTTCGAAGGCGCCGGAGGCCGTCCAACTCCAGCACGCCCAGGTAGATCTCCAGCCAGGATTCGGCCAGGCACCTGGCAACCAGTGGCTCCCATTCTTCCGGTTCAAAGGGGGGCAGCAGCCCTGAGAGCATGCGGCCATAGAGCATCAACTCTTCCAGTCCGTGATCCCGGGCCAGCAAGAGCCCCTCCTGGAGGGGTCTGCGGGCCTTTTCCGGCCGATTTGCGTCCAGGTGGAGACGAGCGAGTTCCAGCCGCACGGCAGCGCCGGCATAGCCCTTCGCCGGAGCTTCACGGAGCGCGTTGTCGAAGGCCTCCTCGTCTCGATGGAGGCGGGCTCGCCTGGCCAGGGCCACAGCCACCCCGTCCACTCGGCTGGGGTGGATCGCCATGGCGTGCAGCACGTTCTGCTCCTCTTCTGGATTGCCGGTCAGGCTCGCGAGTTCCAGGGCCAGGGCCAGAGTCTCGGCCTGGAGCGGACGGCGGCAGAGCTTGGTGGCTCCATGACGGGCTTGCTCCATGTAGATCCGGGCGGCTGCCAACTCCCCGCGCTCCAGGGCCAGTCGACCCATCACAAGGGAGGTTTCGGCGTGGAGGTGCTGGTCCCCGTGCTGGGCGAACTGACGATGAGCCTCCCAGGCCAGGGCATCCGCCATCCGGCGTTGCCCTCGGAGTCGATGACACCGGGCCAATACCAGGGCAAATGTGCCCACGCCCCGGGGAAGAGCGAGACGTCTTGCGGTCTCCAGACCCTCCTGGGCGATTTCAATGGCCTGTTCCAGTTGTCCCTGATGCACGAGACACCGGGCGCGAAGCATCGTCAGCTCCAGAGTGGTCAACGGGGCCTCGATGGGGGCCATCACCTCGAAGCCCCGCATGCAGGCCTCCAAGGCCAGTTGGTGTTCTCCGCGTTCGAGTCTGATCTCGGCTTCGACCAGGGCCAGGCGCCCTCCGAGTTCCGGGTCCACGGTTGCGACGGCCTTGGCGGACTTCCTGGCCTGGGTCAGCGCCTTCTGGGTTTCACCCTGCCGCTGCCTCAGCTGGATCAGCAGCAGGGCGACCCGGTGCTTGTCCAGAGGTTCACCGGCGCGGTCCGCCGCTTGCTCCACGAGGTCCCGACGCACGCGCTCGGTGTCGCACATGTGGGCGATGCGGGCGCGGGTCCAGGCCAGGGGAAATGCCAGTTGCTGGTAGGTCGTGCTGGTGCGGTCCTTGTCGATGTCATCCAGCATCAGGAGCCAGTTGCGAGCGGTGGCGTACCTGCCCAGTCGCTCGGCAGCGATGGCGGCACGTGCTGCGGCCTGCCACCGAGTGGTCTTCTCGGCACCTGCGGCAACACGGTGACGTGCGACCTCCACCCACCTCTGTTCTCCCGGTACCTGGGTGGCCCAGGCTTCCGACAGGCGTACATGGGCGGCGGTCTTGTCGACGACTGCAGCTTCAGCTGCCCGTTCCATGGCCGGTCCACCGAATCGCAGCATCTCGTTTTCTTCGATGAGCAGCCCGCCAGCGATCCAGGGACTCGGGTCCCCGATGCACCAGGTTGCCACCCGGACCGGCACAGGACCGTGGGCCATGGCCAGGAGCCCGGTCCCTGGCCCGTGCTCGCACAGCGTCTGACCTCGAATCCTGGCGAGCTGTCGCAAGCCTTGCAGCACGATGAGTCCGGGCTTGCTTGAGTCCACACGGAGCGCTTCATCGTCGGGCACGAGACAACTGGCGAGCCTGGAGGCATCGTCCTCGTCCAGGGGGGGGAGTTCCAGGGTGCGCAGCATTCCCAGGGTGTCCAGCCGGTGCAGGAAGTCCCTGGCCACAGGACCTGCCCAACGATCTTCCAGTACCGCAAGAATAGAAATCGGGACGTCGCCGGTCAGGACGAGGGATTCCAGTACCCGACTGGACAGGGGGTCGAGCTCCTCGAGCGCGTGTACGGTCAACACCAGGGCACGGGCCCTGGCGGTGGCCGAGAGGAGGGCCACCACAGCCAGGACAACGTCTCGTCGGGTAGCGGGGAGACCCTCATCGACGGCACCCGCGAGGGGCAGAGAAGGCCACATCTCCAACAGGGAGCGCACCTGGGCCTCGCTCAGGTGTTGTCGCCAGTTTTCTTTGGGGCTTGAGGAGATGATCCGGGTCACCAACTCCCCCACACAACTGCCAGGCACATCGCTTCGACAGGTGCCGTGCTCCGCCCTGCGGCCGGTGAGAAGAGCCTGGCGCCGGGCCTGCTCCAGCAGGCGCCGTCGCCCGTCTCCGGCGGTGCCGCGCAGTACAACGACCCGGGCGCCATGGCCGGCCATGGCTCGGAGCATGGGGTCCAGCTCCAGGGTGCGCCCCAAGAAGAGATGAGGTGTGGGCCAGTCGGCGATGCCTCGGCCTTCCATGATCTGGCGGATCTGTCCCGCCAGCTCGGACGCCGTGGGGCGATTCTGGGGTTCCAGGTCCAGGCACCGCTCCACAGCCGAACTCAGTGAGGGAGGAACTTCGGGATCCAGGCAGGTCAGCGGCTTGGGGCGATTCAGGATCTGGCGGGCGATCCAACCGTGGGTTGAACCCGCGCTGGGACGTCTCCCGGCAATACCCTCGTACAGCAACAGGCCCACAGCGAAGATGTCTGCAGCGGTGGTCAGGGGCAGGCCCACCACCTGTTCCGGAGCCATGAAGGGGATGGTTCCCACCATGCCCCCTGTTCCTGTGATCTCCTCGTCCACTGCCCACCAGCGCACAACCCCAAAATCCAGCACCCGTACACTGCCATCCTGTGTCACGAGTACATTGGAGGGCTTCAGATCCCGGTGGACGAACCCGGCCTGGTGAATCGCCGAGAGGGTCTGGCAGAGTTTCAGGCCGGTTTCACAGGCTGCTCGAACCCGACGGGCGGTGCCGTCTCTGGCCTGGATCCAGGCCCGCATCGGGGAGCCATCCACGACCTCCATCGTGTAGTAGAGCCAGTTCTTGGTGTGGCCTGCCTCGTACACGGTCACGATGCCGGGCAAGGCCAGGCGGCGGAGGGATTCGAATTCCCGCAGGAATCGACGCTCCTGGTCCGGATCGCCACGACATCGGAGCTTCAGCGCCACCTCCAACCCGTTGCTTGCGCGTGCCAGGTAAACGTGGGCGCTGGCCCCTGTCCCGAGC
>CAZMNK010000091.1:0-22038 GCA_964567625.1 uncultured Enterobacterales bacterium | reverse complement strand
AGGCCCCCTCCATGCCGGTGCCGCTCGTGATGCTTCTCGTGATCATCGGCTGGGTGGTGTTCCGGGCCAACGACGTCGGCACAGCGATGGGTTTCCTCTACGCCATGGTCGGTGGCTACGGACTGGGCCTGAGCGCCGACATGGCCTGGCAGATCCGCGGCCTGGCGGCGTTCATGCTGGTGTTCGGCTTCGGCCTGGCCTATGCGATTCCCTGGTGGGAGAAGCGCTCCCAGGAGGGCACACCGGCGCTGATGCGCGCCCGCGTGCGAGTTGTGGCGGTCCCCCTGTTCCTCCTGGCCGTCGCCAAGCTGTCAGCCCAGGCCTACACCCCCTTCCTCTACTTCCAGTTCTGACCCTAGGTTAGCGATATCCAATGAGAGCTCTCGTGCCCCCGGTCCTCACCGTCCTTCTCTCCGCCGTCGCGTATGCCCAGGACATGGATGAGCTGTACGGCAAGGCTCCCAAGCCCGGGTCGGCCTTCGTGCGCTTGTTGAACGCCACCGATGTGCCCGCCTCGACCACCATCGTCGGGCTGGACTTCGGCAAGATCGCCTCACTCGACGCCACCCCGTATGTGGCCGTTGCCAAGGGGAGCCACCCGGTGCTCTCGGGGAGCAGCTCCCTGGATGTCCAGACCGAGTCGGACCAGTGGTACACCGCGTTCCTGTCCAGTGGCGGGATCCGCGTGATCCAGGACACAAAAGAGGACAACCTGGCCAAGGCGCTCATCCGCGTCTACAACTTCTCAGACGCTCCGGTCGACCTGAAGACCGCCGACGGAGCCGTTACCGTCGTTGCAGGCATCGCCCCCGAGGCCACCATGGGCAGCAAGGCGGTCAACCCCGTCGCTGCCGAGCTGGCCCTGTTCGCCGACTCCCAGGCCCTGGGCACCTTTGACGGCCTGTCGCTGGCTGCGGGCTCGACCTACAGCGCCGTGGCCGGGGCCGGGGACCAGACCCGCTGGATCGAAGACACCATGGTCGTGCCCAAGTGAACGACTCCGACCTCGGCGAGATTCCCGCATCGCCCGCCCCTTGGGTGCGGCTCGTCGCTGGCTGGTTCTTCGTCGGCACCCTCGTGGGGGGCGTCGGGCTGGCTGCGGTGACCATCTCGGCGCTGGAGTTGCCCACGACCGAGAGCTATCTCGACGGCATCTGGACCAGCGCCTTCGAGGACTCCCTGGAGGAGGCTCTTCCGGTCCGTGAAGCAGCCATCGCCGCATGGGGTTGGGTGGACTACTTCGGCTTTGGCGATGGACGGCCCGGCGTGCTGGTGGGCGAGCACGGCTGGCTCTACACGACCGAGGAATTCGCATGGCCCGAGGGCGGCGCCGTCGAGGTCTCCGCCAAGCTCGCTCGGGTCCAGGAGCTCAGTGACAGGCTGGCGGACAAGGGCATCTCCCTCGTCGTGGCGCTGATCCCCGCCAAGCGACGCGTCGCCGCCGAGCACCTGGGATCGCTTGGCGTCCCGGAGCGACATGACCGGCTCTACGCAGACTTTCTGAGGGGTCTGCAGGACGCCGGCATCTCGGCGCCTGATCTCGCCGCGCCCCTGTCGGGCTCCGACGAGCAGCTGTTCCTGCGCACCGATACCCACTGGACTCCCAGGGGCGCCGAGGTGGTGGCTCGCGCTGTCGGAACGGCGGTCGAGTCGGCTCGGCTCTTCCCCGAGTTGGATGCGGTCCCGCACACGCGGAAACACACGGGGACCATCTCGCACAAGGGCGATCTGCTGTCGTTCCTGCCACTCGGTCCGCTGCAGGACCGGGGGCCGCAGCAGGATGAGCTGGCCACGTTCGAGACCTCGTCGTCGGGAGGCGGGCTGGGTCTGCTGGACGAGGCGGCGCCCCCAGTCGCCCTGGTGGGGACCAGCTATTCGGCCAAGGCGGACTGGGGGTTCGCCGAGGCCCTCGAGGTGGCACTCGGAGCCGACGTGCTGAATGTCGCCATGGAGGGCAAGGGGCCCATCGTTCCGATGTACCGCTACCTGGAAAACCAGGCCTTCGAGCAAACACCCCCCAAGCTCGTCATATGGGAGATACCCGAGCGCTACCTGCCGGTTCGATATGACCTCAGCGACTTCGAGACTGCGGGCTAGCGTTCAAAGCGGGCGGCAGACCCGTGCGGTGTACGCCCCCGACAGTGCGCTCTCTGCCTCGACCTGTACGCCTACCGTCGTCGGATCGAGGGTGAGGAACCACTGGCCGTGATCGTCCACCCGCGACGGCGTCTTGACTGCCGTGCTCTGGGCCTTTCCCTCCCCGTCCTTCTGGGTGACCGTGAAGTCGACGATGCCCTTGTTGTCGAACTCCAGGTGGAGGTAGTCGCGCTCTGTCCGCCCCGAGGTCTCCAGGGCATCCAGAACGGTGGCCCGGGTGCCGCTCAACGAGCCCCGTGAATCGGCCAGGTGATTCGCGGCACAGCTGCCGTACACGCTCGGGATGAGCTGGTCGTAGACAGCCAGTTCCTGTACGTCCTGGGCCCTCCCCTTCTCGAACATGTCCACGGGGAACTCCCACACGACGAAAGTGGGTTTGTGCTCCCTGTAGGCAGGCGAGCGGAGCCAGGTGCGCATCGACGCCAGCGAACCGCCCCCGGCAATCGGCACCGACAACACATCTGCGGACAGCGCCTCGCGGATGAAGCCCGCGAAGTTGAACATGTACTCGCCGCTGTAGCTGGTGCCCAGGAGCACCACGTCGGCCGGAGCGACCTCGTCGGTGAGTCCCAAGGCCTGTGCACGCTCCGTCGCGTATCGCGGGTACACCATCTTGGGCGCAGTGGTGCCACAGAGCTCGGCGACCTTCCGCGGGATGTATGGGGGATCCTTGGTCACCGGCTTCCTGGGGTGGGTGACGAAATCCACCTTGGGAAGGGTCGAAGCACGAGAGTGGCTCCGGATTGTCTTCGCCACTTCCTGGCCGACCGCCCGGGCCCCGTCCACGGTCCAGTGCGTGTCTGCGACGGAAAAGAACGTGTCCCTGTGCTCCGGCCGACGCGCCACGGCCCCCACGTCCACCACCTCCACGCCCTGCTTCCGGAACCAGGCGACCACCTGGTCGTAGGAGGCCTGCGCGACATCGGGCTCGTAGGGATCCTTCCCCCCCGGCCAGGGATCGAGCTTGTCCGCCCAGACCATCGCGTGGGGCGGGATCGGCACGACGACCAGCACGATCCCGACCTCCTGGTAGGCGCGGAGGAGCTCGGCAAAACGTGCCCTGGCCTCGGGGGGCACGTCGAAGCGCTCGCGCACCTGGGCCGGCGCCACGACCCAGTTGTTGGCCCCGCTACGCCAGCCCTTTTCCCGAGCGGCCTCGCACACCTCGATCGGCGTGACGGGGGCGCTGGACCGGGCTGTGCTCGAGAGCGCGGCCCCGACCATCAGACCTGCGATGGCTGTGCTGCATCTCACGGGTCTCTCTTTTAGCGCGATACCGAAGCGGTGGCTTCACCTTCCCTTCTTCGTCGCGGTGGGCTGCACCTCGCCCCAGGACGAGCCGGGAACGGACCCCAAGGCGCCGGCCGAGCAGTCCCATGGGACCTATGGCGGAGAATGGTGGGCCTGCCCGGTCGGAGAGCTTGGATTTTCCCAGGTTCAAGTTGGAGAACCTCTCAAACAGAACTGACCCCTCATGTATTCTGGGCCCACAAGTCCAAAGAGGCCTGATGTGCACCCCGCTCCTGTTCTTCTCTTGTGACGGGACTTCAAACTGCCGCGGCCCACGAGTCTGAAGTCCAGCAGATCGAGATCGACCAGGAGGTCGTGCTCTTCGACAAGGTCCTCGCCGAGACAGGCTACGTCCCATCGGGCAGCCCTCTCGCCATCAACTTCGCCGTCGACGCCCAGCAGACGGCCTGGGTCGAGATGCTCGCTGAGGCCGAGGTCACCTGGCCCGAAGCGCTCAGCCTGGGGTGGATTGGGGTCCAGGAGAGTGGATGGATCTCCATGCTGACCGAGGTCGCTCTGGTGACCTCGGTCGAGTACGACATCTCCGGGTACAGCGGCGCCTACGAGGTCGATGTCCGCACGATCACCATGGAGGGGGAGACCGGTTTTGACCCGCTGCTGCTGCCCGGCAGCGAGCAGGAGAGTGTCGCAATCAGCCACGAAGGCGAACTCGACTCGATCTTCATCAAGGTGAGCCCGATCTCGCTGGTCGAGATCGCTGGCTCCGTCACAATCTCGGTCAACTCGCACACATCCCTGGAGGGCGTACGCATTGACAACGAGGGTGAAGACAGCCTGGAGCAAGACGGTGACACCACACAAATAGAAGTGCCCGAAGACAGTGCTCTGGACGTCAGCAGTGCATGGGTGGGGCTGTGGGACTCGAACATCAATCTCAGATTCACCCCCGCGCTCGAGATCTGCGCCAAGCTCACGTTCTGGGACTACTGCTATGAGCTCCTTGCCTTCGACTACGACCTCGAAGTCACTGACACCCAGTTCGAGGAGTCGTTCGACCCGGTCGACTATGTGTTCCCCATCCCCTGGATGAGCGCCTCTCCGACGTCCCACGACTTCGGAGAGCAACTGATCCAAACGACCGTGTTCTTTGAGCTGGAGACCGACAACAACGGTCTCCTGGATCTTGAAGGAACCGCCCACATCAACGGAGACGAGGCCTTTGAGGTCTGGCCCGAAGTGCTCTACGCACCCGCAGAGTCCTTCGATGGGCTGTTCATCACCTTCACCCCGCTCAAGCCCGGCGAATACAGCGCGGTGGTGACACTCGAGACCAACGATCCCCATCAACTCACGGTCGAAATCCCCGTCACAGGCATCGGAATCACGCCCAAAACCGACATCGACCCGGAGGGCGCGGATGACGACAACTCCGGGAACAACATCATCGAGAGTGTGTCGACCTGTGGGTGTGCAACCCAGCCCCTGGGGCGCAGCCTGGCGCCACTGCTCTTGCTGACGGTCCTGTTGCCCCTGCGCCGCCGAGAGCCAGCACCCTGGCTCAGAACCTCGACAAGACGTTCTTCGACGAACAAGCCTCCTTCGTCGACGCCTGGTGGGTGACCGGAGAATTCGGCCCGACGGTCTTCAGTTATTGACTAATTCCAAATACTTGGGGTGTTCCCCTACTCGATGTAGCCCAGCGCCTTCAGGCTCTCGAGCATGACCTCGTCGTTGGGCGACGGCAGGGGCGGCGCCGTCGGTCGGGGGCCATAGCTCGGCACCGTGCTCTGACCCCGCGAGACCACAAAGTCCGGCAAGAAGGCCAAGGTCAGCGGTTCCCCCGCCAGTTCTTCGGAGAGGGGCAGTCCCAGCAGCCAGGCCATCGTGGGCATGAGGTCGAGCGGGTCGGCGGACCGGATCTGGTGGCCGGGCTTCACGCGGGGACCGTACAGGAAGAGCACCCCCTTGGCCTCCTCGGTGTGGGCACCAGGCCGGGCCTCTCGCTCCGGGTTCGGGGCCGCATCGGAGGGCTCTGCACCATGGTCGCTGGCGACGATCAGTGTCGTCTCCGGGCCCAGGTCGGCCAGGATCTCCCCCAGCCAGGAGTCAACGTAGCGGTAGATGCCCTGGACGATGCCCTGGTCCCGCTCCAGGTGGTCCGGCTTGCGGGCGAAGCGCTCGGGCTCCACCAGGTCCCAGGCATAGTGCTGGACCGGGTCCGGGTCGAATGTAGAGCATCTGCAGATCGACGGGCTGCTCGCCGGCGAGCTGACGCGCGATGGCCACATGGGGTCCGTCGACCGCGTAGAAGGTCTTCAGCCAGGAATAGGGGGTCCGGTCGTTCCAGGGCGCGGCCTGGGCCAGGGCGATCTGGGTCTCGTCCAGCTTGGAACGGGTCCGGAAGTCCTCGGTGGGAAAGCGGTCCGGGTGAATCCAGTGGCTTTCCAGCGAGGCGCTCAACTCGCCGGGCCAGGTGTCCGCACCCAGCGCCGCCAGGGCAGACGGGTCGGCCGTCCAGTACTTCGCGTCGGCCTTCATCCAGCCGCTGGTCGCCGGGTTGGCGTGGTCGCTGATGATGTAGCCCTTCACCGCTTCCGCCGGCCAGCTCGCCCACCAGCCGATCACGCCGACCGTCAGCCCATGGTCGCCGGCGATGTTCCAGATGGCCGGCACCTTGCGGGCATTGCTTGTGATGGGAACCCTGGAGCCATCGTCGAGGGTCTGGATGTAGTCGCCGACACCGTGGTCTTCGGGCTGGCGGCCTGTGGCCACCGAAGTCCAGACCAGGGGGGAGTGGGTGGTGCCCATGGTCCCGAACTCGGGCATCGAGGCGCCTTCTCTCGCCAGTCTTGAAAAGTTCGGAAGCTCGCCCGCCTCGATCATCGGGCCCATGACCTTCCAGGTGGCGCCGTCGACACCCAGCAGAACCACCTTCTGGGGGGGCAGTGGAGCCAACGGCGTTGGCGCCCCTCCACAGGCCCACAGGATCGCCCAGGCGATCACGGGCTGGCCTCCCGGCGAACGTAGATGGCGTACCCACTCACCTGGTTCTCCTCCTCCTGGAAGTCTGCCAATAGCCGGTCAGGGTCACTGCGGAACACCCACTCTGCCGTCGACTTCTCGTGAAAGACCAGCCTGTCTGTCCCCAGGTCATCGAAGATGTGTAGCAGGTCCTGGTAGCTCGTGGACGAGTGGAACCAGTGGTAGCCCACCCCCTCGGTCTGCCAGGCGACGCGCTGGGGATCCTGGGCAGAGAGCGCGACCACCAGGCCCGGGTCGGCGAGGGCAGTGGATTGCAGCCAGTCGACGAGTTCGCTGGTGTCCCGGCCGCCGAAGATCCGCACCGGCTCCATGCCCACCGCCCGCCTGAACAGCGTCGCCCCCCCGACAAGGGTGCCCAGGACCAACACCCCCAGGCCCACCGCCCGAGGCAGCCGGCCGGGGGCGGTCAGCAGCAACACCAGGGCACCGTAGAAGGCAAAGAGACACACCAGCGCCTGGCGACGGTGGAAGAACCACTCCCCCAGGTAGACCTTGTGGGCAAGGTGGATGGACGCCAGGCCCCCCAGCGCAAGCATCACGAACATCAGCCGACTGGCGTTTTCCCGGCTGGCGATCGCCCGGAGGGCTGCGCCAGGACCCTTCCGGGCCACGCCTCGGTAGAGCCCGACCAGGGCCACCGGGATCGCCGCGGGCAGGGCCCATTCGAAACCAAAGAACGCAGCACTGTAGCCAAAGCGGCTGCCGGGCTCCCAGGCCACGACCAGTCCCGGCAGACGGTCCACAAGGAGATCCCACAGGCCCGAAGTGGGCTGCATGACCGCTAGGGGGGCCAGCAGATGACTCGCCTGGGCCTGGTCGAAGCGCAGGAGTGCCAGGGGACCCGCCCCCTCCAGAAACCCCGACACGTGCCACCACCAGGCACCCCCGACCAGGACGGGTATCGCCGTGCCCAGCGCCGCCTGCGCGGCCACCCGCCGCCGATCCTCTCCGAACAGGATGGCGACCCCCCAGGCACACCCCAGGGCCAGCGGCACCAGGAGGAACTGCCCTCGGCAGAGCAGGAGCAGGCTGGACCAGGCCCCGATCTCCACACCCGCACGGAGACGCCGAGAGGTCGCCAGCCCGGGAAGGCGCCATAGAAAGGTCATCAGGAGCAGGTACGAGAGACCCTCGGTGTAGGGCAGGCTCGTGTAGATGCCGTACGGACCGTGCAGGCCGAGCATGAGCGCCAGCAGGTGGCCGCCGTGGATCCCGGGCAGGACCTCACCCGGCCACAGCTTCCGGCCGGCACCAAAGGCGGCACCAAGGGACGCGGTGTAGAGCAAGGCGGGCAGCCACCAGGCCGCGAGGGTCAGCGGGAGCACCGTGAGGGCCAGGCCCATCAGGCCCGGCCACAGCGGGTAGACCGAAGTGGGGTGCGGAAGAGACGGGTAGCCCTTGTGGTAGAGCGACACGTCGGTCACCCACCCGTGCCCCTGGCTCACGTGCAGGGCCACGTCGGTGAAGTACCCGCCGTCGACCCCCATGCCCGCAGCCTGCAGGGTGACGGCGACCTTGGCCAGGACCAGCGGCACCAGGAGCCCGGCAAGGACGATCCGGGACACCGCGGTGGGACTCACTGGGGGCTGTAGACGGCGACGTGGTAGATGGACAGCGGACCGGGCGCGGGCACGCTGCGGCGCTCGTTCCGGCTCCAGCCCTCGTCCAGGATCACCCGATCGATGCTGTGGGCATTGTGCTGGTGATAGTGCCCATCAAAGCCCGCGAGCCGACGCCCGAAACGGTAGGCCCGGTTCTCCGTGGGCAGGCTCACCAGGAGCCGGCCCTCGGGAGAGAGCAACCGGCGGAAGAGTTGAAGGACCTCGGCCGGCTCGTCCACGTGCTCCAGGACCTCGGCGGCCACCACCACGTCCAGGCTCCCTGGCGCGATGTGCTCCTCGAGGGACTCGGGCGCGACCAGCGACACGCGGTCCAGGCCCCTTCGTTCCACCAGGACCCGGGCTGCGTCGAGCACGAGATCGGAGCCGAAGACCTGGGTGGCCCGGCCGAGCAGGGACTCGAAGAGCACCCCGGTGCCACAGCCAAAGTCCAGGACCTTCGCATCGGGCGGACAGATGCGCTCGAAGACATCGACCAGGACATAGAGGCGTCGCCAGGCCATCCAGCGCAGAGCCGGGTTCTGGTGGACCAGGCTGGGGATCGCCATCTCGTCCCGGTCCTCGTCCTCCAGGAGCGCTCCCAATTCGTTCAGGGTCGCCTCGTCAAGGAGCATGCGCATGGGAGCCCTCCCCTTCGATCTGGGGAAGGTGACGCCTCACCAGGTAGAGCTGGCGTTCCTGGACGCTGCGGAGCCGGGAGACCATGAGCGCCACCTGGCCCAGGCCAAAGCTCATCAGCGACAGACCCAGGAAGAAGGCCGCGACGAAGCCGGCCCAGATGTGGGGACTGAAGGTCCCGCTGGTGACCCTGTGCCACAGGAAGAACGTCGCGACCGCCGTACTCAGGACAAAGAAGAGCGTGGTGACCGCGTTGAACAGGGTGCCGGGGGAGTAGTCGCGGATGAAGCTGAAGATGATCCCCAGGGTGCGCCAGGCATAGCGAAAGAGGTTCGATGCGATGCGGCTCTGGCCGTGTTCCCGGACCCCTCGGATCTGGAGCGGCAACTCCTGGATGCGCAGGCCCTTCTGGCTGAGGACCAGGAAGCTCTCCTGGGTGTAGGTGAAGCGCCCGAGCAGCACCAGGTGAAGCAGCGCCTCACGACTATAGGCGCGGAAGCCGCAACTCACGTCGGCCCAGTCATCGCCACAGAGGGTGCTGATGATGCGGGCCATGCCCCAGTTGCCAAGCCGCTTCACCCCAGGCATCACGGGCACCAGGGCCGGGTCCTTGAACCGGGAGGCGCTGACGAAGTCCGCCTCGTCCCGAAGGATCGGGGCCACCAGCCGGGGGATGTCCTCGGGGGCGAACTGGCCATCGCTGTCGATGTTGACGAAGATGCCCGCCCGTCGCTGGATGGCCTCCTGGAGGCCCGACTGCAGGGCTGCTCCGACCCCCAGGTTGCGGCCGTGGCTGATGACCGAGGCGCCCCGCGCACGGGAGATGGCCGCCGTCTCATCGGTGGAGCCATCGTCGATGACCAGCAACTCGACTCGGCCGACACCCTCGATGTCTCGGGGAATGCGGTCCAGGACGGCACCGATGCTCGCGGCCTCGTTGAGGGCGGGGAGCATGACCAGGAGCGTGGGCAGGGGGAGGGACTGCATGGACGCGCCCCTAACCAGGGGAGCCGCACTCTTGCACCCCCCTTGTCCCGGGTGGGTCAGGCCTGCGGACCTTCCGGCGCCGGAATGGTCGTGGCCACCAGCACCGCCACCAACTCCACGGCGGTCATCAGCAGGCGACTCGCCAGGGCAAAGGCCAGGGCAGTGGCCGGAGCGTAGACACCGGAAAGACCCGCCACGACCAGGCCCTCGCGCACACCCAGACCCGCCGGGGTCACGCCGATCACCAGCCCCACCACGTAGGACATCACGAACCAGAGAGCCTCGTTCAGGCCAGCGTCGGCGCCGGGCTCGAACAGGCGGCAGGTCAACGCAAAAGAGGCCCCCAGGGCCAGCCAGACGACCATGTAGCCCAGGGACAGGAGACCCTGACGGGTCCAGGGCACGTCGAGCACCAGGCCCGGGACCCGGTGCGCCAGCCAGGGAATCACACGGGTGAGCCAGCGCAACCCCGGGGTGAACCCGAGGAGCAGCACCACCGCCGCCACCAGCGCCCCCACGATGGACAAACCAGTTCCCCCGGCCTGCGGGCCAAGCACCGCCATGCCCCCACAGGCCAGGAGGCAGGCGCCCACCAGGAGCAGCAGCGTCTCCCACAGGACCAGCACCACGCTGGTGGCCGGTGCCAGGCCCACCAGGCTGCCCAGGCGCACACGCTCGGCCACCAGGAGCACCTTGCCCGGCACATAGCGAAAGAAGTAGCCCTGGAGCCAGATCCGCGCGTAGAAGGCACGGTGCTCCGGGCGGTGGAGCCCGGCCACGCGAAGCTCGGCCACGAACAGCAGGGGCAGGGCCAGCAGCCCGGCGGCACCGGCAGCCACGGCGCCGAACGCCACCGGGAACGTCGGCGTCCACGCGGGAAAACTCGCCGCATTCCAGTCCTGGAACAGGCGCCAGCCGACCCAGACCACCACGCCAAGGGCGGCGACCATCCGGGCGGCACGCAGGAGCTGGGGACGGGTGAGCAGGTCCTCGAAACCTCGCGTGAGAAGAAGACCGATTCTGGCCCGCGACAGCGCCTCCAGATCGGGCACAAGAGGTAACCCTGCGTTCGATCGAGAACCAAGGCTCCGGCCTGGGAATTGCCGGAG
This sequence comes from uncultured Enterobacterales bacterium, assembly GCA_964567625.1. Lineage (GTDB taxonomy): Bacteria > Myxococcota_A > UBA796 > UBA796 > CAJQPC01 > CAYFPX01. Next base: position 11,255 of record CAZMNK010000091.1, on the reverse strand, counting down.
CTGGCCCCTTGTGGCGGTCGAGGACCTGGTGACAGGCGATGCTGCAGTCCGGTCCCGAAAGCGCGAAGAGGACGTGAAGCGAGCCGAGGGGACGACTACCAACCCAGGGCAGGCCGGAGCTCCTCCAGCCGGGCCTGGGCCTCTGGACAGGCCTGGGTCGCGCTGAACACGCCGCAGCCCTCCAGGCTCTGGGCCCGGTAGTTCGTGTCGTGAGGGTCACCCATGACCAGCCGCCAGACGACCTCGCCAGAGGCCACATCGACCTCGACCACGTTTGTCAGGTCCCCTTCGTACTGGGAGTCGGTGGTGCACTCGTTGTGGGACTCGGCGATCAGCACGCGCTCGTCGTCGATCCAGTCCGCGTCGCCCAGGGTGCCCTCCCACCACTCGGGTTCGCTCCAGCTCCACCAGAAGACAGCCTGCTTGTTCTCGACATCCACCCGGTACTCGGTCACCCGTGACGCGCCCAGGTCCCGGCCGTTGTCGTAGACCAGGATCCGGTCGTCCTTGGCCTGGATGCCGTGGGTGCAGCGGGTGTGATGGGTGTTGTCCAGGTGGCCGCCGTCAGGGTCCACCAGGGACAGGTCGCCCCAGAGCCCGAGCTCGGCGACGATCTGGCGGGTCTCCACATCGACGCCGATCACACTGTAGGTCCCGCAGAGACTGATCCACACACGATCGCCTTCGGGCAGGGACTGCCATCTCATCGCGTTGGCGTGGAAGGGATCCACGGTGCTGCCCTTCCGGTCGAGCACGCCCTGCGCGATGCCGTCCTGGCTGCCCCACTCCCACTTGACCTCGCCGGTGGCCGGGTCGAACAGCGCCAGGTCGAAGGCGGTGTAGGTCTCCCCCTGGTCCTCTTGCTCGGTCTCGTACAGAGCCAGGAAGCTGTCGTCGTCAACCCAGACGGCGTCGTGGTGGAACATGACGTCCTCGGCCTCGGTCCAGACCTGGGACAACTCCTCGGTGTGGTCCAACCTCACCACACCGGGAGGCACGCCGACCAACCGCCCGGCACCCCAGAAGATGCGGTCGTCGCCCAGGAAGCGGGCCTCGACCCCGGGGCTGTTGGTGCCGGTGGGTGTCCAGGCCCAGCGCAGCCGTCCCTGGATGTCGTAGATCACCAGGCGGTGCTTGGTGCGGTCCTCGCACAGGTCCACGTGGTTGGTGAGCACGTAGCCACTGTGGGAGGTCAGGCTGGCGTGGGTCTCGACCGTGATGTCGGGGTAGCCATCGGGAAGGGCACTGGTGCTGAAGCTGAAGGGCTCGGCGGGCGCATCGCCCGGACAGGTGCTCACGACGCCGCAACTGTAGGTGACGGCCGGGCGCAGGCCGGTCAAGTCCAGCAGGTGCTCCGTGGCGGGCTCAACGGCCTCCACCAGGTAGGTATCCGTGGCATCGTCGCTGGCCTGGCAGGCCACGGCGACGGCAGCCGGCTGGCCCACTGTCACCGACACCTGGCGCATCAGGTCCTGGGTGAGCGGCCCGTCCACGTCGACACTGACCACCTCCAGGTCCACCGGCTCGCAGGGCGCCACACCCGTGGCCGTGTCGCTGGTGTCCGTGGGCGGCGTGCTGGAGTCGGTCGGCGTGTCCGTGGTGGTCTCCGAGTCCTGGGTCGGAGCGGTGCTTCCTCCGGAGCAGGCGAGCAGCCCACAGGTAGCGAGGACGGACAGGACCATCAGGAGAGTTCCCTTGCGAAGGTGTAAGGCCCCCATGAACCACGGCTCGTGGCAAAGGGGCGGAGACTCTTGGTGTAACGAGGGGCCACGACCCTTTCCTCCATCACCTCGCCCGTCTCCCCGCGGCCGGCCGGGGAGCTGGGCAGGTGGACCCGGGCCCAGCGGATCGTACCTGTGGGCGTACCCGCAGACGTCCGGGTTCATCCACTCGTGACTTCCCACCACAGGGTGGGGCCGGCGGTGTCCAGCTCCAGGGACCACCACCCCTGACCGAGCCGCTCGACCGGGACTGCGGGTCCCCGGGTGCCGTCTGCGAAGACCGGCCGGACCTGCGGCTTGCCCCGCCAGGCGAAGCGCACCTGGCCAGAGGGCCGGGTCAGGTGCACGGGACCGTCCCCGTCGTGGAGCAGGGTCCGCCGGGAGGCGTCCCACAGCTGACCGTCGTTGTGCTGGCTGCCGGCGACCGTGAGCAGGGCCTGCCTGCTGACCGCCAGAGGCTGGCCGTCCAGGCTCCACAGGCTGACCGCGGCGAAGCCGTCCAGGTCAGCGGCCAGGCCCGGGGCCGCGGTGGGGCCTCCCCCCTCCCCCACCCCCGGAGCCGCCGCCAGGCCGTGATCGCCCACCACCGCCTGCAGAGTCGCGGTGTCCAGGACCAGGCGCCCGGCCTGCACCCACCAGCCGACCTGCTCCCCAGGCTCCCCTGGAACGGAACGGGGCGGTTCCCGACCAAAGGACCGGCGCAACCGATGCCCCAGCAGGAAGCCCACATCCTTCAGCTCTGGCCACACCTGGGGAGCGCCCGTCTCGGCCACGGCCTCCGGGGAGAGGTGCCGGACCCAGAGGCCTTCGGCTGGCGCGACCTCGCCTCCGCGGAACAGGGCGCTGGCCGCCGGCATCTGGGCCCACTTGACCTGGGCGTCCTGCAGCTCGTGCTGTCCGCCGACACCACTGAACTCGGGGCTGTAGGGCCCATTGCGGTAGTCGAACCAGATCACGCAGTCCCAGGCCTGCAGCGACGCCACGCTGGCCCACAACAGCGGACCCTCGGCCATCTGCTCATTGGGCCAGGTGTGGTTGACCTCGGAGATGCAGGCCGGGCGCTCGTGGTGGGCGAAGGCCATCCGCTCCAGGCCCCGCTGGGTGCGGGGGTGGGCGATGAGCGAGCGGTTCTCGATCACCCGGGCGGAGCCTGGGTTGTCAAAGGAGAAGTGGGTGTCGGTGAAGTCGAAGGTGTCGACCAGCTCGGCAAGCTCGGGCCGCCCGAAGCTGATGGTGGGGGTCAGGGGCACTCGGAAGCCCAGTTCGTCCCGGACGAGGGCCTCCACGTCGTCGTAGAAGGCCCGCTCCAGGTCCCGATAGAAGGCCAGCAGATCCCGCTGGCGCTGCGCAGGCCAGGCCGACACCACCGCCCGGGTGGCCGGCTCCCGCCGCAGCGTCCCCCAGGCTTCGTCGGACTGCACGCCCGGGTGGACCGAGCCGGTCCAGGCCGCCTCCAGGGCCCCGGCGTCGGGGTAGCGCTCCTGCAGGAAGGTGTTCCACAGCCGGTCCAGGGTGACCCGGTGCACCGCCGGCAGCCGCTCCAGCCCCCCATTGCCCCAGCTCACGCTCAGGCTGTGCTCGTTCGACAGCTCCACCACGGCGATCGCCGGGTCCTGGGCCAGGGGCACGCCGGTCACCTGGTTCGTGCGCCCCAGCCAGGCCCGGCCCCAGTCCAGGTAGGCGCGGCGCCAGTCCGGATCGAACATCGGGACCAGCTTGTGCCCCGAAGGGATGCCAGGCCCGCTCCCGTGCACCCCGTCGGCCGGACCGAACTCCCGCAGGGTCGCCAGCTCCAGGAAGACGTAGATGCCTTCGGCCTTCAGGGCCGCGACGAAGGTGTCGTAGCGAGTCAACACCTCGGGCTCGAACAGGGGTGCCTCCGGGTCGCCACCCGGTCGCACCAGACCGGCAAACCGGGAGTCGCAGTGGTGCAGACGGACCATGTTGAACCCCATGTCCGCCAGGTGGGCGGCCAGTTCCGCGGCCTGGTCCACCGGCGGCACGCAGGCCCCGCTGGTCAGGTTCACCCCCCAAAACCGCGCCGGTGTGCCGTCTTCGAACGCAAAGCGGCCGTCCCGCACCTGGACGAAGCCGTGACGCCCAGCGGGCCCGGCGATCGTGCTGGCGGCGGGCTGGGGCGGTGGGGGCGAGTCGGGCCGCAGGGCGAAGGGGAAGCCGTCGACGGGCCGGGAGACCCCGGGGGTGGCGGAGGGAGCCGGGTCGACGGTGAGTCCGAAGAGCACCCAGGTCAGCGTGGAGGAGCGAGACCGGAGCACCAGGGTGTCGACAGGGACCGCGGGGCGGGGATTGCTCCAGTGGTGCAGAGAGACCCCACGCCCGCCCCCCACCGGCAGCACCTCGGTCCGGGGGCCCGAGGACGGTGACGCCAGCCGGGAGACCGCGTGGTCCAGCCGGACCTTCTCCACCAGGGCCTGGCCGTCGGCGTAGACGACCTCGAGCGTGCCGACGAGGGCGCCCGGGCTGGCGTCCCCCAGGGTGGTCCAGGCCAGGTCCGCGGTGGCGAAGACCCGTCCCACCGGGAGCTCGGCTCTCGCCGGCAGGCCCCGAGCGGTGGTCAGGGCCACGACGTCCGCTCCCTGGCCCGGGTCAGTCCAGACCACAGAGGCGCCCTGAGGCCAGGCCAGGGGCGCGATCCGGTGGGTGCCCTCGGCCCCCACCAGGTCGGCCGTCCGGGCCCCGTCGAGCGAGGCCGGCGCAGCGGCGGTCGCCAGTGCGATCAGCGCGGGCCACAGCATTGGCGGTCTCCGGGTCCGGGGCGCAGGCTACCGTGAGGTCCAAGAACCCGGACCCGGGCAGCCGATCTTCCCGTCCCCGGCAAGGGGCGGTGGGCGCGGACTCCTGAAAGGCCCCGGGCGGTGTCGACACCGATTATGATGCTCCCGCACGCCACTCCCTTCCCCGCGAGCCGCGATGGAGGAAGATGTCACCCTGGTTCCTGAGCGCGACCTTCCTGCTGGGTGGGTGCACCGACCCCGCGACCACAGCGTCCGACGACTCCGGGCCCACACCGTCCACGGACACCTACGACACCGGCACGCTGTGGCTCGACGTCGACGTGGATCTGACGGTCTCCGAGAACCCGAACCACCCCCTGAGCGCCCTGGTTGAAGTGACCACGTCAGAGGACATCGAGGTCGAGGTGGCCTTCTGGGCCGAAGGCACCCTCGTCACCCGCACAGCTCGAAGCGAGAGTGGCACCAGCCACAGCTTCACCCTGATCGGCATGCGAGCGGAGACCCCCTACAGCGTGCAGGCCATCGCCCGGGGAGAGGAGGTCGGCCAGGCGGAGTCCGAAATCCGGACCGTGACGACCGGGCCGCTGCCCGATGTGTTCGTGCCCTTCACCGTCACGCTGCACAACGAGAGCCAGGTCCAGAAGGGGTACACCCTGCTGGGCCCCGTGGGCTCCAAGGCCTACGCCTTCGCCGTGGACGAGCAGGGCGAGATCGTCTGGTACCACCGGAGCGGCGGCTACGACACCACCACCATCCAGCGGGACATGGTGCTGCTGGAAGACGGCACGCTGACGTCCCTGCTCTACCTGAACACAACCGCCGACGGCGAGCTCATCCAGTCCCTGGCCTTCGACACCGAGCTGGATCTGGACGCCCACGAGCTCGTCCAGGGGCCGGACGGCAGCTTTGCCACCCTGACCCGCGACGAGCAGGTGTTCGATGGCACGGCCCTGCGTGGCGGTGGCATCGTGGAGGCCGCGCCCACCGGCGAGGTCTCCTTCGAGTGGAACGCCTTCGACCACCTGGACACCAGCCGCTTCCCCACCTACCCATCCACCAGCACGACGGGCAGCGGGGCCCTGGACTGGGCCCACGCCAACGCCATCCAGTACCTGGAAGAAGACAACGCGTACCTGCTGTCCCTGCGCAACCAGAACATGGTCTACAAGATCGACCGGGCCACCGGCGAGGTGATCTGGTCCCTGGGAGACGATGGCGACTTCACCCTGACCTCGGGGGAGTGGTTCTACGCCCAGCACGGGCCCCACCTGCTGCCCGACGGCCGGATCGCCATCTACGACAACGGCAACAGCCGACCCGACACGGACAAGGCCTTCAGCCGAGGCGTGATCTACCAGCTGGACGAAGACGCCATGACCGCCGAACAGGTCTGGGAGTACCGCACCGACTACTACACCGGCCGGGTGGGCAACATCTTCATCCTGGACAACGACAACGTGCTGGTCTGTGCAGGAGGCCCCGATCCGCCGGTGGTCGACGACAAGCCCGCTGGCGTCTACGAGGTGACCCAGGGCGGCGAGGTGGTCTGGTCCTTCGAGGAGTTCGAGTCCACCTCGGATGGCGAGAGCACCCCGATCATCTACCGGTCGCGACGCCTCGAGTCCTTCTACCCGGACGGCTCACGCAAGCGTCAGTAGGCCCCCGTTCGACACGGGGTCGATCAGCGCCTGCCCGTGGCTTCCAGAGCGGCCGGTCCTATACTTCCAGGCATGGTCTACGGGGTCCTCTGCTTGTTGCTTGGCTGCGCCGAGGAAGCGGTGGAGGACACGGGGGATGCCTGTGCAGAGGTGCCCCAGGTCGCCTACGAGAATTGGGGTGAGGGCTTCCTGGTCGAGAACTGCCAGAGCTGCCACGCCTCGACCGCAGCCAACCGCTACGGGGCCCCGGAGGGCGTCAGCTTCGACACGGTGGAAGAGGCCTGGGAGTGGCAGGACAGAATCCTGGCCCGGGCCGTCGAGGACAGCAGTGCTCCCATGCCGCCGGCCGGAGGGGTCCCCGAGGAGGACCTGCAGCGTCTCGTGTGGTGGTTCGAGTGTGCCGAGGAGGGCACATGAGTCGGCACCTTGTCGGGCTGATCGCCGCCCTTGGAGCCGGGTCGGGGTGCACCTCCGATTCGGAGGAGTCGCCGCCCGGTGACACGGGTGAGTTCCTCGATACCGGGATCCCGGTCAGCAGCGCACCTGAACGGGAACCCACGCTCTCGGACGCCGAGATTCAAGAGGCCCTGGACGAGGCCTTTGTCCACATTCTCAGCATGGATCCCAGGGATGCCCTGGACGGTTTTGAGACCCTGCTGAGCGAGGTCTCGGAGAGTGGCTGCCCCACCTTGACCGAGTATTCCAACCGGACCGACATCAAGGGCAATTGCACCACCGACGATGGCGTCACCCTGGTGATCGACGTGCGATGGCACCGGGAGGAGGCCTCGACCTCTGGTGGAAGCACCACATTTGAGAACGCCCTGATGACGGGAGATGCCCTGGTCTACGACGAGACCACCGTTCACTGGGACATGGCGGACTGGGTGGAACTGGAAGAGAGGACCACCACAGCGGGCTACCGGGTCTCCACGGCCCGCCTCCTGGGGGTGCTTGCCGCGGACTCCCCTGAATGGCTTGGCGAGGGGCTCTCCACGGCCCTTGACCAGGTCTGGTACACGGACACCGACAGCCTCACACCTGCGGTCTATGTGCTGCAGGGCGGCGCATCGGGGATTGAAGGCACCCACCTGGTGGCCTACAGCGTCCATGAACTCGGGCTGCAGACCACCGTCTCTGGGGGCCCCTGTGACATCGAGCCCCACGGCTCCATCTGGTTTCGCACCGTCGACGGCGATTCCTAGCCAGGTCGACTTCCAGGGGGTGATGCCGGGAGAGGAAGAGGTGGTGACCGAGGCCGAACAGTGCGATGGCTGCGGGTCCCTGTCGTTCCAGGGCCAGGCGATCGGCGAGATCTGCCCGGATCTCGGTGGATTGCTGGCCTGGGAGGAACGGCCGTGGTGAACCAGGTCCTTCCCGTCCTTCTCCTGTGCCTGGTGGGGTGCGATGGCGAGGAACCGGAGCCCGCCCTGGTCGATCTGGGGGGCCTGTCGGCGCGAGACCTGCTGGTCCGGGCCAGCATCGATCTCCGCGGGGTGCGGCCCAGCGCGGAGGAGTTGGACGCCGTCAGTGAGGATGAACAGGCCCTGGAGGCCCTCATCGAGGACTTCCTCCACGACGAGCGTTGGTCCAACCAGGTGATGGATCTGCTGGGCTACGCCTACCTGACGCGGGTGGAGAACTACTACGAACTGGCGCCGCAATTCGGCTTTGACGACCCGAAGGATGTGGGGCCATTCACCGAAGCAATGGGGCAGGAATCCCTCCAGGTGGCCCGACGCATCGCGGAGGAGGATCTGCCCTGGACCACCATCGTCACCGGCGACTGGACAATGGCCAATGAGTACCTGGGGGAGGTCCTGCCAGTCGACTACCCGGAGGGCGGGACAGGCTGGCAACAGGTGCAGTACACCGACGGGCGCCCCATGGCCGGCATCCTCTCCAACAGCACCCTGTGGATTCGGTACACCTCGACCCCGTCCAATGCCAACCGAGGACGGGCCGGTGCGGTCAGCCGCATGTTGCTCTGCAACGACTACCTGGAGCGTGAGATCGGCTTCGATCGCACGGTGAACCTGCTGGACGAGGAGCAGGTGCTCAACGCCATCCAGACCAACCCCGGCTGCACCGCCTGCCACAGCAGCCTCGACCCCCTGGCGAGCCACTTCTTCGGGTTCATGCACGTTCCTGATGGCGGCGCCGAGCTGGTGACCTACCACGCGGAACGCGAGAACTGGTGGCTGCTGTATACGGATACCGGGCCCGGCTACTACGGTCAGCACACCGCCGACCTGGTCGACCTGGGATGGGCCATGGCCCAGGACATCCGGCTTCGAAGCTGTGCTGTCGAACAGGTGTTTGAGGGGCTGCTGCAGCGGGACGTCACACTGGCGGACACCCAGTCCCTGCTCGTGCACCTCTCGGCCTTTGAGACCCAGGGGCTTGCCCTGCGGGCCCTCTACCGCTCGGTCCTGGATGGCCCGCAGTACCGGGGCCAACAGGTCGAGGGCGAGGTGACCATCAAGATGGTGCGGCCCGAGCAGTATGCGAGCCAGGTGGAAGCCCTCACCGGCTACCGCATGACCGCCCATGACTACGACCTTCTGCAGACCGACCTGTTCGGCATCCGCACCCTGGCGGGAGGGGTCGATGGCCTGAGCGTGACGAAGCCGGCCGAGGCCCCCACCCCCACTTCGGTGCTGGCCCAGGAGCGCATTGCAGAGGCGGCGAGCTGGACGGTCGTCGGGGACGACGCGGCCGCCGTGGACGCCGGTGAGACCCCCAGGCTGTTCGGGCAGGTGGACTTCACCGAGACCCTGGACAGCGACCCGGAGGTGATTCGCAGCCAGCTCGAAACACTGCACCGCCAGGTGTTGAGCCACGACCCTTCCAACGACGCGGACACCGAAGCCCTCGAGGATTCGATGATCCTCTGGTCCGCGATCTACGACCTCACCGGGGACGCACAGGCGGCCTGGGCAGGGGTCTTGAGTGCCCTGCTTCGCGACCCGGACTTCCTTTTCTACTGAGCCCCCACATGCCCCTTCCCTTCAGTCGACGAGAGATCCTGCTTGGCACCAGCGCTGCAGGTCTGGCCTGTGCCCTGCCCTTTGGCGCTGCCCGGGCTGCCACCAGGGTCTCGAGCGCGGATCTGCGCTTTCTCTTCGTCTTCGCCAGCGGTGGCTGGGACATCACCCAGGTCTTCTACAACAGCGCCGAGAACCCCGACATCTACACGCCAGAGGGCAACACGCTCAACACGAACCACGGCCCCTTGTCCTTTGTGAGCCACGCCGATCGTCCCTCAGTGGACGCCTTCTTCGATGCGTACGCCGCCGAATCCCTCCTGGTAAACGGCATCTGGGTGCCGAGCATCGCCCATGACACCTGCAAGAAGTACATCCTCACCGGCAGCACGGCGGGTACCCCGGACTGGGGCGCGATCATCGCAGCGGACCAGGCCGAGTCCTTCACCCTGCCGCACATCATCCTGGCAGGCGAGGCCTTCGCCGGACAGCTCGGGAGCGTCCAGACCCGGGTGGGCACCAGCGACGTGCTCGATGGCCTGATCACCGGGGCGATCAACGCCACCACCGATGCCCCCACCGTGCTTCATGGCGCCACCGTCGAGGACCTGCTCTCCGTCCACCTGGGAGGACGGGCTGAAGCGGTGGCCAGTGCTTCCCGAAGCGCCGAACACGCGGCTCTCGCCGAGCGCTTCCAGGACGGGCTGGGGCAGGCCGCGGAGCTCAAGATTCTCTCCCAGGAGGGACTGTCTTTTGAGACCGGGGGCGCCACCCTCTCCCAGGCCGCTTTTGCCCTGGACGCCCTGGAGATCGGTCTGTGCCGTTGCGCCACCATCCGCCATGTCCCCCCCAACAGCTGGGACTCCCACCAGGACAATGACGCGGAGCAGACAGCCAGCTTCGAGGACCTCTTCAGCACACTGATCGGCATTCGGGAGAGCCTGGCGGCTCGGCCGGGCACCGCCGGCGGCACCCTGGCAGACCAGACCGTGATCGTCGTGTACAGCGAGCTGGCACGCACCCCCAACCTCAACAACGACCAGGGCAAGGACCACTGGCCTGTCACCAGCGCCATGCTGGTCGGCCCGGGCATCACGGGGGGACGCACGGTCGGGGGAATGAACGATCTCTTCTACGGCCAGCCCATCGACTACGCCTCTGGGGACAACGCGACCCGCGGCGGGGCCGAGATCAACGCGGGGAATTTCGGGGCGACCCTGTTGGAACTGGCTGGCGTAGATCCCTCTGCCTGGCTGCCCGGGTACCCGTCCATACCGGGGCTGTTGGGCTGAGGCGGGAACCAGAACCAGGCTGAATTTCCCCCGCTGCTAAGTATGATGTCTCCCTTCCCGGCCAGGAGGCACCCCGTGGTCCGTCTCTCCATCGCGATTCTCCTGCTTGCACCCCTCGGCTGTCGCAGCAAGGACACGGGCACCCAGGACACGGACACCGTTGTCGTCGAGACCGCGGACACCCAGGACACCGGGGGACCCGACCTGGACGGGGATGGCTATGGCACCGCCGTCGACTGCGACGACGACGATGCCGCGATCAACCCCGGCCAGGAGGAAGTCCCCTACGACGGTGTCGACAACGACTGCGACGAGACCACGCCCGATGACGACGTGGACGGCGATGGCTTCGGCGTCGAGGACGACTGCAACGACGAAGACGCCGCCGTGAACCCCGACGCGACGGAGATCTGCAACGATCGCGACGACGACTGCAACGACGAGATCGACGACGCCGTCGGCGACAACTGGTACGCCGACGTGGACGAGGACGGCTACGGCGACCCCGATGTCTTCACCCAGGACTGCGATGGCGCCACCGGGTACGTCGCCGACGCGACGGACTGCGACGACGACGACCCGGCGATCAACCCGGACGCCCTCGAGGTCTGTGACGAGCTGGACAACGACTGCGACCTGCTCGTGGACGACGACGACCCGGACGTGGACGATCCTGCGGACTGGTACGGGGACCTGGACGGAGACGGGTGGGGCGATCCCGACAACATGGTCACCGCCTGTGTCGGCCCCTCCCTGTTCGTGCTGGTGGCCGAGGACTGCGATGATGGCGACACCGAGGTGAACCCCGACGCCCAGGAAATCTGCAACGAGATCGACGACG
>CAZMNK010000090.1:12913-22042 GCA_964567625.1 uncultured Enterobacterales bacterium | reverse complement strand
GATGTGGACGGTGATGGCCTCGATGACCTCCTTGTGGGGGCCTATGCAAACGACGGCTATACCGGCAAGGCCTACCTTCTCCTCGCCCCCAACGCCTGCAACACCCCCCCCCTGGGATGACAGTGATGGCTGACCTGTGGATGTTGACTGCGATGGTGGGGATACTGCGGTGAGGACGTGATCCCCACGCGATATCCTCCACGGGATGTCGACCCTGCCCGAACTGTTGCGAGACCTGGCGGCGGTCAGCGCCGAGGGTGACGAGCACCAGCGCCGGGCCGCCCTCGGGCGCCTCCACCGTGCTCTGCGGGACAGGCTCCCGGAGGACCCGCTGCTGGCGGCAAGCTGCCTGGCTGCGGTGACCGACGAGGACCTGCGGGCCGAGCTGACGCCCCGGGCCTCGGTCGTCAGTGTCCGGGTGGGCACTGCCAGGGCCCTGGTGGTGGATGGACGGGGCCAGGGCCAGGCAGTCGAGGTCCTGGTGGAGCTGACCCCGGGGGGCACGGGTGCCTGGACACCCCAGCCGATCGAGCGGGACGCCCGGGTGGCTGCACAACTGGCCGTGGCCGTGACCCTGGGGCCCGAGGCGGAGCGTTGGGGGGTGCGCTGGCAACTCCGGGGTGCCGACAGCGTGCGGGGCACCTCCATCGGGCTGGCCATCGCGGTGGCCACCCGCGCTGCTCAGTGGTCGTGCGCCCCGCCCACGGGCCTCGCCTTTACAGGGGGAGTGGACCTGGATGGTGCGGTCACCACCGTCTCGGGGATTCCGGCCAAGCTCCGGGCCGCCCAGGAGGCGGGCCTGGAGCGGGTCTGTGTGCCCGCCCCGGACCTGCCGGGTCTGCGGCGACCCGAGGGGCTGGCGGTCTCCGGTGTCGCCCACGTCGAGGGGCTGCTGCAGGAGCTCTTTGGCGCCGAGAAGCCCCGGGTTCGGCGTCGTCTATCGCTGCGCCTGGCCTGGTTGCTGGTGCCGCTGCTGGCTGCCTGGACCGGCCTGACCGATCCCCTCGACGGGGCGCTCCAGGGCCCCATTGCTCGGGCCGTGCTCGGCGTCCTGCCGGCCACACAGACCGCCGTGCTCCCGCTGCCGGAGACCCCGGACACCCGGGCACTGCGGGCGGACTACCCCGCCATCCTGGAGGCCCTCCAGGAAGCCGGAGCGACCGCCGTGCTGATCGACGTGATCTTCGCCGCCCGGACCGAGCACGATGACGCCCTGGCCAGGGCCATCGAACAGGTCACCTCGGCCGGCATGCCCGTCGTCCTTCCCACCTGGCGGCGAGATGACACCTGGGCCGAACCGGGCTCCCCAGCCCTGGCGGCCTCGGCCCGGGCGGGCACCATCGAGCTGGAGGAGGACCGGCTCTTCGGGATGGTGCGCCGGGCGCCGGTCCAGGTGCGGGCAGACGATGGCGCCACTCGGTGGCACGCAGCCGTGGAGGCCCTGGCGGCTCACCTGGACGCCGTGCCGACGCTCGAAGAGGATGTGCTCGCCGTGGGCATCACCAGCAACCCCGCACCCCTGGAGCGCCTCTGGCTTCCGCCCGTGGCTTCCTCTCCCCGGCTGGACTGGTCTTCGCCCGGCGCCTCCGAAATGGTGCAGGGCCGTGTGGTGCTGGTGGGGCGGGCGGACGGGCGACAGGACTGGTTGCGGACCCCCGCCGGTCCTCGCCACGGGGTGGAGGTCCACGCCGCGCTGGTGGAGACCCTTGCCCGCCAGGCCGGTCTGCGACGTGTCCGGGCCTCCGTCGACGCGGCGCTGGCCCTGGGCCTCACGTTCCTGACCTTCTTCCTTGCCCGGGCCCTGCCGGGACGCCGCCGCTGGCTCGCCCTCGTCGTGCCCCTGGGCGGTCTTCTCTTCGTGGCCGTGACCCTGGGCGCCGGCTGGCTCCTGGCCCCCGTGCCCGTGATCCTGGCGGGTCTCTGCGCGGCCTGGGCGGCTCGCAACCCGGTCAACGGGTAGCGGGGAAAGCCGGTCTCCTCCAGGCCCGCGGGATCAGGGTCGCAGGACCTCGCCCGACGCCAGGACAAGCTCCACCGGAGGCGCATCCAGCTGGCAGGCCTGCTCGATTCCCTTCTCCAGGACGAGACCCAGCACCTCGACGGGCCCTTCGCCCTCTTCCAGCAGCAGGTAGGGCTCTCCGTCCTCGCCGAGCCCGAGCAGGACCACCAGGCCCTTGCCCCGGTAGCGCACCGGGAAGTCGCGTTCTGCACCGTCTCGGGCTGCCAGGCTGAGGTCGTCCAGGTCGGCGTCCAGCCAGGCCTCGTTTTCCTCGACCCACAGGCCTTCTTCGTACTCGGATTGTGCCAGCCCCCCGGCCTGCTCCTGGCGGACCCGGGTGAGCACCTGGACGAAGGCACCCAGCAGCCCCTCGGCGCCGCTGTCAGCCTCTCCCTTCTGGATGGATTCGTAGAGTTCTCGGCTCATGATGCCTCCTCGGTCAGCATGGGCAGGACGACCGCTGCGACCAGCTCCAGGACCTGTTTGGGGGTGGCTGCGCCCCGGGTGGGGTCCTCTCCCAGGTCTGCCACGATCCGGCCCACGAAGTGCTCGCCACAGGCCCGCACGGCCCGGCTGACGGCGCTTCGATCCCGAAAGGCGTCCACCCGGGCGATGAGATCGTCGTAGCTGTCCCCCCGCGCCAGGGCGATCACCAGTTCCTTCTGGTGGGCCTCCAGGGTCTCCCAGGCTCCAAGCACCGCCTGGCGCACCGTCATGGCCTCGGGGAGCGACGTGCTCGTCGACTCCTCCTGGGGGACATCGACCGCCGGCCCGACAAGCACATCCCCCATCAGGTTGGTGAGGATCGAGTGGGAGAGGGGACGGCCGGCCAGGGTCAGGGCCCGCACCACGAGCACTTCCAGGGGTTTCTCCGGCGCCTCGGAGGCCAGCCGCTGCCGCACGCTGTCCAGGTCTCGCACCATCGATGGGCCCTGGTGTCTCGGTCGCCAGCGCTTGTGGCCCCCCTTCTCCCCATCCACCTCGTCGCAGTGCTCCGAGAGCACGGCCCCGACCCGGCGATGCAGCTCGCTGCGCCAGCGGAGCACCGGGTCTCGGCGCAGGTTGAAGGCATAGTCGTCCCGCAGGAGCTCCCGGGCGATGGCCAGCCGCGCATAAAAGGAGTGGTAGCGGATGGGAGGGTCGTCAAAGGCCTCCTCGACGTAGGCCTCGAAGGGGGCCCGGTTCGAGAACGGGAAGCGTCCCTTCTTCACCGATGAACAGACCGCCAGGGCCCGGTCGGCGAGACTCTCCACCGCGTCGGCGCTGCGCACCCCCAGCTCGAAGTAGGCGTCGGGATAGCGTCGCGTGATGCGGTCGGTGTGCCGAAGAAAGAGCCCGCGGAGCTCCTGGGCGTGCAGGAGCCCACTCCCACCTCTCTCGAACGCCGCCACCAGTGCCGCCAGGGATCCCATCTCGCCGTACTCCACGTTGTCCAGAGATCAAGGGTGGGTCTTGCGCAGAGTTGCATGGGACAACTCGTCGCCGAATGTACCCTGTCATTCCCATCGAAGATCTCGGACCCTGAAAACCGCCCTCACCATCGCCCTGCTCGCCCTTTCGCTGGCCTGGCCCACCGAGGTCATGGCAGCGGCCTTCGCCACCGTGGAGCGCATCTGGGTGCCCGAGTCGCCCCGTCCTTCCGACGCCGTTCGCCAGACCGGAGAGGCCACCCGTGTCCGCGGGGAGGACGTCGTGCCGCTGTCCGTGGGCCTGGACCTGGAGGTCGGTGACGAGCTGCGTTCCACGGGCGCCCAGGTGCGGGTCCGGTACCTGGATGGCGGGCAGTTCACCCTCCAGCCGGACTCGGCGGTGGTGCTCGAGGAACGAGGCATCCTCCAGCGCCTCGGCGAGGTGCTCTACCAGGTCGAGGGGGTCTTCCGGGTTCAGTATGGTGCCGTGGAGGCGGCCGTGGAGGGGACCCGTTTCCTGGTGTCCGGGGGCCAGGATGGGCAGGTCCTCGTGGCCGTGGAGCAGGGCAAGGTCCTGGTGCGGGCGGCTGGCGAGGAGGTCCTGGTCCGCGGGGGCCAGGTGGTCACGGTGCCATCGGGGGCCGGTCCCGACCCGGTGCGGGCCCAGACAGCGGGCCAGGCGGATGTGCTCTTTCACCTGGCGTCGTCCCTGGGGGAGCCTCGCTGGACCCTGGGGGTGGTCGTCGGGGGTACCCAGGTCGCCGACGCCTTCAACAACACCACCCAGGCCTTCCTTCGCGCCCGGGTGGCCCCTGGCTGGCGCCTGACCGCATCGGTTGGCCTCTCGACCACGGGCGAGCGCTTCCACCTGCCTGCCAGTCTTGGCCTGGAACGCCGCTTTGGACCCACGGGTCTGGGGGTCGAAGGGCTCGCCTACTTCGGGCGACGGACGGACTGCCTGGGCCAGGTCACCCTGCCGTTGTTGCCCGGGGTCGCGGCGGTGGGTCGACTCCGGTTGCCGATGACCGATCGCCTGGCCCTGGAGACCCGCGTGCGTGCAGGCTGGGCGGGGGCCCCCACCTTTGACATCACCATGGGAGCAAGCCTTGGGCTGGGTCTTTAGCTGGCTCGTGGGGATCGCCCACGCAGGGGAGGCCGTGCCCCTGTGGGAGCCCGGTCTCGAGGACCTGGGGCGCTGGGGTCTGCTCTCCGAAGACTTCAATGGCGATGGTCTCGAAGACATCGCCGCCACGAGCGGTGAATCGGAAAAGGTGGACCGGGTGGTCGTGCTCTACAGCGGGGACACCGAAGTCGTCTCCTATGAACTGCCCGAGCCCCAGCCGGCTGTCACGCTGGCCTCCGGAGACCTGGACGGGGACGGTTTTCCTGAGCTGCTGGTGGGGCTTCCCACCCACGACACCTCGGCGGGGGAAGAGGCAGGTCTGCTTCTTGTGCTCCCCCTCACGGCTGCGCCTGGCGAGACGGTGATCAGCACCGAGGAGGCGATGGTCACTGTCGAGGGGCTGGAGAGCAACGGGCGGCTGGGGACTGCCACCGCCATCGCTGATCTGGATGGAGATGGCGTCGCAGAGCTCCTGGTCACCGCGCCTGGGGACAATGGCAGCGGGATGGTCTGGGTCTTTGTCGGGGACACCAGGGGATCCGTGAACTCGAGACAGGCGAGTGGGGGATGGGGGCACACCTCCAAGCAGCTGGGCCTGGGTACCGGGATTGCCGTGTATGACCGGTCGGGGGTGGAGACCGTGGCGATCGCCACCTGTGCGGGGTTCGAGCCCATCGACCGCTCCTGCACCGGGGGCGGTGACCTGCTCCTGGTCGAGGCCAGCGGCTGGGAGGAGGTGGAGGCCCTGACCGATGTGATCGATTCCACGGTCTACTCCGAGGGGCCCTGGGCCTTCTTTCACGGCGACCCGACCGGTTCGGACCTGGTGTTCCACGGGTCCTCGAGCCTGGTGCAGGCCCACCTCACCACGGGAGGGGTCAGTGAGCTCTTGCACGTCACCCGCTCGGCGGGCGGCACCGGGCTCGCCCTGATCGCCGATGCCACCGCTGACAGCCAGGCGGATCTGCTCGTCCAGGAGGGTTCCGAGGTGTGGGTGTTGTCGGACTTCGGCACCGCCGAGGGGAAAGCGGCCGACGGCGCCGTCGACAGCTACGCGGTGCCTGGCGTGAGCCTCGACGGTCGGCTTGCCACCTCTGAGGATCGAGACGGCGACGGCTGCGAAGACGCCCTGGCGGCGGCGCCGGGCGATGGCGCCATCTACCTGCTCCGGGGCCACTGTTTCACCGTGTCGGACACGGGCGACACGGGCGACACGGGCGACACGGGCGACACCGGAGACACAGCCGACACAGCCGACACCGGAGACACCGGAGACACGGGCGACACGGGCGACACCGGAGACACCGGAGACACAGCCGACACCGGAGACACGGCCGACACCTCCGACACCGCTGACACCTCCGACACCGGGGACACGGGACCGCAGTTGCAGGACCAGGAGTGCCAGGAGGAGTTCGGCTGGAGTTGTGCCAGTGTGCGCGCCCCAAGAGGTCTCGCCCTTCTCATCGGGCTGGTGGCGCTTCTGGCCCGGAGACGTCGAACCCGGTGGCCAGGGGTGGGCTGAGAGACGTTCGGGCCTGGAGAGGCCTGGCAAGGGGCTGCAGGCCCGCCCCCGAAGCAGGGACGGCGGTGCCACTGGGGCACCGCCGTCGGTTTTCTTGGGGGTTCGAGGACTACCGGGTGGCCTCGGGGCAGACCTGGAACTCCAGCTGGAACCAGTTCTCCGGGTAGGACGCGGGGTCACCACAGTCCTTGTCCCAGACCCACTCGGCACCGACGTTGTCCAGTCCGGTGCTGGGGGAGCCCCAGTTGCTGGTGCAGGAGCTGCCGGCCACCAGGTTGTCATCGCTGATGCCACCGGTCATGCCCGAGGTCATCCAGCCGCTGGCGGGGGCCGTCTTCTTGCCGACCCAGTCACCGTAGCCGGTGGGGTAGCTCATGCCATCCGCCTCCAGGTTGGCGATGAAGCCCGCCTGGATGTTGTAGGCGTCTTCGGCGACCACGCTCAGCAGGTGGGTGCCAGCGGTGGTGGTGGTGGTGAAGGTGTCGACGTTGGCCCAGGTCCCGTCGGAGCCCACCAGGGAGCTGTCGAGGTAGGCCTCGTAGTAGTCGTCCGCCGTGATCTCCAGGCTGACCTTGTACTCGCAATCCAGGCCTTCATCGACCAGGCCGTCGCCGTCGTCATCCTCGCAGTTGCAGACCTCGGGGTCGGTCTCCACGGCCTCGGGGCAGACCTCGATCTCCACGGCGAACCAGTTCTCGGGGTTGGAGGCGGGGTCGGAGCAGTCGCCATCCCAGATCCAGGTGGCGCCGTCGGCCAGGATGTCGGCGGGCCAGTAGGAGCCCCAGTTGCAGGAACTGGCATCGGCGGAGGTGTCGGGAACGCCACCCAGGAGGCTCACGTCGGTGCGCCAGCCCGTGGCGGGGGCCATGTTGGAGGCGTACCAGGAACCCATACCGGTGTTGTAGAGGGTCTCCTGGACACCGGCGATCTTGACCGAGGCCAGGAAGCCGGCCTGGACGCTGTGCTGGTCCGTGACCTTGGCTGCCAGGGTGTGGGTGCCGGCCGTGAGGGGGGTGGTGTGGGTGTTCACCTCTTCCCAGTCGTTGTTGATGCCCAGCGGGACGCCATCTGCAAAGGCGACATAGAGGTCGTCGGCGGTCACCTCGAGGCTGACCGGGTACCTGCAGTCCCTGCCCTCGTCGACCAGGCCATCGCCATCGTCGTCTTCGCAGTTGCAGAGCTCGCGTCGCTCAAGGGTGGGATCGGCGGCCTGCACTTCCAGGGGAACGTAGTCCCAGCAGATCGTCGTGCGGACGTCGTCGTCCGCCGCTGACTCGATGTAGAAGTGGTAGGAGAGTGACGGGTCGAGCGTGGCCGGAAGGGTCACGTCGTGGCTGCCGTCGTTGTCGGTGAACTCCTGCACGTAGTAGGTCGTGCCCCAGCCGCTGAACAGGGAGAAGTAGACCCTGCTTCCGGCGTAGTCGGCGGTGTCCCACTCGACGGTCACGGTGGTTCCTGCCTGGGCCGAGTAGCTGCTGGCGAGGAAGTCGAGGATGCACTCGTCGGTGGTGTCGGCGGTGTCGCTTTCGTCGATCGCCTTGGCGCTGGCGTACCAGTCGCCCTCCACGTCTGCAGGGCCCTCGGTGGCACAGGCGACGAGAGCAAGGAGGGAGAGAGAAGAGGTGAGGATGCGGTTCATGATGAATCCTGTTGTGTTTGGGTTCACCAGAGACCAAGGGCAGGGGGTCTGGAGAGTTGCGAAAAAAGATCTGGACCGGCCCGAATAATGGTCAGAAGTGGGCCCAGGTGCCCCCATGCACCGAGAAAGTTCCAGGGGAGGAGCCGGGAACCGGACCCGCTCGGTACTCACGGAGTGGCTGACCCGTCAGCCGATGCTGCAGGTCTGGCCCGGAGATTCCGGGATTGTGGTCCTGGCGGCTGGCTCAGCGGGCTCGTATTTCATAGATGGCGCCAACCACGCCAGGAGGAGGAAGCATCATGGCGTCGATCTCCAATCTCTTCAGCGGGCATGCGCCCTTCAAGCATCTCCAGGCCCACATGCGTGTCGTGCACGACTGCGCCAAGGAGGTCGTGCCCCTTGTGGAGGCCCTGATCGCCGGGGATCGCGAAGCGGTCGCAGAAGCGGACCGGCGCATCGCCGGGCTCGAGGGAGAGGCCGACAAGCTCAAGCATGTCCTGCGAATTCACCTGCCGCGGAGCCTGTTCATGCCGGTCGATCGCCGCGACCTGCTCGAAGTGCTCCACCAGCAGGACTCCATTGCGGACACCGCCGAGGACATCTCCGGCATCTTTGTCCAGCGCAGCATGACGGTGCCCGAAGGGATGCGTGAAGACCTGATGGCCCTCACCCGGCGTTGCGTCGAGGTCGTCGGTCTGTGTTCCGACATCATCGAACATCTCGACGAGCTCCTCTCGGTCGGCTTTCGGGGTCGAACGGCCCAGCAGGTCGAGCGCCTGGCGTTGCAGTTGAACGAAGCCGAGGACGAGACGGACGCGTTGGAACGCAAGCTTGAACGGACCTTGTTCAGCCTGGAATCAGAGCTCCACCCGGTGACGGCGATGTTCTGGTACCGGGTCATCGAGTGGATCGGCGACCTGGCGGACCACGCCGAGAAGGTCGCCAACACCATCCGACTGATCATCGCCCGCTAGGAAGGCAACTCGATGGAAATCATCGCCCTGCACGGCACCGTCTTCCTGGCACTCGCCGTGGTCTTCGGTCTCTACATGACCTGGGGAATTGGCGCCAACGATGTCGCCAACGCGATGGGCACGTCGGTGGGGTCTGGTGCCATCACCGTGCGCCAGGCGATCGTCATCGCCGCAATTTTTGAGTTTGCCGGTGCATTTCTGGCGGGTGGCCACGTCACGAAGACCATCCGCAAGGGCATCATCGATCCCGCGTCCATCCTCGACTCTCCCGAGATCCTGGTGTACGGCATGCTCGCAAGCCTGCTCGCCGCCGGGGTCTGGCTGATGTTGGCTTCTCGGCGCGGCTGGCCGGTCTCCACCACCCACACCATCGTCGGCGCGGTCGTGGGCTTCGGGATGGTGGGCATCGGCGTCGACGCGGTCAACTGGCCCAAGATCGGCCAGATCGTCGCCAGCTGGG
>CAZMNK010000090.1:0-12813 GCA_964567625.1 uncultured Enterobacterales bacterium | reverse complement strand
ATCGGCGTCGACGCGGTCAACTGGCCCAAGATCGGCCAGATCGTCGCCAGCTGGGTGGTCTCGCCGATTCTCGGTGGATTCCTGGCCTACCTGCTGATGTTGTCGATTCGGCGGCTCATCCTGGAGCAGGACAGCCCCTTCGAGGCCGCCAAGCGATGGGGGCCGGTCTACGTGTTCCTGGTGGGGTTCATCATCTCCCTGGTCACGGTGTTCAAGGGTCTGAAGCACCTGAAGCTCGAGCTCTCGGTGGGGGCGAGCTTTGGGGCCGCCGTGGTGTTCGGTGTCCTCTGTGGCCTCCTGGGCATGGTGCTCATCCGGCGAGTGAAGCAGGATCCGGAAGCGGAGCAGGACTTCCATTTCGCCAGTGTCGAGAAGGTCTTCACCCCCATGATGGTGTTCACCGCATGCGCGATGGCGTTCGCCCACGGCTCGAATGACGTCGCCAATGGCGTGGGTCCGTTGGCGGCGGTGGTGAGCATCGTGAAGAGCGGCGGCAGTGTCGCGCAAGAAAGCGCCATGCCCAACTGGATCCTGGTCGTCGGCGGGTTCGGCATCGTCATCGGGCTCGGCACCCTGGGGTGGCGGGTGATGAAGACCATCGGCAAGGACATCACGGCCCTGACCCCCAGCAGCGGGTTTTGCGCCACGCTGGCGGCGGCAGCCACCGTCGTGGTGGCCTCTCGAACCGGGTTGCCGGTGTCCACGACCCACGTCGCGGTCGGCGCGGTGATCGGTGTGGGCCTCTCGCGTGGTCTGGGGGCCCTGGACCTCCGGGTGATCGGCACGATCTTCGTCTCCTGGTTCGTGACCCTCCCGATCGGCGCATTCCTGGCCGCCTTCTTCTTCTTCACGCTGAAGGGTGCCTTCAGCTAGCCGTCGCCGTTTTCGACGACCGAACCGTGACCGCGGTCCCTGGTGCCCAGGGCATTCAACTCGGGGTCTAGAGGATCTCCACCAACCCCTGGAAGGTCAGTCGGCCATCCGGGGAGAGGGCCTCGATCCGGGTGGTCGGCGAGGTCTGCTCCCAGGCGAGGCGAGTCACGCCACTGAGACAGGCACTGACCGCACCCCGAGAGAGGTGCTTCCAGAGGTCGCCGACCGCAGCGCGGTGGCGGTCTCGGGCGCCGTGGTCCCTGGGCCCGAGGGAGCCCTTCGGGGCATGCTGTAGCACCACCACGGCAGCCGCCCGGCCCTGGACCGCCCGGGGCTCCGTGCCTTCCGGATCCATCTCGGCCAGCGCATCCGCCACCCCCAGGACCGACCTGGCCGCTTCGGCCCGGACCTTGCCTCCTGCCTGGTCCGAGACCGCCAGCAGGGCGATCCAGGCACCCCAGACCGTGTGGTCGCTGTCTGCCACGTCGGCCCGGACGCTCGCCGTCCATTCCTGCAGCACCACCCGGTCCAGGGGAGCCTTTGGGTCCTGCTTGCGAATCCCCTCGGCCCAGGCGGCACAGACCTTTCGGGCGGCGGCGGGCTGGCCGGACTCACGCAGGATGCGGACATGGCTGCGCACGAAGCCGCTGTGCTGGGGGGCGGCCGTGTGGGCGGCCGCTGCCATGGCGGCCCCTGCGTCTCGATCGCCCGCTCGCCAGAGACGCTCCGCCAGTTGCGGTATGGCCTCGATACGCCGCTCCCGCGCGTAGCCGGGGACCCCTGTGATGGTTGCGGTGGCCAGGTCTGCGTACAACTGGGCCCGGGTGAGGCCCAGTGTGAGGCCGTCCAGCAGGGCCAGGCTCACCTGGGCCATCGTGGGGCTGCCCACGGCCACGCCGCGAAAGCGACCCTGGGCGAATGGAACCAGCCAGCCCTCCGAGTTGGCGACGATCGTGTCGAGCCCGCTGTCGTCCACGTCGAGGGCTGCCCGGAGCACCCGGCGGTCCAGAGCACCAAGACCGGTCACGTGGATGGCCGCCACGTGGAGCCAGGCCCGGAGCCCGGGAGGAAAGCGGGTCGAGCGCTTGCCCCTCAGACCCGTGAGCCAGGCGGCGACATGGTCCTCGAGGGCCTGGCCCGTCCTGCCCTGGAGCAGGGCACCGAGCAGGCTGGCGTCCGAACGCTTCTCGGACAGGGCGGCCAGGTGCGCTGCCCTGGCGTCGAGGTCGGGCAGTCCTGCGAGCTCGCCCTGCAGGTCCAGCGCCTCTGCAGCGAGCACGAAGCGCCGGGCTTCCCGGGCGTTCAGTCCGTGGAGGGTGCGGTGTACGACCACCCCCTGGGCCTTGAGCCACTTTGGCCGTGTCCGGCTGGCCCGGCGCCAGTCCTTGGCCGTGGCTGCGAGGACCAGGTGAACCTCGGCACCGCATCGCTTCAGGCGGCCTGGGAGCTTCTTCTGGTCCAGGAAGGCGGCCAGGTCGTGGCGACGCAGGAGCTCGTCGGCGTTGTCGGAGACCAGCACCAGGCCTGTGCCCCGCTCGGCGGACGGGCCCACCTGGTCCCAGCGCAGCCCACCGTGGTCACGCCACCAGACTCTCCAGGGGCCACCCTTGCGGGCGAAGTGGGCGGCGACCTGGCGCAGGACCGTGCTCTTGCCCTCGCCGTCGGGTCCCAGCAGCAGGTGTACCGACCACCGGTGTCGCCTCTCGTGCTGGTTCACGATCGCAGCCTGGATCTCCTTGACCCGGTCCCGCTCGGCCAGGCGGCCGCTGCCGACGACGCCCCAGTTGGCGTCCTGGCCGGCAGCAAAGGCGGCGTGGTCCGGACCAGGGGTGACAGCCTCGTCGAGCAAGTCCCCGTCCACCGCCGTCCACCCGGGCAATGTGGGCGGTGGGGGAGGCTCCGGCCGGACCTCGGGTGCCACGGGCTCTGGCTGCACCTCGGGCTCCATGGCCTTCTCCAGGGCCACGCACCAGGCATGGGCGTCCACACCGCCGTAGGTGCGGAAGCGCCCGGTGCGTTGAAGGGGTTCGGTGCGAGCCAGCAACTTGCCGGCGTCGGTCTTGACCTGGACCCGGTCGGCTTCGTGGAAGGCCCAGGACAGGGTGACCTGGGCGTCGTCCTCCCGGGCGATGTCGACCAGCGCCTGCAGGACCACATCGTCTCGGGCACCCACACCGAGCACGATCACCGTGTGATCGCGCAGCAGGGGCGCGAGCCCTTCCGCCAGGCGACGGCGGGTCGGCCCCGCGTGCAGAGTCCTTGGGGACCGCCAGGCGCCGTGCAGGTGCACGAGTTCGACGCCGCCTCGGCCCGGGTTTGGCCGATGCAGGTTGCCGTCCGAGTCCAGGACGCGCTGCACGACCCGGCCTCCAGCCCGACGAATCGCCACGGCGAGGAGCGGGTCCCAGGCCAGGCTCAGAACCGGACCCCCCAGTCCACCGCTGCCCTGCGCGAGCAGGCGTCCCAGGGCCGCGGGACCCCGAGGCACCTTCCAGCCCTCCAGGTCCAGCTCCAGCACCTGGTCGTCGGGGTAGGTGGCGGCGTCGGGGTGGCGGGCCTGGCGCACGGCCTGGCGGATCACCTTTTCCACGTCCTGGGGTCCCGAGCGCTCCCGCAGCAGGGCCATGGCCACCGCGTACTCCGTGCCCCAGGACGCCTGGGCCAGGGCGGTCTCCAGGGCGCGGGCGATGGTGGGGTAGGGGGACACGGCAGCGCGAACCAGGTCCACAACCCCAGCGGAGTCGGGCACCGCGGGAGACGACATCGCCGAGCCGAGCACGAAGGCGATCCGGCGATCCCGCTTCGAGGCGTTGAGAACCGCCTCCAGCAAGGCCTCGGGGGGGTGCAGGCGCAGGGCCATCTCGTCTTTTCTGCTCCAGGTCTGGCCGGGGCCGTGGATGATAACGGCCGGCGGCCTGCTCTCCGAGCTTTCCCGCGCCCTTCATGCCTGTGCGCGACGCTGTGCGCTGGGGCACCTTCGGCCGTTTCTTCAGGCGAAAGGAAAGGGTCCAGGTACCGTAGAGAGCGCGGATGGAGACTGGACCGTTGCCCGAGGGGCTCCTATCTTGGTGATCGTGCACCCCGCCGGCTCCGGCAGCGGGTACGGTGCGACGGCCACGGAAGGAGCCTGATGCTAGGTCTGCTGCTCGTTCTCTCCTGTAGTGGAGATGACCCGACAACCGAGCCCCAGGACTCGGACGTCGGCTCGACGGGCATCACGGACAGCCCCTCGACCGACAGCGCGGACAGTGGTTCCCCGGAGACCGGCGACACCCAGGACTCGGACACCACGGTCCTCTGTGATGCCTCCCAGGCCGTGGTCACCGCCACAAACCGGACCGACCTGGTGACGGAGACCGTGCTTGCCCTGGAACTCGATCCGACCTGTGCCGCCGAGGTCACCTGTCGTGCCAGCGTGGAGGGCATCCTGGACGAAGAGCACGTGTTGTCGCTGGTGCCCGGCACGAGCGAGGCCCTGCTCCAGGGTCTGCTGGCGGACACCACCTATTCCTGCACCCTGACGACCCCGGAGGGCGTGGGTGAACAGGTCTTCTCCACCACGACCGGGGCCCTGCCCACCGCGCTGGCCTCCTACACCCTGAGCATGGAAACCTGGGACACGAGCAACGCCGATCCGGCCTGGTTGTTGCTCAACCTCTTCCCCAGGACCGACACCTTGCTCGGTCAGTTCCTCGTCGTCGTGGATCGGGAAGCCCGGTTTCGCTGGTACCTGGATCTGAGCGCCTACGAGGCCACGATGGGCTTCGAGTGGCATCCTGAGGAGCGGCTCTTCGTGGTGGGTGGAGGACTGGAATACGCCCGGCTCGAACCCGGCCTGTTGGACCTCTCCGGGCGCTGGCAGACCATCCTGCCTGTGGACAGCCAACATGACGTCAAGTGGTTCAAAGGCGTGCTCGTCACGCTGTCTGGCGCCCGCGAAGACTGGTGTGTCGACGAGTACGAGCTCTCCAGCGGCACCCTGCTCACCAAGCTGTGTGCCAGCCATGTGCCCGACGTCTACGTCGCCGGTGTGAACTCCCTGGTCGTGCGCGACGAACCTTCAGGTCGCAAGTACTACGTCTCCACCCTGGCCCCGACCACCATCATGCGCCTGGACGCCACCACCATGACGGTCGACTGGGTGTTCGGTCGAAATGAGGACTTCACGGGAATCTCGATCGCCGAGATGCCTGACCTGGTCCACGACCTGCACCTCGAGGACTGTCCCGAACATGACGTGTGCATGGTCTTTTACGACAATGGCATCAACAGCCTCCAGAGCCGGGGGATGGAAGTCGGGCTGGACGAGGGCTCGATGACCGCCACCGTGTTGCGCACCTGGACCGAGGACGGCTGGTACAGCTCCGCGCTGGGGGGCATCCAGGAGCTGGACGATGGCGATTGGGTCATCGGGGCAGCTTCGATGCACCTGGAGGGAGTCGAAGCGAATGACGCCTCTGTGGTCCAGGTGACCGAGGCTGGAGAAGTCGTCTGGCGAATGAGGCTTGGGCCGGTCCCGGCGACCCTCTACCGTTCCCGCTGGATCGCCGGCTGCGACATGTTCTCCTCCCACACGGCGTACTGCGACAGGGAGTGACGGACAGCGCCAGGCCCTGGACAGGCAAGCGGTTTCAGGAGACTACGAAGACGGAAGACCGGGCTCAGTCTCCGCCGTAGGTCTTCCAGAGTTCAACCTCGTCTTCGAACTCCACGAGCTGGTCCTGGGTCAGGGCCCGATCAAGGTGGCCGGCACCCTGGGCTGGGTTCTCCAGGAAGGACGCACTCTCGACGGGGGCTTCGGCTGTGGAATCCATGCTCTCTCCGAGGGGAAGTGTTTTCGCTTGTCAATTTCATACAACAATCCGCTCGGTAGGCCAAGGGGCTCCACTGTAAGGCTGTGGGTGATGTAGACTTTTGTAAATTCAGGAGTGTAATCTTGTAAATGCCTCCGCAAGCCAGTGAACTCTGTGGTGGGATGCGTCGCCGTGGCGCCATAGAGGGCCCGCTGCAGCCGAAGGAGCGATGATGACGTCCAGGCCGCCATTTCCCGGAATCCGGGTGACCGCCAACGGCAACCAGTTGGTGTCCGAGTACACCGAGGCCCGTCTCGCCGAAGCCGGGGTCTTCTACCCGATCACCCCGTCTACCGAGATGGGGGAGATCTTCCAGCTGGCCTATGCATCGGGCCAGCTCAACGTGTTCGGTCGGCCCAAGGTGGCGATCGAGACGGAAGGGGAGCATGCCGCACAGGGTGGGGCCATCGCCATGTCGGTGACCGGAAAGCGCGTGGTGAACTTCACGTCCGGCCAGGGCGTCGTCTACGGGCTGGAGCAGTACTACCACGCCCCCGGAAAGCTCTCGACGCTGGTGGTGCAGATCGCGGCGAGGGCCCTGACTCGCCACGCCCTCAACGTGCACTGTGGCCACGACGACGTCTACGCGGCTCTGGACACGGGCTGGATCGTGCTCTTTGCGCGGGATGCACAGCAGGCGGCCGACCAGACCCTGATCCTGCGGCGGGTGACGGAGTTGTCGCTCACCCCGGGCATGAATGTCCAGGACGGCTTCCTGACGTCCCACCTGGAGCGCACCTTCTTCAAGCCCGAGTCCGAGTTGATCCGCCAGTACCTGGGTGCGCCCGAGGACATCATCGACTGCCCGACCCCGGCCCAGCGGGAGTTGTTCGGGCCGACCCGTCGACGGGTGCCCAAGTCGATCGATCCGATGAACCCGGCGCTGCTCGGACCGGTCCAGAACCAGGAGCACTACATGAACGGCGTGATCGCCCGGCGAAACCACTTCGCCGAACCGATCGCCGAGATGCTGGAGCAGGCCTGGAAGGAGTTCGGTGCCCTGACTGGACGGACCTATGGCCCCCTCAGCGAGTATGGCTGCGACGGCGCCGAGACGGTCTTCTTGAGCCTGGGCTCCGCTGCAGAGAACATCAATGCTGCGGTGGACCATCTGCACGACACCCGCGGAGTCCGGGTGGGTTCGGTGCACGTCAACGTGCTTCGCCCCTTCCCCGAGGACGCGGTGATCGAGGCGCTCCGCGGACGCAAGCGAGTCATCGTACTCGAGCGCACCGACGAGCCCCTCTCCGGGGACAACCCGCTGACGAGGGATGTCCGCACGGCACTGCTGAAGGGTGTCGAACGACACATCCAGGGCCTCGATGATGGGCATGCCTCCCTCAGCCCTGCAGAGCTGCCCCGCATCTTCAGCGGGACCTATGGACTCGGCTCCCGGGACTTCCGCCCCGAGGGCATCCTGGGCGCCTACGAGTTTGTCAATGGCGAGCGCCCACGGGCTGACGGGCGCATGGCGAGTGACGGCACGAACCACTTCACCATCGGCATCTCCCACCCCTACGAGGTCCGCTCGGACGAGGCGCCGTCGCTGCTGCCCGAAGGGGCCATCGCCGTGCGTTTCCACAGCATCGGTGGCTGGGGCATGATCACCACCGGCAAGAACCTGGGTGCGATCATCGGTGAGTTCGGTGAGGACCTGGCCGAGCGCAAGGGTGTGCGCGACGAGAATGGCAACCTCGAAGAGGTGCTCCACATCAGCGCCAACCCGCGCTACGGCTCCGAGAAGAAGGGCGCCCCCACCGCCTACTTCCTGGTGGTGGCCCCGGAACGGGTCCGTGTCAACTGTGACCTGCGCCACGTGGATGTGGTGCTGTGCTGCGACCCCAAGGCGTTCACCCACACCAATCCCCTGGAGGGAATCCGGCCTGGTGGGGCCTTTGTCTGGGAGAGCGAGGAGGAACCAGAGGTCGCCTGGAAGCGCATCCCGCCCAGGTGCCGGGCCGAGATCCGAGAGCGTGGCATCCAGGTCTTCATCCTGCCCGGCTTCGACATCGCCCGAGCGGCGACGGACCGCCCGGACCTGCAACTTCGCATGCAGGGGAACGCCTTCCTGGGTGCCTTCTTCCAGGTGTCCAGCTTTCTGAATGACTACGGCATCGACGAGAAGCGCTTCGACGAGGTGGTGATCGGCCAGTACCGGAAGAAGTTCGGCCGCTTTGGCGAGGCGGTCATCCAGTCGAACATGCGGGTGATGAAAGATGGCTTCAGCCGGGTGCGCCAGGTGCCCATGGGCCCCTCAGGCGCCCCAGACCTGTCGGCGATGCGCGGCACGCCCCTGCTGCCTGCCCACAGGCCAGCCCCACCCAAGCCCTGCGGTGACCAGGCCCCCAGGCCCAACCTGTTCAGTCGGGCCTACTTCGAGAGCGAATTCAAGGCGGGGCTTGGCTACAACCAGCCTGCTTCTCCTCTGGCAGCGGTCGGAATCATGGCTTCGGCCACCGGCGCTGGGGCCTCCAAGTACGTCGCACGGCGTGAGACCCCCGTGTTCCTGGCGGAGAACTGCACCCAGTGCATGGAGTGCATCACCATCTGTCCCGACACCGCGCTACCCAACACCGCCCAGGACCTGGACACGGTGTTGGGGGCCGCGATCTCCGGCTACGTCACCGACAAGGGCGACAAGGATCGACTGCTGGCGGCCCTGCCGACGCTCCAGGCCCTGATCCGTGAGTCGATGAACGAAGCGGTGGCAGAGAAGGACTCGCGAAGCCTGGCGAGCATCGTGGCCGAGCACCTCGAGCGGCTCGAAGATGTCTCCGCGGCGAGCCGGGCGGAGATCTCCACTCTCCTGATGCAGTTGCCGTTGGCCTACGGCAAGGCTCGGGGCATCTTTGCCCAGCGGGAGAAGAAGAACCCCGGCGACGGCGGTGTGTTCTCGATCTTCGTCTCCGACCTGTGCAAGGGCTGTGCGGCTTGCGTCACCGCCTGCGGGCCCCACGACGCCCTTCGAATGGTCCCGGACTCGGAAGAGGTGAACTCGGGCGTGACCACCCAGATGGCATTCCTGGACACCCTGCCCGAGACCGACACCCGTTTCCTGGGCCGCTACGACGCCAAGGACCCCTCATCGGCCAAGGCCGGCGTGCTGCGCAACCA
Source organism: uncultured Enterobacterales bacterium (assembly GCA_964567625.1). Lineage (GTDB taxonomy): Bacteria > Myxococcota_A > UBA796 > UBA796 > CAJQPC01 > CAYFPX01. The sequence goes on along the minus strand of CAZMNK010000090.1, from coordinate 3,973 downwards.
CCTGATGATGCGCGACGTCTACGACGGACTGGTGTCCGGCGACGGTGCCTGTGCAGGCTGTGGGGAGAAGACCGTTCTCCGCACGGTGGCGACGATCACCGAGGCCTACATGCGGCCGCTCTACCACGCCAAGGCCGAGCGCCTGCTGGCCAAGGCCGACATGTTGGAGAGCAAGGGTGTCGCCCGACTCGAGGCGTTGCCCGCAGAGGACCGGGATCGCCTGGTGCGTACCGTGGCCCGGCTGATCATGGAGCTCGGTGGTGAGTCCGAGGCCGACACCGACCTGCGACTGCAGGATCGGGGACAGGTCACCCCGGAAGAGGCAGTGGCTGCCCTGGTCGCGGTCATGCGCCAGGACGCCTTCAATCACCAGCACCTGCAGGCCAACGACGGTCGGCTGGCCAACGGCATGTCTGTCATGGCGATGGCCGCCAACACCGGCTGCAACACGGTCTATGGCTCGACCCCGCCGAACAACCCCCATCCCTACCCCTGGATGAACTCGCTCTTCCAGGATGGCCCGACCGTGGGCTGGATGTTCGGAGAGAGCTTCATCGTCGATCACGCCCGGCGGTCGGTGATTCCAGAGCGCATGTGCGACGTGGTCCTGGAACGGGAAGGAACAGGCCTGTCGGAAGCCGAGGTGTTCGACCTGGCGCACTTCTCGGACGCCTTGATGACCGATGACGAGATCCGCGAGATGCCCAAGGCCTGGGTCATCGGTGGCGATGGCGGCATGGGTGACATCGGCTTCCAGAACCTGTCCAAGGTGGCGCTCCAGAACCGGCCCAACGTGAAGATGTTGATGCTGGACACCCAGGTCTACTCCAACACCGGTGGCCAGAACTCCGACAGTTCACCGATGCCCGGTGGCGGGGACATGAACAGTCTCGGAGCCGCGACCCAGGGCAAGATGTCGGAGAAGAAGAGCGTCTCGGAGATCCTGACTTCCGGGCATGGTTCGTTGTTCGTGGCCCAGGTCTCCATGGCCAATGCGACCCGTCTCTACCGGGTGATGCTGGACGGCCTGGACTACCGAGGCACCGCGTTCTTCCAGGCCTTCACCACCTGCCAGCCTGAACATGGCGTGGCCGACGATTCCTCACAACTCCAGGCCAAGCGGATCCGCGACTCTCGTGGCATGCCCGACTTCGTCTTCGACCCCTCCGCCGGCGAGACCTATGCCGAGGCCCTGCAGCTCAAGGGCAACCCCAATGGCAAGCGGGACTGGACTTCGAAGCGCCGTGAAGGCTCCAAGGAGCCCTACACGTACACCATCGCCCACTGGGCGGCGACCGAAGCCCGCTTCCGGCGGCACTTCCGGCCGGTCAAGGCCGGGGAGTCCCTGGAGCCCCTGGAGGCGGTCCTGGTGCGGCTCACCCAGCAGGATGTCGTCCATCGCCGCTTCCTGCGGCCCGAGCACCGCGCCTTCGTACCGGACTTTGGCGTCAGCGTGATCCTCGACAACCCCGATGGTTCGGAGGTGGAGAAGGTCATCTCCCGTCAGATGGTGTTGTTCTGCGTCGAGCGCCGCAAGGCCTGGCGCATGCTGCAGAGCAAGGCCGGTGTGGTCAACGGAGACTATGTGGCCCAGCGGGCGCTCCTGGCGCGCTACAAGTCCGGCGAGGTCAGCCTGGAGGACCTGCGTGAGCGGCCATTGGAGTTGATGGAGGAGTCCAGGCAGGCCACTTCCGGCAAGTGACGAGTGGCCTGGTGAGAGAGGTGGAGGCCTGAGCGGGCTCGCCGCCACAGACTCGCCCCTGGACCACGTCGCCTCACCTCACCCGTTCATGTGGATCGGACATTGCGGCATCGGTCTTCCAGTTCGAGTCCCGCCTGGCGGTCGGACTTCCAGCCGCCACCCCTTCTCGAGGCGCCCGGTTGGCATCTGAAACCGCTAGGCCCCGAACTTGCCGAACTGGACCACGCAGCGTGGACCAGTTGTCGCCAGCGACTGCTCGAGGAGCTCCAGTGGGGTGGATGGCCCGCCGAGAACTTCAGCCTGGAGGACAACGTGGCCGACCTGGCCGAACACCAGGCGGAGTTCGAGCGTCGGGAGGCGTTCGCGTAATCGTCGCGATGCATCGGCTGTGTGTACATCGAGCCATGGACCTGCGGTGCGCAACTGGCCTACTGGGTGACCGATGATGCCATCGCCATCGAGAGCGACATCGTCGCTGGTGTACTGGCGTGGCTGACGCTCTGGCCATTCGACTGCGTTGTCGTACCGCTGCGGCCGGAGAACGTGCGTGGGCGTGCGTGCCTGCAGGGTCTCGGACTCCAGCCGTGCCCTGGCCCACCGGGTCACATCAGCTTCAGCCAGCAGAAGGCAGTGGGCGATGGCGCCAGGGCCCGTGAGAAGCCCGGACGTTGAACTGAACGGGGGTGACGGGTACGGCTCGAGCGCGATACGCGGCAGCCGAGTAAGCCGAACAAGGGATTGCACGGGGCGATGGACCACGCCACTCGACGATTGCTGGGCAAGGTGGGTGCTGAGATGGTCGGCACGTTTGCCCTGGTGTTCGCGGGCTGTGGCGCCATCATGGTGGATGTTGTCACCGGTGGCACCATTACCCACCTGGGGGTTGGGCTGGTCTTTGGCCTGGTGATCATGGTGATGGTCTACGCCACGGGACACATCTCGGGCGCCCACTTCAACCCTGCGGTCACCCTCGCCTTCGCCACAGTCGGACTGTTCTCATGGCGAGAAGTACCCGCCTACATCCTGGGGCAGGTCGCTGCGGCGCTGCTGGCCTCGGGCACCCTGTGGCTTCTGTTTGGTTCGGTGGCCCAGCTGGGTGCGACCGTTCCTGCCGGTTCCTCCATTCAGTCCCTTGGGCTCGAAGCGCTGCTCACGTTTTTTCTGATGTTCGTGATCACGGCGGTGGCCACCGATGCGCGGGCTGTCGGTCACATGGCCGGGCTTGCGATTGGCAGCACTGTCGCCTTGGGGGCGATCTTTGGAGGCCCCATCTCGGGGGCATCGATGAACCCGGCTCGCTCCCTGGCTCCTGCCCTCGTCTCGGGCGATGTCAGCGCATTGTGGATCTACCTGGTCGGACCTGTCGTCGGCGCCATTGCTGGTGCGTGGGTCTACCAACGTGTCCGATGGGATGAGGACACTTCCTGAGCCCTGTGCCCCTTGAACTCTCCGTTTTTCTCGGACGTTTCCTGGGGTAGCAAGGGACTGTTCGTCATCCATCCCTCGATCCAGGAAGATCCGGGCCTGTCTCCTCGGTTCACACCCCGAGAAGACGCCCCAGCTCTTCAACGGAATCCACCAGGGGCGCCCATTCGCGCAGTCGCTCGACGGAGTGATGCCCCCAGGTCACTCCGATGGCCCTCACCCCGGCGGCATGGGCCATTTCCAGGTCGAAGGTGGTGTCCCCGATCATGACCAGGTCCTTGGTTCCCGTCGCCTCCATGATGGCGTGCAGGAGATCGGGGTTTGGTTTGGGTCGAGGCACGGAATTGGCGCCCAGGACGATTTCGAAGCGATCCCCCAGGCTGAACTGCTTCACCACGCGATCGGCCCCTTGTTGGCTCTTGCCGGTGGCCACCGCCGCGCGAAACGGGCGAGACAGCAACTCGGCCATGCCATCGAAGAGCCGCTCGTAACGCGGCGCTATCTTCACATAGGCTCGAGAGTAGGCCTCGATCAGGGCCTCGGGGTCCTGGTCGGGCGCCAGGGTGCGCATGGTGTGATCCAGTGGCAGGCCCGTGAGTTCGAGGATGGCCTCATCTGGCGGACACGGGTGCCCAACGCTCGCCCACGCTGCCACATGGGCTTCGAGCAAGGCTCGGGTCGAATCGACCACAGTCCCGTCCAGATCGAAAACCACAAGCATGTACAGCCTCTATTCCGTGCAGGCACGGTCGTGGATGACGGGCCGAGATCCTACGACCGAGGACTACACGTTGAACCGTAGTGTGACGCGTTTCGTAAGCCCCTGCAATGACGCCACTTCCTGAA
>CAZMNK010000089.1:0-22173 GCA_964567625.1 uncultured Enterobacterales bacterium | reverse complement strand
CCGACGCTGTCGTCCAGCGACCCGGAGGTGTCACCTGTCGCGGTGTCGCTGGTGGTCGTGTCCTGGTCGCCACAGGCACTGAGCAGCAGGGCTGCAAGGAGGGCAATGCGCACGGGGACACCTCAACAGGGAAGAAGTGGGGCTTCTATCCGCTTGACGGGCATTCCGGCCCGGGAGCCCGCGGAAACCGGTGCGACCCCAACAACTCACTCGGAGCCGGCGATCTCCAGGTTGCCCAGCAGCTCGTCCGGGTTCTCCTCCAGCTTCAACTTGCACCGGTCGGAGCAGGAGTGGAGGGTGTAGTCCCCGATCTTGCTGGCATGGGCTGCATCGCCCTTCATGGCCAGCCCACAGGCAGCACAATTGGCAACCACCAGGTCCACCTTGCCATCGGCCGCATCCGCCGCCGCCAGGGCGGCAATGGCAGTGGGGTTGGAGAGGATGATCAGGCCCACCGTGCTCGAGGAAGCCGCAACCCCCATCCCCACCGGAACCCCTGGCTGGGCCGCAGCGGCGGTCGGGGCCGGCGTCTCGGCCGAGGTCGAGGAACCGCCACAGGCGACTCCCAGGATGACGATCGAAGAGATGAGGGCTCGGGTCATGAAAATCTCCAGGGTCCAGGTGCATAACGCCGGAGGCCAGAGACCCACCGAAACGACCCTCAATGAGATTTCTTGACGAACCCCCAGTTTGTATTACCATTCATTGTATTGAATAATTATGCACCAGGAGGAGTGCCGTGCAGAAGTACCGCAACTGGATGTCCGCTGTGGAATCGATTCTCTACAACCGCTTTGGCGTCTACACACCGGGCATCACCCAGCGCCCCTGGGAGACCCTCTTCGATGCAGGAATCAGCCCCGCGAGTGCCGTAGACCAGCTCTGTGGCAGGACTGGACAGGAGTTCTGGGCCCGCGAACTCCTCTGATCGCGGTAGCCTCTCGGCCATGGGGTTCTTCGATCGCCTGGCAAACGTTGGCAAGGGCTGGGTCGCCACCCGGCGAAACCAGTCTGGCGACGTGGACCTGGTGGCCGCGGCGGAAGAACGAATCGCCGAGGCCCGCGAGGCCCTGGGGCGCATCGGCCAGCAGGATCCGGAGCTCGATGCCGAGGAGACCCGCCTGAAGGAAGCGACCGGTCCAGCCAGGCCCGTGACCTCGGACCCGGTGCCGGCCTCGCCTCCAGACCCCGCGCCAGAGGACGATCGGCCGCTGGCTCCGGAACGAGACGAAGAGGGGAACATCATCAAGAGGCTCTGAGGGAGGGCCCCTCGAGAGACCATCACAGGTCCCTGTTGGACCGAACCCGGGCTACTGCTACTCTCTAGGCGCTCTTGCTCACCTTCATTCGCCTGGTTCTGAAGCACCGCCTCGCCGTCGTCGGCGTCCTGGTCATCCTGACCGCCGGGGCCCTGGGGATGATCTCCCAGGGCGTGCTGGGCTCGAGCATGGCCAAGATGTTCCTGGGAGAAGACCCGAACTACGCCTCCTATGTGGAACGCACCGAGATCTTCGGAAGCCACGAGACCCTGCTGGTCTCCTACTCCGACCCTGCCCTGCTCTCGCCGCCCAGCCTGGACAGGCTCGAAGGGCTGGTGGCTGACCTGAAAGCCCTGGAGGACGTGGGCCGGGTCACCAGCATTCTGGACGCCACCCGCTTTGCCCAGGCCGACGGCGCCGTGGAGATCGACCGCTACGCCGACCTTGCCCGGGAGGATCCTGCACGGGCCCAGGCGCTCCAGGCCGAGCTTGCCCAGGACCCCTCGGCCGGGGGCTTCCTTGTCAGCCGGGACGGACAACACGGGCTGGTGACCATCGCCCTGAAGCCCGGACTCGACCGACCCGCGGAACGTGGGCCCCAGTTCGTGGCGGAAGTGGTCCAGAGCTTTGAAGCCCATGGCTACCCGGCCTCCGAGCTGCGAAAAGCCGGGATCCTGGCAGCCCTCGGCGAGATGATGGTGCTGACCCGAGACAACCTCACACGGCTGTTTCCGCTGGTCTCCGTGCTGTCCTGCCTGACCGTCTGGATCCTGCTTCGGAACCTGTTCCCGATGGTCATCGCGCTGGGGGTGTCGATCCTGGCGGTCATCTGGACCATGGGCTTCGCGATCAGCCTGGACCGCGAGGTCAGCATCTTTCTGACCCTGGTGCCGCCGGTGGTGATGATCGTGGCCATCGCCGACAGCGTTCACCTGTGGAGCGCCTATCTCCTGGAGTTGGGCCGTGGACACGACAAGCTGGAGGCCCTGGAGATCAGTGGCTCCGAAGTCGGCAGAGCCTGTGTGCTGACGTCGGTGACCACGCTCTTCGGGTTCCTGTCCATCTGCCTGGTGCCAGCACCGGCCTACAAGCAACTGGGACTCACCCTGGGGTTTGGGGCCGGGGTGGCCCTTCTCATCACGGTCACCCTGATGCCGGTGGTCCTCGCCTGGCTGCCCACCCCCAGGATCCGGGAGGACCGACGCAGCCCGATGGATGACATCCTGGGGCGCATCAGCCGGACCAGCACCGGCCACCCCTGGAAGGTGATCGGCGTCTTCACCCTGGTGACCCTGATCCTGGGGTTTGGGGCCAGCCAGGCACACATCGACGCGGACATCGTGAACCGGGTCCACCCGGACAACCAACTCCGCAAGGATGGCGTCTTCTTCGAGGAGCACTACGCCGGGTCGAACTGGATGGAGGTCTACGTCGACGCACCCGAGGAGGAAGGAGCCTTCGATCCCGAGCTCCTGTCGAGCCTCTATGCCTACCAGCAGGCCCTGGGGAGGGATTCCCAGGTCGACGGCGTCCTGTCCCTGACCACGGTCCTCGCCGACCTGAACGAAGCGCTGACCGGCCGGGCGGGCATGCCCGAGGACCCGGATGCTGTGACCCAGCTCCTCTTTCTGCTGGAGATGGGGGATGAGGACGTCCTGACGCACCTGGTGGACGAGGACCGCGACACCTTGCGGGTCATGGCCCGGCTGACCACCACTGCCTTGCGGGAAACCCATGAAGCCGTGAACCGCGCCCAGGTGCTGACCCGACAATTCCTCCCCGAAGGAGTCCAGGCGGAAACCCTCAGCCTGACCGGGCTCTATGGCGACTTCATGGACGAGATGGTCGAGGGTCAGCGGACAGGGGTGCTCTTTGCTGTGGGCACCATCGCTCTGTTGATGATGATCGGACTGCGCTCCATCCCTGTGGGCCTCTGGTCCATGGTGCCCAACCTGCTGCCACTGCTCGCGGTTCTGGGCATTCTGGGACTCATCGAGGACATGGTCGACAGCGACACGATGGTCATCATGATGATGGCCATCGGGATCGGGGTCGACGACACCATCCACTTCCTGATGCGGTTTCGAATCGAGTCCCAGAGACACCCTCTCAGGGAGGCGATTCACGCGACCATGAACTACGCCGGACGAGGCATCCTGCTCACCTCGATCATCCTCGTGATCAGCTTCGCGCCCATGGCCCTGTCCGACTATTTCTCGGTCTGGATCATGGGGACATACCTCCCCCTGGCCTTCGTGGTCGCCCTCGCTGCCGACGTCTACCTGGTCCCGGCCCTGGCGACCGTGGGCCTGCTCCGGTACCGGTAGACCATGTGGTTCTCTCTTCTCCTGGCCTGTGGCATCCCCTGTGCGGTGCGCCCCCCCGGCCTGGACCGGGATCGCTGTGTCTATGAAGACATCCTGGAGATGCCGCCTGACCAGGCCGAAGGGGTGCTGGAAAATGCCCTGATCATCCAGGACCCGGTGGTTCGAGGTGCCGCGGTGACCCGCTGGGTAAGGGAGCACGCCCCCAAGCTGGACCCGGGGGTCGGAAGCCGCCTGTGCGAAACCCTGGATGGCCCGGACCAGGGGCCCTGCCTGCGTCGGCTCCAGGCCGCCCACCTGAAACGCTGAGTCCATGATCTGGCTTCTGACCCTGCTCGGTGTGCTGCTGGCCCCGCCCCTGGACCTCGCCCTGGTCTCCATGGGCCCGTCGCTGTGGGCGGATCCCCTGGCGCGGGTCCTGGTGGTCGGGGCGCTGCTGGGCGGCACGCTGGGGGTGGTCCTCTCCTGGCGGGTGCCCTTCTTGTTGGTCCTGGATCACGAAATTGCCCACCTGCTGGCTGCGATGTCATGTCTGCGACGCCCCATGGGCCTGCGGGTGGGCGAGGAGACCGGGCTGGCGGAGTACAGCGCCGGCCGGGGCTCGGCTCTGATCCTCCTGGCCCCCTATGTCTGGCCCTGGACGGCCTGGGTCCTCTGCGCACTGCTCTCCGTGGTTCGCGGGGACCTGCAGGCCCCGGTGCTCGTCGGGGTCGGAGCAGCCCTGGGGTTCAGCGCCGTGCGCATCGGCCTGGATCTACGCCCCTGGCAGTCGGATCTCCAGCGGCTGGGACTGGTCCGATCGGCGATCTGCGTCCTGGCCTGGGCTCCCCTGCTGTTCGCGATCCCGGTGCTCTTCGCACTCGGTGGACTGGATCAACTGGTGTCCTGGACCGAGGTGGGCTGGAAGGAGGCCCAGGCACTCCGGTCCCGGTTCAACTGACGTCGGGTTTCAGGACGGCGATCACCGCGGTGGAAGCCGTCAGAGCGTTTCGCAGGCCTCCACGTCCAGTCCCCCCTCCACCAGGGCCTCGGTGCGCCAGCGGTCGGAGCCGTGGATCAGCGAGAGATCCGGGAGGGGGAGATCCAGCCCCAGCTCCTGGTTGATCGAGAGGACGAACTGCTCCGCCCCCAGGGCATAGCCGGTGTCGCTGAAGTGCACGCCGTCCAGGCTGAGCAACCCCCCGAACCGGCTGAAGTCAATGATCTCGTCGCCCAGGTCGACCCCGGATTCCTCCATTTCAGCCACCGTGGAAGCCAGGTCCACCACGTGAATGCGCGGGCGTTCCGAGGCCTCTTCCAACAGTTGCGCATTCATCGCCTCCGCCCGGTCCTCGACCTCCTGAATGAGACCGTCGACCTCTTCCTCGGCCATGCCGGCCTCGATCATCACCGCCCGCTTGGCCCGGGTCACCGGCAGGAGACTCGGCCTGGGAAGAGTGGCCAGAAAGACCTCTGCGTCCATGGCCTCGAAGCGGTCCAGCAAGGCGACCAGGTCCGGCCCGAATTCCTCCAGTGTCGTCACCCGTTCCGGATCGATGTCGTCCCCCGCCAACAGGGCGCCGACGACGTCATTGCCGTAGAGATCGGTGCAGATGACCAGGGTGGGCTCTCCCTGCTCCAGGATCTCCAGTTGGCTCTCCACCACCGCCGACCCGAAAGCGCCGTAGGGGTCCAGTGCCAGGTGAGCCAGGAACTGCTGACCGAAGTCCTCGCTGGGGATTCCATGCAGCAGGTCCGCCATGTCCGAGTCCCCGACCGCCAGGTTCCGAGGCATGAGTTCCGGGGTCAATCGGCCCCACTGGAAACCAAACTCGCCGGTCTCCGGATCCGAGAGCGTGCTCAGGACCTCCAGGGCAGCGTTGGTCACAAAATCCACGACCGACGGGGCCTCGCACCCCGGAGGAGGGCCCATGTCCAGGGGACCGATGGCCGGAAACAGCCCCGGTTTCAGCAGTGGATGGGGCAGATAGGCCCCCGAGAGAGAGGCCAGCACCGCTCCCGGGCTGGCCAGGGCACCGTGGGTGGTCGGCACGCCCCCCTGGACGCCCATCGTCAGGCTGGCGCCCACAGCAAAGAAGCGCTCGAAGACCGGGTCCACCGGGTCGTCATAGGTAAAGGCCCCCTCCACGACCAGGGTCTCCTCGGCCGTCTCCACCGTCACTTCCACCGGCCCCGAGACCGGGCCACCCTGGACCGTGACCTGCAGGACCTGCTCGTCAAGGACGACGAGGTCATAGGTGGGCACGCCACCCACCCACACCGCCGAGACCTCGGAAGCAGCCCGATCCAGGGACAGGGCGACGGGGTAGTAGCCGCTGGCCGGTCCGCTCTCCGGGGTCACCGTCACCGCAGGAGCGCAGGCAAGGAGCATCCACCCCAGGCCGGTCACTTCTCCCCCTCGTCCAGCTCGGCCAGGTGTTGCCGCACCATGTCGGCGTCCCGGGACTCGGGGCGCAGGAGCAGGTAGGTCTCCAGGTCGTCGATGGCCTCCGCACGGCGGCCCATTCGAGCCAGGACCCATCCCCGATCCCGGCGCTCCCCCACCAGTGCTGCGTCCAGGATCAGCAAGCGGTCCACACACCGCAGCACGCCCTCCAGGTCGGAGCGACGCAGGTAGCTGCCTTTCAGGTTGTTGTTCATCCGCACCAGGATCTGCCGCGAAGAGGCAGGGGCAGTGAACTGGGCCAGCTCCTTCTCGGAGACCGGCCGGCCCCGAAACAGGATCGAGAGCCGCTGCACCATGTGCTCCTCGCGCAACACCTCGCCCCGGTGGAAGGGGTCCAGGAAGAAGCGCGGTTCCACATGCCTGGGGGACACCACAAAGTGGGAGGGAAAGGCGATTCCGTCCAGATGAAGCCCGACCCGCCGACCGACCTCCATCGCGAGAATACTGAGCAGGATCGGCAGACCCCGCCTGCGGGAGAGCACCTGGTCGAGCAGGGAGTTTCGAGGGTCGTCGTAGTCCTCCTCGTCCCCGCAGAAGCCGCACTCGACGAAGAGCAGGTGGTTCAGCCTGGCGACCTGCTCCACCGGGCTGGCGCCGCCTGGAATGCGCAGTCGGGAAGCCAGGCCATCCAGGGCCTCCAGCGTGTCCTCCACACAGACCTCGGGCTGCTCCTCGGCAGCCATGCAGGCCGCTGCCCGATCCAGGGGAATGTCCGGGCCGCATCGGTCGACCAGGGCGGCAAACCGTTCGACGCTGTGGCTCGTGGAGTCCGTCACGGGTCTCGACTAACCGGCGCCACTCCCGCCACGAATCCAGAGCAGGCTCATGGACCTCGCCGACACAACCAGGTCAGTCGAGCCAGGCCGTGGTGGACTCCCAGGGGGTGATCACCTCGTCCAGCGTCGTGCGCGGCTGCCGGACATAGTCGACCAGGGCGACCTGTCGCATCCGGTAGTAGCCCTCTGAAGAGACCGTGTGCGGCGCCCGGAACAGCGTCGGGCCACTGTGGGACCTGGCTCCGGGTTGATCGATGACCCCCCGGACCACGGTGCCATCGCAGTGGTAGGTGCTCTTCCCATAGGCACTTCCGCCACATCGGTGCACGAAGTTCGTCGCACCCCCGGTGAAGTCATCCAGGATGCCCGTTTCCTGGAGGACCCAGGCGGTGACGGCCACGTCCATGGCCCGGTCCAGCAGGACCTCGTCGTACCCGCTGCGCGGCGCCTGGGCACGCCAGGTGGCCATGCCGTTGTACTGGGCACCATTGGCGCAACTGGCAAAGGAAGCCCCTTCTCCACAGCCCTTGAAAGGGGTCACCCGGGCGTCCAGGGGATTCCAGATCTCGCGGACCCGTCGGTTGTCGACCGTGTAGAGGATGCCCACCGCCTCTTCGATGGCATTCCTGTTCTCCAGCAGTCGGTCGGCCCCGACCTCCGAAACCAGCAGACGCACGGCCAGTGAAACCTCTCGCTCCCCGTGCAGGGCCCTCGTGCTCAGGGGGCGACTGACCTCGCCGGCGTCGTAGCCCAGCCAGGCATCCAGGTCGTCCCGGCTGACACGAACCCACCGCAACAGGCGACAGGCCTCGTCTGCACAGAAGGCCTCCGGAGACTCCCCCTGCTCGATGCGAACCCCCTGCAGGCCTCGATCGATGCCACCAGCCCAGGCAGCGCCCGAAAATACCCAGAGCAGAGCACCGGTCAGGACCGGAATGCGCCAGTGGATGGAGGAGATTGGCCGGGATCCCTGCAGGAACACCTCATTCTACCCATCGGAACAACACCCGTTAGGCCAGAGGGGCAATGTCCACATCTCGTCCCATCGGCCTGGTTGCCCTGGTATTTACCGAACCCCTGTCCGATGTCCTGTGGCGCCTGGACTGGCCCGACCTGGACCACGGGGGAACCCGGGCCGAGCGCTACGACGGCTGCCAGGTGTTTCAGAACGCGGCATACTGTCCCGCGGTGCGGGACCGGGTGGAGGGATTGCCTTGAGCCTGTTGCTGATTTGTGGGCTGTGGGCCTGTACCTCGAACACCGGGGACAGCGGGGACACCGGACCCTGTGGGGGCGGGCCGTACTCGGACTTCTACCTGGACAACGACGGCGATGGCTTTGGCGATCCCGACGAGGTGGAACAGGCCTGTCGGGCCGCCGAAGGCCAGGTGGCCGATGCCAGCGACTGTGACGATGACAACGCCACGGTGAACCCCGATGCCACGGAGATCTGCGGCAATGGGGTCGATGACAACTGTGACGAGAGCCCCGGCAGTTGCGGCGCCATGGGCTGGATGACCGCAGAGACCGGGGGAGCGGTACTGCTGGGTGCCGGGGATGCCGGCCGCTCCGTGGCCGGGGCTGGAGACATGGACGGAGATGGCCTGGACGACCTGGTGGTCGGGGCCCCGGAGACCGACGGGATCGGCTCGAAGAGTGGCCTGGCCGTGGTCTTGACCGGCAGCCCCGCCGGGGAGATCTCCCTGGCCGAGAACGGTTTCCAGCTCTCGGGAAGTGCCGAGGGTGACCGCGCGGGTTTCGCAGTGGCTGGTGCCGGCGACATCAACCAGGACGGCTTTGGCGACGTCCTGGTGGGGGCTCCCCACACCGAGGATGGGGGGACCGCCTACCTGGTCCTGGGCCCCCCCAGTACCCAGGACCTGGCCTCGGCCAGCCGGGTCTGGACCGCCCAGATCCCCGACGACAGGGCCGGACAGGCCGTGGCCGGGGCCGGGGACACCGACGGAGACGGCGTGCCGGATGTGCTCATCGGGGCACCCGGAGCCGGCCGGGGCCTGGTCTACCTGATGCGAGGACCGACCTCGCTCACGGACACCCTGACCGGTGCCCACGCCACCCTCGAGAGCGAACAGGAAAGCCCTTCGACAGGCTTTGCGCTGTCCGCCGGAGACACCGATGGCGATGGTCTGAGCGACGTCCTGCTGGGGGCGCCCGAGGACAATTCCAACGGCGAGGGGGCCGGCGCAGCCTACCTGTTCAACGGCCCCATCGAAGGCACCCAGACCTCCTCCTCGGCGACAGCGGCTCTCCTGGGAGAGGCCGAGCTGGACTGGGCGGGGGCTGCGGTCGCCATCGGCGATCTGAACGCAGATGGCCTTGGGGACCTGGTGATCGGCGCCTACCGGGTGGACCAGGGCAGCCCCCAAAACGGGGCGGTCTACGTGGTGTACGGGCCCGTCATCAGTGGCGGCAACCTGTCCCTGGCCGATCTGCAACTGGTCGGAAGCGACGAACAGGAGCACGTGGGCATCTCGGTGGCCGTGGTGGAAGACCACGACGGCGATGGCGCAGCGGATCTGCTCGTGGGGGCGGACCGGGCGGGTGAGGACCGAGGAGGGGCCTACCTGCTGAGCGGCCCCCTGAGCGGCACCCTGACCCTGTCTGACGCCCGGGCCCTGGTGGTCGGTCCAGCGGTCGGTGACCGACTGGGCACATCGGTGGCCAGCGCCGGCGACATGGATGGCGACGGCACCATGGACCTGCTCCTGGGAGCCCCCCTGCATCAAGGCGGCGGCGCCGCCTTCTTGATCCAGGGCGGCCCCGGCTATTGACGTGAAGGAGCCCTTCCACCCGGTGATCCTGCAACAGGCACCGGTCGTGCTGGACCTGTCCGGTCCCGAGCCGGTGTGGCCCGACACCCCCTGGACGATCGGTCGCTACGACGAGCCACGACCCGCCGTGTATGACCAGGAACTGTTCGGCAGTTCGCGCTGCCTGCACATCGGCATCGACCTGGGCGGACCGGTCGGCACCCCGGTCCACGGCTTCTCCGATGGGCACATCCTGCACCGGGGTCTCAACCCGGCCCCAGGCGACTACGGGCACGTGATCACCACCGAACACCGGTGGCAGGATCGGCCGCTCTACGCCCTCTACGGACACCTGTCCGCCGCCTCGATCGCGCTCTGGCAGCCCGGCGATGCCTTCCGTGCCGGCACCGTGCTGGGCTGGCTGGGTGACCAGGCGGAAAACGGGGGCTGGCCCCCTCATGTGCACTTCCAGCTCAGCTGGGAGCGCCCCTCGACCCACGACCTGCCCGGCGTCGTGAGACCCTCGGAACGAACCTCGGCCCTCGCACGATTCCCCGACCCTCGCCTGGTCCTGGGACCGATCTATTGACCCGAAGACCTCCGAACGATTGCAGGAACCCACTGTTGTGACCCTGGACCCTCCCCGCCTGGACGCCCTCATTCCCGAACAGGGTTTTGGCGACCCTGATGACGCCATGGACGCGTTCCTGGAATGGGTCGAGGCCTCCGGGCTGACCCTGTACGACCACCAGGAAGAGGCCATCCTCGCGCTGTTCAGCGGACACCACGTGGTGCTCAACACACCCACCGGCTCGGGCAAATCCCTGGTGGCCCAGGCCCTGCACTTCCAGACCTTCGCCGCCTGTGGACGGACGGTCTACACGGCGCCCATCAAGGCCCTGGTCAGCGAGAAGTTCTTCGCCCTGTGCCGGGTCTTCGGGCCGGAGCACGTGGGCTTGATGACCGGCGATGGCGCCGTCAATCGAGAGGCCCCGATCCTCTGTTGCACCGCCGAGATCCTGGCGAATATCGCCCTGCGAGAAGGGGACGCGGCCGGTTTCACCTCGGTGGTGATGGACGAGTTCCATTACTACGCCGATCGCGACCGAGGCATGGCCTGGCAGATCCCCCTGCTGGTGCTCGCCAGGAGCCGATTTCTGCTGATGTCCGCGACCCTGGGGGACACCACGAACATCCAAGAGGACCTGGCCGAGCGCACCGGAATCGATGCCGTCGAGGTCCGGAGCACCACCCGGCCCGTGCCCCTGGCCTTCGAATACAGCCATGACCCGGTCCACGAGACCCTGGGGCGCCTGCACCTGGACGACAAGGCACCCGTCTATGTCGTGCACTTCACCCAGAGGTCCGCCGCCGAGCTGGCCCAGGCCCTGATGAGCACCAACGTCTGCACCAAGGAGGAAAAGAAGGCCCTGGCCACCGCGATCAAGGGATTCCGCTTTGACAGTCCCTACGGAAAAGCCCTCCGGCGCTTCGTCCTTCACGGCATCGGCCTGCACCACGCCGGCCTGCTCCCCCGGTACCGCCTGTTGATGGAGAAGCTGGCCCAGCAGGGGCAGCTCAAGGTCATCTGCGGGACCGACACCCTGGGCGTGGGAATCAACGTCCCCATTCGCACGGTCCTGTTCACCCAGCTGTGCAAGTTCGATGGCCAGGAGGTTCGGATCCTGAAGGTTCGGGACTTCCAACAGGTCGCCGGTCGGGCCGGTCGGGCCGGGTACGACACCCTGGGGCATGTGCTCGCCCAGGCCCCAGCACACGTGATCGAAAACCAGCGCCAGGCCTCCAAGGCAGCGGCCAAGGGACGCAAGAAGCCCAAGACGAAGAACGCCCCCACCCGGGGCTACAAGCACTGGGACGCCAAGACCTTTGAACGTCTCTCGACTCGACCACCCGAGCGCCTGGTGAGCCGTTTCCAGGTGGACCACGGGCTGCTGCTGAACCTGATGCAGCACGCCGACGAGACCGACGGAGATGCCGCGGCCGGACACCGGGTCCTCCTGGACCTGATCGAGCAGAGCCACACCACCGCCAGGCAGAAGCTGGCCCTCCAGGAAGACGCGGAACGACTGCTCGAAGATCTGACCCAGGCAGGTGTGGTCCGGGCGGAGGAGGACGGCTCTCTGCGGCTGGCCCCGAACCTGCAGCGGAACTTCAGCCTCCACCACTCCCTGTCCCTGTTCCTGGTGGACGCCCTGGATGCACTGGACCCCCAGAGCGAGAACTATGCCCTGGACGTGGTCTCGCTGACCGAGGCGATCCTCGAACAACCCCGGGTGGTGCTTCACCGCCAGGCCGACCGGGTCCGGGATGCCCTCTACCGGGAGCTAAAGGCCTCCGGTGTGCCCTACGAGGACCGGGTCGAGCCCCTCCGGGAGGTCAGCTGGCCCAGGCCCCAGGCCGACTGGATCTTCGGCCTGTTCAACACCTACGCCACGGCCCATCCCTGGGTGAAGGGAGAGGACATCCGCCCCAAGTGCGTGGTCCGGGACATGCTGGAGCAGTACGCGGGCTTCTCCACCTACATCCAGGACCTGGGCCTGGAGAGAAGCGAGGGCGTGCTCCTGAGGTACGTCACCGACGTCTACAAGGCGCTGTTCCAGAACGTGCCCGTCGAGCGCCACACGGACGCCTTGCTGGACGTGCTGGCCTTTCTCCGAGCCATGCTGGCCCGGGTGGACTCCTCGCTGGTGACCGAGTGGGAGCGCCTGGTGGCCGGCCGGGACCTGCCGACCGAGGGCGAGCCTGCCTTGGTCGACATCTCCAAGGACCGCCCCCGTTTCCATGCCCGCATCCGGGCCGAGCTGCACGCCCTGGTCCGCGCCCTCGCCGGGGAGGACTGGGACGAGGTCAGAGCCTGTCTCCGACCCGGAGACGCCCCCTGGGAACCCGACGACCTGGAACAAGCCCTGGAACCCTTCCACGAGGAGTTCGGTCCGCTGCTCTTCAACCACCAGGCCCGGCTGACACAACACACGGTCATCCGCGAGACTGGACCGCTTCAGTGGGAGGTCAGCCAGCGGCTCCTGGATCCCGAGGACGAAGGGGCGTGGTCCATCGATGGGACCATCGACCTGCGCGGGGACACGAATCCCCCCGGCCCCCTCATCACGCTTCTGGGGATCGGAGAGTAGCGCCTGGCTTCAGGCCGCCTTGCGGCTGTCGATGTACCGGAGCACCCTGTCGTAGATGACCATGGCCACCACCGATGCCGCCCCGATCCAGGCGATGTCCACCCAGATCATCTGCGGGCTGTAGGTCTCGTAGAGGAAGCGCTGGACCTCCATCGCGGTCATGCCCAGCTCGCCACCCAGGACGTCGACCACCTCCGAGCGCTGGATGGCCTCGACCTTGTCCGCGCCCATGCCCACGACCTCCTCCAGGTGCTTCCGGGCCAGGTTCGCCTTGTCTCCCCCGGTGTCGTAGCGGTCCCCCGCCAGGTAGCTTCCGGCGATCCAGCCAATGGCCACGGGGATGTTCGCGTAGCCCATGAACAGGCCCTCCTGGCCCTTGGGGGAAAGGGTCGCCAGGTACTCCATCTTCTTCGGAGAGCTGAGCATCTCCCCGATGGAGAACACCGCGATGCCCGCCACACAGACCCAGCCGATCACCGCGGTGCCAGCCACGAGGCTGCCCAGGGTGGCCACGACCATGCCGATGACGATCGAGGTCAGCGGCCGCACAAAGGAGGACAGGTAGGCGAAACCGATCATCGTGAAGACGATCAGGCCCGGGTTGATGTTGATCATCCACTCCGGCGGCACCTGGGCACCGGCGTTGGCCATTTCCACAAGGTGGGCACTGCTGTCCAGGAACGTCTGTCGCATCCACCAGAAACTGCTCACTGCACCCACGACGCCCACCCCGATGGCCACCTTGCTGGCCCCAAGTTGAAGGCTCCGGAACACCAGGGTCAACACCACGGCGCCCACGAGTGCTGCCCCAAAGGCCATCACTCCCTCGGCGAAGAGGGAGCAAACGGTCCACAGAGCGCCCACGGTCGCCATCCCGACCACCATGTAGGCCTGGGGCGTGACCTCTTCCACCGAACGCCGATCGGGCCGCATCGACAGGAGAACGCCGACTGCGCAGACCCCGCCGAAGATGACTCCAAGGAAGAGAGACAACACAGTCGGCAAGACCGCCCCTGAGAAGGCATTCCCCAGACTCAGGATGATCCCCGAACTGTCGATCCAGTCATCGATCATGTTCGGCAACAGGTCGAAGACCTGGTTGAACATCAGCCAGAACCCGCTGAAGACCAGGCAGAACATGAACACCCGGGGCTGGAAGAGGCCCACCGACGACTGGGCCAGCACGGCCAGCGGGTCTGCACGGCCTGCGTCCATCTCGGCCTTGTTCAACCAGAAGTAGCCAAAGGACCACAACAGGATGATGAGCGTCAGGATCAACATCCAGGCCGGCCCGTCCTCCGAGGTGAACCCGAGAACCCCGAACCCGGCCAGCAGCACGGCGAGCACGATGGTTCCGACCTGGGCGCCCCTGAGCGGAATGGCATGGGCCAGTTGGGCCCAGATCGCCTCGTCGTCCGAACCCTCTTCGTCGTCCGCTTCCTGGGTCGGATCCTTGTAGAAGGGCAGCCACAGGAAGTTCACGCTGACGATGAGCGCACAGGCAAAAAACACGTACTTCCAGGCCAGGATTCGCAGCATCCCCGCGACCACGGGGCCCACGAATCCGCCGATGTTGACCAGCTGGTAGAAGATGCCCCAGCCCACCGATGCACTGGACTTCTTCAGGGTCGCGGCCAGGGTTCCCTGGACACCGGGCTTGAAGATGGCGGTCCCCAGCGCCAGGAAGGCGCAGCCCGCAAAGAAGCCCTCAAAACTCATCATCGTGCCCATCAGGCCGTAGCCGATGACCTTGAGCACGATGGCGAAGGCGATGGTGTTCTTGTGCCCGTAGCGATCCGCGAAGCCCCCGGTGAACATGGGCAGAACCGCCTGGATGAAGGCCCACCAGGCAAAGATGGTCCCCTTCTGGACGTGGCTGAACTCGGGGCCGCCCAACTCCAGGGGAAGCACCATGTAGATCGCCACGACCGCCCGCACGCCGTAGTAGGCAAGGCGCTCGAACATCTCCATCACGTTGACGATCCAGAAGCGGGTGTCGAGCTCCTGGATCTGCTGGAACAATCCTGCGCGTTCTTCTGTGCCGGTGGTGACGGACTGGCTCATGGATGAATCCGGTGCTTGAAGGCCCAGACCTCTATCCCGGCGGCTGCAGCACCAGTTCGCGCGTGCAGTGACGGTCTCGGTTCAAGGCCGCGACCTCGGCCTCCGTATAGGGCCAGGAAGAGACCTGGACCTCGTAGTTCATGAAGTCCTCGACCATGATGCGAACGGCGTCACCGTACTCGTTGTCGGCGCGGCTCTCCCAGAAGGTCATCAGCGCCTGCCGACGCTGAACCGGTGTGCGGAGAATCTCACCGGTTTCCGGGTGCATTCCCCAGATCCAGATGGCGTTGAGCATGTCGGCGACATCCTCCAGGCGTCCCCCAAGGGCCCGGGAGGCCAGCGCATCGTTGTAGGCCCGCACCTCGTCCTCTACCGCCTCCACGACGATCTCCTTCTGCTGCTCCAGGCGGGCGGGAGACATGACCAGGCCGGGGGCATGAAAGCAGTAGATAGGCGCCAGGACGCAGAGCGTCGTGCGCAACGCGATCTCCATCCCCCGTGGCACATTGCCCACCTGCGGCGGGGTGTAGGCGAAGCCCCGACGGCGAATGAGCACGAAGCCATCGTCGTAGACCAGCACCTTGGGCTTGTAGGGCACCGGGTGCAGGTAGACCGTGACCCCATCCCGACGCCGCTTGGCCACGAAGCCCTGGGCCGCAAGGGCTCGGGTGACCTCGTGACGGGCTTCCTGGACCACGGCATCGCCGACGATCAGGATCTCCTCCCCCGACGAGGAGTCGGCCGCGAGGTCTTCCTGTTCTACTGAAGCCTCTTCCGACCCCTCCCCTGGTGCGCCCTCGGCGGGGGCAGAGTCCTGGGCCAGAGCCACCGTCAGCACGAGCAACCAGATGGGCATGGAGTCTCTCTACCACTCCCCTGAGGGATTGCCCCAGTGGGCCTTGGAGGGCGGACACGGAACCGGTTGCGGGGCTTCCCCTACTCCGGCAGTTCCGCACCCGACAGTTCCGCCCCCGGCAGCCCCGCACAGGTCACCGTGATGCGAACCGGAATCCAGATTCCCAGGGTCACCCAGCGGATCAGGAGCCCGGTACCGGCCACCTGGGTCTTCACCTCTTTGATGCCGCTTGGGCAGACGCCGGACAGGTCGGTCTTCCCCGGGCTGAAGTAGCCACCAATAAAGGTGTGCTGACGCATTCGGTGAACCTCTCCTTTCTCCCCACCCTCGTGCTCGGACCACGTCATCTTGGCCGTGTAGCAGCCCGGTAGAGCACTCAGCAGAGCCAGGGTGATCAGGAGGCGATACATCTTGAGCCCTCAGGTGCCTGAGAACTGTACAGCATCGAACAGCAGTGTCGGCACGCGCATGCTCGACCAGGTCCAGGTGTCGTTGGCCGCCTCGGTGTAGCTCCCGAGCAGGTCCCGGATGTTGCCGGAGATGTTCATCTCGCTGACGTTCTGGACCGGCTCACCATGCTCCAGCAACTGCCCCCGAATGCCAAAGGAGAAGTCGCCCGAAGCGCTGGAGGTGTTGCCGCCCAGGAAAGAGGTGACTCGAATCGCCTGGGGCAGGTCGGAAGCGATCGCCTCCATGCTGCGAGAACCCGGGGGGACCACCAGGTTGGAGGAACCGCCGGTGGTCGGGTCCCGTTCCAGCTTGCGAGAGTGGTACAGGTCGACAAAGAAGGTCTTCAGCACCCCGCCCTCGATGATGGGGCGGGGACGGGAGGCAAAACCATCGCCATCGAATGGCGAGGAGCCAGGCGCCCGGGGAATCGTCGGGTCGTCATGAATGTTCAGCCCCTCCGCCCCAATGGACTGCCCCAGGTCCTCGGCCCAGATGCTTCGTCCCTGCCAGATGGCGCTCCCGGACAGCGGCGACAGCACGGCGCCCAGGATCCGCCCCACCGTGCGGTTGGCCAGCAGCATCGGGTACTTGCCAGACGGGGCCGGTCCAGCCTGGAGGTGCTCGTCCGCCCGACGCCAGAGTTCCTGGGCGACATGTTCCACATCGGGAAGATCCGCCAGGTGGCGAGCGGAGTAGAAGGCATAGGCCTCGGGCAACTTGTCGCCCGGCTCCTGGAGAGTCAGTTCCGCGCCCAGGCCGTAGCTCGTGGAGGCGGTCGCAGCGCCAAACCCGTTGCTGAAGCCCACGTAGCCATGGCTGGTGACCTCCCAGACATGGGTGGTGGTGGAGACCAGGTCGTCCCGTCCAGCGGAGAGCACGGAACGTTCCAGTTCAGAGACCCAATTCCGCCTGCCTTCCGGGGTCTGGTCGACATGGCTTCCATCGTAGAGATCCAGGCTCGCCAGGTCCCGCGAACCCATCAGGTCCCTTGCAGCCATCCGCCGATCCGGATCCGGTTCCAGGACCCGGGTAGCGTCAATGGCACGGGCCAGGAAGGCATCCAGAGCCTCCAACCGCAGGTCCGACGTGCTGTGGCTGGAAAAGCGATCGTCCACCAGCATGCTCAACCCCAACCCCTGGGTCCGGGCTTCGCTGGTCTTTTCCAGGCGCCCCTCACGCTGGCTCAACTCCACGTGGGCCACCTGGGAACTCCGGGCCTTGACCTCCTGAGCCCCGAGCGCCAGCGCCCGCTTCAGGGCATAGTCGACCGCCTCCTGCTGGTTCACGCGTCCACCCCGCCCACCACGAGAGCGCCGACCTTGATCGTGGGCTGGCCATGGCTGACGGGAACCCCCTGCCCTTCCTTGCCGCAGGTCCAGCCTCCGGCATCGAGCTCCAGGTCGTTGCCGACCATCTCGACCTGCTCCAGGGCCGCAGGGCCGTTTCCGATGATGTTCACGTCCTTGATGGGCTGGGTCAGCTTGCCGTCTTCGATCAGGTACCCGGTCTTCATGTAGAAGGCGAAGTCCCCGGCACCGATCTGGACCTGCCCGTTGGCAAAGGTCTCGCAGTAGATGCCCCGCTTGACCGACCGGATGATGTCTTCGGGATCATCGGGGCCCGGCTCCATGTAGGTCGCCCTCATGCGCGGCATCGGTGCATGCCGGAAGCTCTCCCTTCGGCCCGAGCCCGTGGGGTCCACCCCGTAGTGGGCCGCGCTGATCTCGTCGTGAAGGAAGCTGTCGAGACGCCCCTCTCGAATCAGCACGGTCTTCTCGGTGGCATTGCCCTCGTCGTCGACGTTGATGGCCCCGCGGCTGCCGGCCACCGTGCCGTCATCGACGATGGTGACGTGTTTCGGGGCGACCTGTTGGCCCATCTTTGCCGCGTAGATGGACACACCCTTGCGGTTGAAGTCCGCTTCCAGGCCATGGCCGATGGCCTCGTGCAACAGGATGCCGCTGGAGCCCTTGGCCAGCACCACCGGCATCTCCCCCGCCGGCGGCTTGCCCGCCCGGAGCAGAAAGAGCGTGCGATCCACCGCCTGCTCGACCAGGGACTCGTGGCGTGCGGGGTCGTCGTAGAACTCCAGGCCAGCCCGGCTGGCCAGGTTGTAGCTACAGGACTCCCGACGGTCACCATCGACCGCCGTGCAGACCACAAAGCTCAGGGTCATCGGCTGGTAGTCCTGGAACAGGCGGCCATCCGGTCTCGCCACCATCACCACCTTCTCGCCATCCATCAGGAAGGCCTGCACCTTTTGGATGCGTGGATCCCGGGCAAAGGCAGCTTCCTCCCAGCGCTTGACCATCGGCACCCGCACATCCATGCCGACCGCTTCCCAGCGTTGCTGCACCGGGTAGTAGTCGGGAAGCGCCAGGCACCCCAGATCCAGGCTCTTTCTACGGCTATCGGTCGCCGCGATCTCCGCAGCGGTTCGGGCAGCCGAGAGAAGCGCAGCCGGGGAGAGGTCCTCGGTGTAGGCATAGCCGATCGAGTCCCCGTCTCGGGCACGAACGCCACAGCCCAGGTCCACGTGAGTGCTCGCCCGGTTGACCTTGTTGTCCACCAGGCCCACCGTGTTGCTCAGAGCATGCTCGAAGTACAGGTCGCAGTCGTCGGCTCCCCGAGAGAGCGCAGCGTCCATGACACGACGCAGCACCTCGTGGGTGATGCCAAAACGCTCGAAATAGGTGCCGGCAGGCATGTCCAGGCTTGCGCCGGGTCCAGTGAGCAGGATGTCAGGATTCACGTGTACTCCTCTCTCCCAGGGTCTTTCCTAGCACGACCGCCAGCACCGCGACAGCAGCGTCGCGATTTGGTGGCCCCGGGAAGAGAAAGTGGGGCAGTGCGTCACTGGTACAGGCCTTGCTTGTAGGAGAGCCAAGGAGGACATCCATGTCGACTCTCTCCCGAATCCTGATCCTGTTCGTGGCGCTCCAGGGCCTGCACTCCACCATCGTCTGGGCATGCAGTTGTGCGCCACCAGACACGCCCGCGGTGGAGATGGCAGAGGCGGACATGGTCTTCGTTGGAGAAGTTGTGCTCCGGGGCTGTGGCTACGGTGCGATTCGATCCCCGGGCGTTGTCAGGGTCACCGAGGCCTTCAAAGGCGTCGAGGGCGGCGACTACGTCCAGACGAAGTTCTGGACCGGAGGAGGCGGCAGTTGTGGTGTCTCGGTCGAGCCCCGGGAGTCCTGGCTCCTGTTCCTGGACGAAGACTATCGAACGGTCAATCTATGCAGCCCGAGCCAGCCCATCAGTTCGGCCGCCGATGAGATCGCGGCCTTGCGAGCGCTGACCTCGGCGGACTGAGTCCCCATCTCCCCGGGATCTGGTCCGGCTCACCCCAGCCGGGCCCAGGGAATCAGTCCGGCCATGGCAGGTCCCTCGGGAGCGTCCAGGCCACCACGTCCGCCTGGACGTAGCGGGCGTGAACGTCGAGGAGCCAGTCCTGGAGCAGGGCTCCCTGGCAGTCCTCACCGGACCAGCGCCGGTCCTCGACGCTGCAGTCGAGGGTGTAGTCCCAGGAACCCAGGTCCGGCAGGTGAAAGGTCCAGCTCTGACCGGGACCACCCCGTGCACCCAGGGCTCGAAACAGCTGAACCCTCAGGACCTCGATGTCCTCGATCAGCAGCCGGGGTTCGACCTCGTTTCCTTCCACCGTGTTGCACTCCCACAACATCAGGTTCGGGCAGAGGGACAACCGAAATGCCGCCATCGCATTCCCCGGAAGAAGCCGGAGCGCTCCCCCGCTGGTGGGCTCCAGCAGGTCCTCCTGGGTCGACGCCACCAGGGGTGTGGTCATCGAAGCCACGTCGGGGGGAAAGGGCTGCTTGGCGCGGGGGTCGTCACTGTGGTCGATCTCCGGAAGGACCGAGAGCGAGAAGTGGAGGTAGGTGTCGGTCACGCCGGTCGCCACCAGGTTCTCGACCCAGTCGGCCCCCTGGTCCTCGTGGATCAGGAGACCACTGAACCAGTCCGGCTCGAGCCCGGAGGCCGCCACGTCGGCGTACTGGCTGGCCAGGAAATTCTGGTGACACTCCGGCTCCTGGACACAGGTGTCCTCCGGCAGTTCGTGGTTGAGAACGCCCGGTTCCACGCGCTCCCCCTGCCCGACCCGGAACAGGTCGTGCACCAGCCCACACGCCAGGGCACGCCGGCCCATCTGGGGCGTGATTCCCAGGGCGAGTCCCGCCGGGAGATCATCCATCAGGCGGCGGTTTCGATCGGCCATGGCCAGGTGCCCGGCAATCCCATTGCTCTCCGACAGACAGGGCAGGTTCTCCTCTGGAGAGCTCGGCTGTTCCACAAAGCCGGCGATCACCAGGGCGAGGGGGTCTCCGGTTCCCAGGGCCTCCTCGTCCCCGAAGACGTGGAGTCCATCCCCGTCCATGGCCACGATCTCGTGGTGGGCGTTGATGGCCAGGTCACGGACATCCGGCCCCTCGACCGATGCCAGGAGCGTGCCTTGCTCGTAGAGGGTCAGCCCCCCGGTCACCGCCACCGCCAACCGCCCGGTGAGGGGGTCCTGGGCAACCGGACCTGTGGCGCCCGGTACCTCCCATGCCGTGGTTTCCCCGGCCGCGTCCAGGTGATGAACCTGCTCCTCGGCCCGGTCCACCCACCACACCCCGCCGATCCCGTCCGCCGCCAGGTGGGAACACACCGTGTCCGACACCAATCCCTGTTCGGGGGTCCAGATGCCCCCAGTGGTCGCAACCCAGGCCCGGTCCTCGCTCCAGGTCAGGTCATTGACCACGCCGGGCAGGACCCACTCCTGTTCCAACTGGCCGGAGAAGTCGACCCTGCCGAGCCAGGCATCGGCGGCAAACCAGAGGGCTCCGTCCCCGCCCACCAACGCACCCTCTGTCACGGGAACCGGCACCTCCGCCAGTGACAGCCCCTCGTCCAGCCGCAGAATCTCCCAGGGAGACTCGTGCAACAGGTCGGCGCTCGCCGTGTACAGCCGCTCACCGGCCCAGACCTGGATGTTCAGCCCATCGGTGTCCACCGCCATGGCATGAAGCGTTCCCCCGGGTTCGAGTGCCCCCCGGTTCAACAGGACCTCGCCCTCGGCACAGTCCCCTTGCTGGCGTTCGTCCACCGGGAAGTCCGGCCATGCCCTCGTCTCGATGCACTGAGACATTCCTTCCTGGCGATACCGGTCGTCGTAGACATGAACCCGGCCCAGGTCCGGGTCGAGCACAAAGGCATGGGGCCGCCCAGAGAGCAAGGCCACCCGGGTGGGACGGGCCGCGCCGGTCAGCGGGGCGACCAACAGGGGTCGAAGAGGCTCGAGCGCCCTGGGCTCCAGGTCGTCCCAGGGATCCTTTTCGCCGGCCGTGTCGTCCGGTCCGCCGGCCGTGCAGGCCAGCCAGAGCGTCAGCAGCACCATCGGCCGCAACCTACCCCGGAGAGAGGCCCCACGGCCACGGTGGACCCTTCAGTCCCGGGTCCAGGTCACCGTCCAGTCGTCCCCCAGCATGTCGGTCACCCGAATGGCCACCATGCCTCCGATGCGGTCCAGGGTGTAGGTCCCCGCGACCAGGTCCGTGTGCCGGACCGGGTGATCTGCGACCCGGACCCGGAAGACCTCGCCGTCGTGGTCAGGGTCGATCTGGATGTGGTCCACCATCGCCCGCCAGTCCGCCACCTCGGCGCGAACCCCGCCGCCCTGGGGGGTCGCTGCCAACCGGTCGAGGAGCGTCGGGCTCATGAAGTCCTCGACCGTCACCGTCGCGCCCTCGCCCTGGGGGACCACCGACACCCTGCCCTCGGGAGTTTGCTGGACAGGGGAGCCCCCCGTCCGAGCGTCGATGCCGCCTCCCTCCACCTGCATCACGGCAAACAGATCACCCGCAGACGGGGCGGTCTCCACCTTCGGGTCGTCGATCGCCTGGGGACCCGACCGGATGGCCTGGGTCAGTCGGCCAACCGCGACCTGGACGGCCCCCCGGCTCAGGTCCACCCCGATCCAGCGACGCCCCAGGCGCTGGGCCGCGACCGCCGTGGTCCCCGACCCCAGGAAGCAGTCCAGGACCAGGTCCCCCGGGTTCGACGCCGCCCGGATCA
>CAZMNK010000088.1:0-22269 GCA_964567625.1 uncultured Enterobacterales bacterium | reverse complement strand
CGTGGCTTCCCGCTCGGCCCCCACCAGGTTGCAACCCCGGGGCTCTCCGTACTCGCAGGCAAGACCGTAGTTCTTCCGAGCCCGTTCCTCGTCCTGTCCAATGCCCTCGCCCGTGAACTGGTGAATGCCCAGGTTCAGGCAGCTCGCGCCATCTCCTGCGCGACAGCCTCGACGGTACTGGACCAGGGCCTGGTCCACGTCCCGTTCCAGCCCATGGCCCAGGTCGTAGAGCACCCCCAGGTTCCCGCAGCCCCGGCCATCACCCGCATTGCAGCCCATCCGGTAGAACCCTGCCGCCCGCACCGGGTCCCTGGCGACCCCATCGCCGATCTCGATCAGGTAGCCCACGGTGCTGCAGGCCCGGGCATCCCCTCCCTGGCAGCGGGCCTCGCAGCCCGGAACATCACCGGTGGCACAGGGATCCACCGGAGGTTCCACGGACTCCGGTTGGGCCAGGGCCAGGCCAATCCAGAAGAGTCCCAGCTTCACGGCTCGGACAGCTCCGCCTGCAGGGCCTCCAGGGCCGCCAGGTATCGAAAGGTCCGCACCTGGGTTCCCTCGGCGGGCCGTTCAGCAGCCGCCAGGACCTCGCCCAACAACACCTGGGCCTCGTCTGATCGATCCAGGCTGGCCAGCAGTTCCGCCTCCCGCGCTGTGGCCCGAAGGACCTGGTCTCCGTAGCCCGCGGCCCGAGCAGCCTGGGCCTCCAGGAGGGCCTCATCGGTCCGGCCCGCCCTCTGCAGGATCCCCGCAATGTTGTGGGGCCAGGTGAATTCCCCGGGCCATGCCCTCTGTCCCTGGCGCAACACCGACACAGCGGCATCGACCTGGCCTGCCCCCTCCAGGAAGCTGGCCTGTTCCAACCAGAAGCCCCGGTCGTGGGCCGGATCCCCGGTCATCTGCCCGGCGATGAGCTGTGCCCCCAGGGCCGAGAAGGCCCGTGCTTCGACCGGGTCTCCTGCCAGCTGGCCCGCCAGGTAGGCCAGGGCCGCGGCTTCGGAGGTCTCGGCCGCCGCGGCCTGGTCCGCCACCAGCACCCGCAAGGTGGCGCGGGTTTCCGCGGACAGGTCCAGGCCCATGGCCCACCAGATCCACTCATTCCAGCGTCCTGGGATCTCTGTGGCCAGCCAGGGCACCTCACCCGGGTCCGGGGCCAGGCGGAAGGAGACCAGGGCTGCATCGACCCCCGCGACCCCGTCGACCAGGGAGGCGGCCTCTTCCCCCCGATCCGCAGCCAGGAGAGCCAGGGCCAACCGCCCCTTCTCCTCGTCGTTCATCTCCTCCACGACCGACAGCCGGTCGTCCAGACCGGGTCCCTGCTGCGCACTGAGCCAACCCAGGAATTCCGACTCGGTGGAGTAGCCCACGTGCCGTCCGATCTCCTGGAGTTGCGGAGAGGCGACCAGGACCGTGGGGTAGCCCCCCACCGCAAAACGGTCCTTGAGCGCCCAGCTGTCCGGGTGGTCCGCATCGACCTCCAGCACCACGAATGGGGCCAGGTCCGCCGCATTGTCCGGGTCGTCGAACACCTCCGCTGCCAGCACCTGGCAGGGCGGGCACCAGTGGGCTCCGAAATCGATGAGCAACGGCCGGCCGGTGTCGGCAGCCAGGGCCAGGGCGTCCTCGACGGGGGACCCAATGGAGGTCTGTGCCGTGCTCTCAGGAGGCACAGGCTCCGCCTCCCAGGCCAGGACCTGCTCTCCTCTTCGGCCTTGCACCGTCCCTCGAAAGGCCCCGTCGATCACCCGGCAGGCGGTCCCCCCATCCTCGCAGAGGGAAAAGAGCACCCGTCCGTTCACAGGACCCCCTGCGCCCAGTGGCACCGGAACCCCCCCGACCAGGTCGCCCCAGTCCACGGTATAGCGGCCGGCACTGGTCTCGATTTCCAACCGCGTGGGTGCGTCCTCGGCCAGGTGCTCCCCGGCCGGTGCCTCCAGGCGGACCAGCCCCAGGTCCTTCCGCCATCCCAGGACAAGCTGGCCATCATCGGCCAGGGCCATCCCCACCCACCACGCCAGGATCACGGGGTCACCTCGACCTGGAGGCCCAGCGCACGGGCACGGGAGGCCACGTCCTCCAACGCCTCCAGGGGAAGGGCACAAACGGAGGGGTCGGCGGGCTCTCTGGCGATCGAGTAGACCTGGACCAGGGCGATCTCTCCACCCGCCTCCAGGATCTCGGCAAGGCGCTGTCCCCAGGCATCCCGTTCGTCGGCCCCGGGCACCTGGTCATCGAAGGCATGCCACATGGACTGGATCACGATCGGTCGCTCCTGGGCTGCCCGGGTCAGGTTCTCCAGGACCCGGGACCAGGGAAAGCTCGTCCCATCGACCCGGTGGTACCAGGCCTCGGTGCCCGCATCGAGCTTGGCCCAGATTCGTCCCTGGGCGGCATCCAGCACGGCCAGCCCCTCCTGGACGGCCGGGCGATGCAAGAGCGTCGCATTGGTCAACAGGTGGATGGGCACGGCCTGAAGACCATGGGCCTCCCGGACGCAGACCACCCTTCTCACCGCCTCCGCAAAACCTGAAAAAGCGGTGGGCTCCCCATCGCCAGCAAAAGAGAAGTCACGAACTTCCTGGAGTTCTGCCGGTGCCGTGTCAAAAGGCGGCAACTCCCAGAGCGTGCCATTGTCCACGTGGCGAAGCAGGGCATCGAGCTCCGCTTCCAGCCTGTCCAGGTCCACCTCGCGCCCAGGACCGGGGACCGTCCGGTCCACCTGGCAGTAGAGACAATCAAAATTGCAGGCCTTGTCCGGGTTGAGGTTGAGACCGATGGAAAGGCCCCCCGCACGGCGGGAGATCACCGGGTAGACAACCCGAAAGTCCCACAGCTCGCGGCGGTGGTCGCGAAAGTCAAGACGACGCGGCCGGGTCGAGGACATGCCCGTGCGTTATCACGGCTTCCTTCCTGGAGGAAAGATGATCACTGCCATGTTGCTGGCCTGTGCCACCACCCTGCCCACCGCCGACCTGCCGCCCCCCGGGGCCATGGAGCGCACCGGCGAAGTCCTCACCACGGTCAACGGCCAAGACGTGACCCAGGGAATGATGGACAACTACCTGCTCGCGATGCCAGAGCCCATGCGCAAGCAGCTCGAGCAGCGCGGCCAGATCGAGATGATCAAGGAAAAGATCATCCTCCAGGAAATGCTGTACCAGGAAGCCCTGACCCGCAACCTCCACACCGAGCCCGCGGTGCAGATCCTTCTCGCCATCTCCGCACGGGAGGCCTTGAGCCAGGCCCTGCTGGAGCAGGTGATCGAAGAGCGCACCACCGATGAAGCGGTCCAGGCCTGGTATGATGACCACCTGGTGCAGTTCAGGGCCCAGGTCAACGCCAACCACATCCTGGTGGAAACTGAGGACCAGGCCAACGAGGTCATGCGCAAGATCACGGCCGGTGGGAATTTCGCCGAGCTGGCCAAGACCCACTCCAAGGACCCGGGCTCAGGTGCCAAGGGAGGCGAATTGGGCTGGTTCGAGCAGGGCCAGATGGTGAAGCCCTTTGCCGACGCCGCCTTTGCAGCTGAGAAGGACCAGGTGGTCGGGCCGGTCGAGTCCCGCTTTGGCTGGCACATCATCCAGATCGTCGAGAAGCGGGATGTCACTCCCCTCGAAGACGTGAGGGACGAGATCGAAGGCCGGATGGGCCAGGAGATCGCCACCGAGTTCCTGGACGAGATGAAGGCCAAGAGCAGCGGGGCCACCCCCGAGGAGCCCGCAGCCGAGGTCAAGATCGAGGCGCCGGAGAGCTCGGGATGAGCCCCTCTGCGCTGATCCTCGGATCTTCCTCCGGGTTCGGCGCAGCGGCCAGTCGTGCCTATGCCCGGGCTGGCTACGACATCCTGGGCGTGCACCTGGATCGCCGCTCGACCCTGCAGAATGCCCTCGACGTACAGGCCGACGTCGAGGCTGCAGGCCAGAAGTGCACCCTGTTCAACGTCAATGCTGCCGACGATGCCGTCCGTGCCCAGGTCCTGGACGACATCGCCGAGGCCGGCGCCCAGGTCCAGGTCCTGCTTCATTCCCTGGCCTTTGGCACACTCCTGCCCTTCGTGGCGCCCCCGGAAGGCGGCAAGGTACTCCGGTCCAGGCAGTTGACGATGACCCTGGAGGTCATGGCGAACTCCCTGGCCTGGTGGGCAGGCGACCTCGTGCGGCGGGAACTGATGGGCCAGGGCGGCCGTGTCTTTGCGATGACCTCGTCCGGCTCCCACAGCTGCTTTCCAGGCTACTCCGCCGTCGGAGCTGCCAAGGCCACCCTGGAGTGCCACGTGCGGTACCTGGCCATGGAGCTGGCCCCGCGAGGCATCACGGTCAACGCCATCCTGGCTGGGGTCACCGACACACCTGCCCTGCGCAAGATCCCCGGAAACGAGGCCCTGATCGAAAAGGCGATTGCCGGGAATCCCTCCGGTCGTCTCACACGGCCCGAAGACGTCGCAGAGGCCCTGGTGGACCTGTCCCGACCTGGCACCTACTGGCTCACCGGAAACACCCTGCGGATCGACGGGGGCGAGGACATTTGCTCGTGAACCTGCCCCTGCCCAGGAACCCCCTCTCTTGAGCGGTCCCCCCCGCGCCCTGGTGCTCGGGGTGGCCCAGGATGCCGGACACCCCCAAGCCGGCTGCCGCCAGCCGTGCTGCGAGCGAGCACGTCGAGATCCCAGCCTGGGCCACCTGCCCTGTGCACTGGGCCTGGTCTCCGGCGTCACGGGCCAGCGATGGCTGATCGACGCGACACCGGCCCTGCCCGAGCAGCTCGCGCACCTGGCTGGCGCCGATCCGGCCCGCCATGACCTTGGCCTGGAAGGCGTGCTGCTGACCCACGCCCACATGGGGCACTACACGGGCCTGGTGCACCTGGGCCAGGAGGCCGCCCACGTCCAGGGAGTCCCCGTGTGGGTGATGCCTCGCATGCGCACCTTCCTGGAGGAGTCGGCACCGTGGGAACAGTTGATCCGGGCGGGAAACATTCGCCTGGTGGACCTGGTCGCGGACCAACCCGTGCAACTGGCCCCTGATCTCACGGTGACGCCGATCGAGGTGCCTCACCGAGACGAGTACTCGGAGACCGTGGCCTTCCAGGTGGCGGGCCCCCAGCGCACCGTGCTCTGGCTGCCGGACATCGACGGGTGGGATGCCTGGGACCGTGACCTGGCCGATGTGCTGGGCCAACACGACGTGGCCTGGGTCGACGGCACCTTCTTCGATGAGAGCGAGCGCTCCGAACGACAGCTCTCCGGGATTGCACACCCCCGAATCCAGCAGACGATGGAACGCCTGGCGGGCCTGCCTGCGGCGCTCAAGAAGCGACTGCGCTTTGTGCACCTGAACCACAGCAACCCCGTGCTGTACCCGGAGTCCGAGGCCCACCGCGCGGTGGTGAGCGCAGGCTTCCAGGTGGCTCGGGAGGGGAATAGCGTCGTGCTCTGAGGTCCACGGGATGGATTCCGCTCCAACCTGGTCCAGAGGATAGGGTGAGCGCCTCTTTTTCGACTGATCCGGAGACAACCATGACCCCGCTGGTCCTCAGCCTCGCCACCCTTCTTGCCTGTGGAGGCCAGTCCACCACCGACGACACCGGGTCCACCACGGAAGACAGCGGCGTCACCGGCGATGACACGGCGGACACCAACAGCACGAACCCCAACCTGGACCAGGACCACGACGGCTACAAGGCCGCCGAGGACTGCAACGACAACGACGCCCAGACCTATCCAGGGGCGACAGAGGCCTGCGACGAGGAAGACAACGACTGCGATGACCTGGTCGACGAGGGCTTCGACGCAGACAGTGACGGGGCCTTCTCCGAGGATCTCTGCCCCCACGGAGACGACTGCGACGACACCGATCCGCTGAGCAACCCTTCGGCCGAGGAGACGCCCTATGACGGGATCGACCAGGACTGCGACGGGAGCGACCTGGTCGACGTGGACGGCGACGGCTTCAACGCCACCGAGGCCGGGGGCAATGATTGCGACGACCAGGACGCCACGATCAACCCCGGCGCAGAAGACGTTCCCAAGGACGACATTGACCAGGACTGCGACGGGAGCGACAACATCGACGGGGACGGCGACGGCTATGGCGACCGGGACCTGGGGGGCGAGGACTGCGACGACGAGGACCCGGCGATCAACCCCGGTGCCATCGACTGGCGCGACGACGCTGAAAACGCGGACTGCGACGCCTCCACCAGCGGGCGCAACAGCCTGGACTCCTGGGGCCAGACCGTGGTGGGGGTCTCCGGGGCCCAGGACCTGGTGGGCTACTACACCGCTCTGTGCGACCTGGACGAGGATGGCCTCCACGACGTGATCATCGGGGCACCCTTTGGTGACAGCTACAAGGGGCAGATCGGCATCTTCTACGGGGCCTCCTGGGCCACCTGGGGGCCGAACATGCTGATGTCCGATGCGGACACCCTCATCGATGGCGGGAGCTCCAACTACTTCTTTGGTGTCGGGGTGAGCTGTGCGGACTTCGATGGCGACGGCCACATGGACCTGGTCATCGGCACCGGCGAGGCAGAGATTCCCAGCTACGGCTTCGACGAGGACTTCACCCTCCACTTCTTCTACGGCGATGGCACGACCATGCCCTCGACCCTCAACCGCCAGGAAGCCGACGCGTCCTTCGCCCTGGACATGGCGCCCATCGATAATACCCAGCCAACGGTGCACTTCAACGATTTTACCGCCGCGGATCTGGATGGCGACGGGGCCTCCGAGGTGGTCCTGCTGGTCGGCAGTGACCAGGTCACCCTGTACGACGGCGAGATCCGGATCGTGGTGTTGGCCGGCGCCAACTACAGCGGCCAGAGCTCCCTGCTCGAAAACGCTGCTGGCGTCCTGGACCCGGAACACATCATCACCAGCATCGCGAACCTGGACGATGTGGATGGCGATGGCGGAGAGGACCTGGGCCTTGGCCAGGCGGCCTACATGGTGCCCGGATCCGGGGACACCGGGGACACCGGGGACACCGGGGACACCGGGGACACCGGCGAGAGCGGGGACACCGGATTCAACTACGCGGACTACCTGGCCTATGAAGGCCGCGTGGAGCTGCTCGGTGACCTGCCATCGGGCACAGGGGACCTGTCGGACGCCAAGAGCGCCACCATCCACGGGGCCCCCGCCCTGTACTTCGGCAGCGATGTCTGCAGCGGGGACTTTGACGGAGACGGGGCCTGGGACCTGGTGGTCTCCACCTATGGCGATCCCGACCAGGATCTGGTGCTGCCCGGCGCCATTTACGTGTTCTCAGACGTGGCTCTGGGCCTGGCTGGGGGCGACCTGGACGTCGAGGACGCCAGCGACGGGTGGGTGATCGGGGAGGAGGACCTCGGGTACCTGGGCACATCCATGACCAGCGCCGGTGACGCCGACGGAGACGGCACCGAGGACCTGTGGGTCTTCGAGTCCGCTGGTGGAAGCTCGGACGAGGGCTGGCTCTACCTGGTCGGTGGTGAGTACCTCTTCGGGGCCACCTCCGTGGACGACGCGGCGATGTTGGAGTTCTACGGCAACAACAGCAGTGATGAGTTGGGACTCGGCATGACCGGCGGCGGCGATGTGGACGGTGACGGCATCGAGGACCTGCTCATCGGCGCCCCCGGCTACACGACCGGACCCTACGAGGAAGGCCGGGCGTTCATCTTGCTGAGCAGCGACTGGTAGCCCTCCGGATCGGCCTGGACCCGCGCAGTCGTGGCCGTCGGGGAACGATGGCTCGGGAGGTCCTGAAAGAGCTGGTTCAACCGCTCCTGGGCACGCTGCTGTCGCCGCAACGAACCCACATGCCTGGCCTGCCAGACCAGGTTGTGAGGCGTCACCGTCGAAGGCACCAGGGGCCCCACGGAGACCTGGTAGCCCCCTGCCTCCAGGCGCAGGGTGCGCTCGGTGTCCACGATGGCCTGGACGAAGCGCCGACGGACCGCCGGCTGGGTGGGCACACCCAGGTGCTCAGCCAGGGCCATCGCACCCGGGGAAGCCCGCACACTGTGGGCCGTGCAGCAGGGCACCAGGAAGAGGTGTTCTGGCCGCAGCGCCAGGGCCACGTCCACCACCGCGTCCGACGCCGGGCCACAGGCATGCAAGGCCAGCACCACCTCCGGCCGCCCTGGCCAGAGAGCCAGGTCCTCTACAGCCCCCACCCGCACGTCCACCTGGGTGTCGGCCAGGCTCGCCGCCGCCCGTTGAGCGGACCTGGCCCGCTCCTCGTCCCGTTCAATCACCACCAGGCGACTCCAGCCGAGCAGCCTTGCAGCGACCAGTCCGGCGGGCGCCCGTCCGGCCGCCGCATCCACCACCAGTGGGTCACCCCCCAGCTTCTTCAGCCGGTGAACCAGGCCAACCAGGGCCGGGACCTTCTTGCGCTCTTCGGGACGCAGGACCGTTTCCGGGCGAATCCCGTAGAGGTCCCGCAGGACCTCCTCGACCCGGGCCGTGCCTTCCGTCACCGGGCTCAAGGGGAGAGTCGGTTGACCGAGTTGTCTTCGTCCTCCTCGTCCTCGATCTCGAGTTCGAAGGCAGGCGGACTCAGCGAGGGCAGTTCCTGGAGTTCTTCGGGCGCAACCGAGAGCGGTTCCAGTTCGCCCACGTCCAGTGCGTTGTCCAGGGGCTCAATGCCTTCCCTGGCCTTTGCGAGTCCCTGGAGAGCCCCCTTGGAGGCCTCCCGCCGAGAACTCTGCCCCGCCAGCAAGACCTCGGAGATGGGGATGGAGACCGAGGCCGGCTCGAACCCCACCTCGTTCAGATCGGGCTGGCCGGTGTCGACCGAACTGGAAGGTGTCTTCCCCAGCGCCCGAGGGGCCTCCAGCTTGCCACCCGACTCCCGGGCCTTTCGGAGCATGTCGTTCAGATCCAGCAGCGGGATGGGCTTGCGCAGGAACAGGCGAGTGTCGAACAGGTCCATCACTCGTTGGACCTCTCCCGAGTGTTCCTTGTGCTGAGCCGAGGTCAGAACCACCGGCAGGTTGACGTCCTCCAGGTCCCCCAGCACCTCCAGGAAGACCTCGGCGGCGCCATCCGGCAGATCCAGGTTCACCAGTGCAGCCACCCACTCCCCGTCCACGGCCCCTGCCACCGCTTCCGCAGGGTCGGAATAGGCCACCACCCACATGCCATCCGCCTCGAGCACACCCGCCAGAAGCCGGGTGAGTTCCGCGTCGTTGTCGAACAGCATGAGGTTCATTGGGGTCCCTTGCGCGAAGTCGATCTCAAGAATTGGAGGCGCAGTCTATCTCCTCCGCGAGGACCTCGGAAGCGGGAATGACCCAACCTGGACCCGAGGTCAGCGGCGTCAGTCCATCTTCAACCGGTCAGCGACTTCGGATGTGGTGCGCCCCTGCAGGGCGATCTTCAGATCCCGCTCGATACGGCGCTGGGCAAACGGGGCCGAGACCTCGTCAAGCCTGTGGGTCAGGCCTTCGATGCGCTTGCGCTCCTGTCCTTCGAGGGCCGTCTGGAGTTCGCCCAAGGCCTTCTTGAGCAGGGGTTCCTCTCCCTTGATGAGCAGGGCCGCATCCTCGTCCAGGGCACCCTCCAGAGCCCGCACCACCTGTTCGGCCTCGACCCGAGCCTCGATCAGCATCCGCTGGTCGACATCGCTCTCGGCAAAGTCGATGGACTCTTCCAGCATGCGCTCGATCTCGTCCTCCTCCAGGCCATAGCTGGGCTGGACCTCGCAGGTGGTCTCCACCCCGGTGTGGGTCTCGGTGGCCGTCACCACCAGGATGCCGTTGGCGTCGACAGTGAAGTCGACCTTGACCCGGGGAAGCCCTGCGGGCATCGGGGGAATGTCGGTGAGGTTGAACCGGGCAAGGGACCGGCAGTCGGCGACCATTTCCCGCTCCCCCTGGACCACGTGGATGGCCACCGCGGTCTGCCTATCCACGTGGGTGGTAAAGGTCTCGGATGCACTGGCGGGAATCGGCGAGCACCGGAACAGGAGTCGTTCGACCACGCCTCCCATGGTCTCCAGGCCCAGGGACAGGGGCAGGACATCGAGCAGCAACAGGTCATCAGCCAGGTCCGACTCGCCGGTCAGGATGTCCGCCTGGAGCGCTGCGCCCAGTGCCACCACCCGGTCCGGGTCCATGTCGCAGAGCGGCTCGTTTCCAAAGAAGGCCCCCACCCGCTCCCGCACCAACGGCACCCGCGTGGAACCTCCCACCAACACCACACCGTCGATGCCATCCGCGGTCAGTTCCGCGTCCTTGAGGGCCTGGGCACAGCGTCCCAGGGTGCGGTCGACCAGGTCCCCGATGAGGCCCTCGAAGTCCGCGCGGCTCACCGTGGTCTGAACCCGGGTGTTGCCCAGGAGCACGTCGATCTCGGCGCTTTCCGCCCCGGACAGGGTGCGCTTGGCCGTTTCGGCCGCGAAGAGCGCGGCCCTCAAGACCCCGCCACCAGCGCCAGCCTGGCCCCCCGCCTCCAGAAGCTGGGCTGCCAGGAGACGATCGAAGTCGTCACCCCCCAGGTGGGTATCGCCGGCGGTACTCAACACCTGGAAGACGCCGTCGGTCAGCGTCAGAATCGAGATGTCAAAGGTGCCTCCGCCCAGGTCATAGACCGCGTAGCAGCCCGTCTGCGCCTGCTCCAGCCCGTAGGCAATGGCTGCAGCTGTCGGCTCGTTCAAAAGCCGCAGGACCTCCAGCCCGGCGATCCGGGCAGCGTCCCGGGTGGCCTGTCGCTGGGCATCGTCAAAGTAGGCAGGCACCGTGATGACCGCGCCCGTCGGCTCGGAGAACAGGCACTCCGTGGCCCGGTTCTTGAGCACCCGGAGGATATCTGCGCTGACCTCGACCGGGGTCACCGTGCGATCCCCCAGGTCCACCCGGACGACCTTGTCATCCCCCTCGGCCAGGGTGTAGGGCAGTTGTCCCGCCTCGGTACGGGCCTCCTGAAGCCCTCGGCCCATGAGTCGCTTGACCGAGGTCAGGGTCGTGGCGGCATGTTCGGTGGCCCCTTCCAGGGCATCCCAGCCGATGGCCACCGGGCCCTCGGGTCCGTAGCGAACCGCACTGGGAAGCAATGCCCTGCCGTCATCATCGAGCAGGGCCCGTGCCTTGCCGTCGATGACCAGGGCCACGAGCGAATGGGTCGTACCAAGGTCAATGCCGATGTGGGCCATGTCCAGGTCCTTGAAGTTCGGGGCCGGGTCCTATCTCACACTCAGAGGTCATGCTGGAGCATGTTGTCCAGGTACTTGAGCCGGTGCAGCCGCACCTCGACCCCGTCCAGATCGCCCTCGCCAGCCTCCCAGTCGGAAAAAACCTGGGCCAGTTCCCCCACCAGGGCCTCCTGGGCCTCCTGAACCTGGTCCAACACCCCGGCATCTCCCTCCGCGAGGGCCATACGCCAATCGAAGACCGCCTCCAGGAACCCCGGGTCCATGGGGGCCTTGACCCGCTCCGGGGGGCGAGATGCTCCGGTGGACAGGTACCAGGCCCGACGCACAGGGTCCCGCAAGACCCTCCGGGCATCGTTGACCAGGGCGGTCCACTGGAGGCTCATCCTGCGCAGAACCGCAGGCTGCTTGGCGAAACGATCCGGGTGCACTTGCCGGGAACGATCCCGCCAGCGCCGCTCCAACTCCTCCAGGTCCAGGTGGTAGACCCGCTTCAACCCCAGGATCCCGTACAGGTCAGCCTGGGGTGGCGGAGGCTGCAAGATGCCGCACGAAGCACACGCCGGACCCTGAACCGCCTCGTGGCACTTCCAACAGATCATGGGGACGCTTCCAAGCGTGACCGGGCAGGAATCCGTCCACCCTGTCGCAAACTCAGATGGTGAAGGACTCCCCGCAACTGCAACTGCGCGAGGCCAACGGGTTGTGGAAGACAAATCCGGTCTTGACCAGAGACGACACAAAGTCGATCTCCGTCCCGTTCAGGAACAGGTAGGACTTGCGATCGATGCAGACGTTCACGTCGCCGTCGAGGCTGAACTTCTTGTCCTTCAGACCCGGCTCCTCGATGAAGTCGATGAAATAGGACAGGCCCGAACACCCCCCTCCGCGAATGCCCACACGCAGCCAGGCGGCAGGTGTCTGGCGCTTGGCCTTGACGGAAGAGACGCGCTTGGCAGCGGCATGTGTCATGGAGATGGCCATAGTCCTAGCCCTCTTCGACGGTTTCTTGCTTGCTCCGATAGTCAGCGATGGCCGCCTTGATGGCGTCCTCCGCCAACACGGAACAGTGAATCTTGACCGGCGGCAAAGCCAGCTCGCGGGCGATGTCCGAGTTGGAGACAGTCTCGGCGTACTCAAGGCTCTGGCCCTTGACCATCGTGGTCACCAGCGAACTGGAGGCGATGGCCGAGCCGCAGCCGAAGGTCTTGAACTTGGCGTCCTCGATGATGCCATCATCGTTGATGTGCAACTGGAGCTTCATGACATCGCCACATGCCGGTGCCCCCACAAGGCCGGTTCCGACTTCATCGCTTTGCTTGTCCAGTGAGCCCATGTTGCGTGGGTTTTCAAAATGGTCGATGACCTTGTCGCTGTAGGCCATGGTGTCGGACTCCTGACGAAAGAAGAGACGGGAGAAGAAGAGAAGGGAAAAAGAGGTTTAGTGGGCTTCCCACTGGATGGACTTCAGGTCGATGCCTTCCTTGACCATCTCGTAGAGCGGGCTCATATCCCGCAGATCGTTGATCTTGTCCACGACGAGCTTGGCGACGAAGTCGATCTCCTCGTCGGTGTTGAAGCGCCCAAGGCCGAACCGGATCGAGGTGTGTGCCAGGTCCTCGGTCACCCCAAGGGCTCGCAGCACATAGGAGGGCTCCAGACTGGCCGAGGTACAGGCCGAACCCGAGGACACCGCGACGTCCTTGATCGCCATCATGATCGCCTCGCCCTCGCAGAAGGCAAAGGAGACATTCAGGTTGTTGGACAGCCGGTGCTCCATGGAGCCATTGATGTAGACATGGTCCAGGCCCTTCTGGATCGCTGCCCAGAGCCGGTCCCGCTGGGCCCGGATCCGATCGGTCTCTCCGTTGGTGAGCCCCTGGAGCGCCAGCTCCGCCGCCTTGCCGAATCCGACGATCTGGTGGGACGACAGGGTGCCGGAACGCATGCCGCGCTCGTGGCCACCTCCGTGAATCAGCGGTTCGATCCGAATCCGCGGCCGTCCCCGGCGGACGTACAGGGCTCCGATGCCCTTGGGCCCGTACATCTTGTGTGCGGACAGGCTCATCAGGTCCACCTTCATCTCGGTCACATCGATGGGCACCTTGCCCAGGCCCTGGGCCGCGTCACAGTGGAAGATGATTCCGCGCTCTCGGCACAGGGCGCCGATCTCGGCGATGGGCTGGATGGTGCCGATCTCGTTGTTGGCGAGCATGACGGACACCAGGAGGGTGTCATCGCGAATGGCCGCCTCCACGTCCTCGACCTTGACCACACCAGAGTCATCGATCCCGAGGAAGGTGACCTCGTAGCCCTCGCCCTCCAGGGCATGACAGGCATCCAGCACGGCCTTGTGCTCGATGGCCGTGGTGATGATGTGCTTGCCCTTGCGGCTGTTGTACCGAGCGGCCCCGATGATGGCGAGGTTGTCGGACTCGGTGGCACCGGAGGTCCAGACGATCTCCTTGGGCGTGGCGCCAATGAGATTGGCCACCTGTTCGCGAGCCTTGTTGACCCCTTCCGACGCTTGCCAGCCAAAGGCATGGTTCCGGCTGGCCGGGTTTCCAAAGTGGTCGGTCAGGTACGGCATCATCGCATCCAGGACCTGGGGATCCAGGGGCGTGGTTGCATGATTGTCGAGGTAGATAGGCAATTTCACCGACATGGTCGGGACTCTCCAGTAAAGTCAGTTCAGGTCGTGGACCGCAGCCACCATTTCCGGGACCGCCACGCCTTCGTGGGGCTCCTCATGGCAGTCACCACAGGTGAAACGGTGGGTCAGGAGGTCGCAGGTTCTGCATCCATCAAGGTAGGAAAGCGAGTGCTGGAGGTCCTCTTCCAGGACGGCCAGGCGCCGCATGGCGGCCCGGGTCTCAAAGACCTTGGCCTCGTAGAAGTCCCTCAGCCGGGTCATGCTGGCCGGGCCCGAGTCCTCGGCCTTGAGGTCCGAGAGAAAGGCCGCGATCTCCTGCAGGGAGAAGCCGAGCTCCTTCAGTCGCTCGATCCAGCGCACCCGCAAGACAGTGTGTTACGCGTAGATCCGGAATCCGCCCTTGGTCCGGGACATCGGGGCCAGGAGCCCCAACTCCTCGTAGAAGTGCAGCGTACGGTTGGTCTTGCCCGTTCGCCGAGCCAGTTCACCAATCCGCAGAGTGGCCTCGCTGGTTGTCTCAGGGGGCATCAATGATAACCCTTACGTGCACGTTAGAGCTTGGTTCTACAGAACGCAATCTTACGTGCAATGGAGGGTTTGGCAAGTCCTTTGAGAGCTATCTCTGCCTCTACCGGAGCTGCCGCCACCAGAGATCCAGGAAGAACAGGGTCCACAATCGAGGTCCGTGGTCCGCTTCGCCCCTTGCATGCTGCCTGGCAAGCTCGCGGATGGCTTCCGGTTGAAACAGTCCCAGTGGATCCTCGCAGACCGATTCTGTCCGCTCCCAGAGAAAAGCCTCTCCTTCTCCTCGGATCCAGTCCCCCAGGGGGTAGGGCTGGCCTCGCTTGGGCCGCCACACCAGCTGGGAGGGGACGGTCCGCTCCACCAGGCTCCTCAGGGGCCACTTGCCGTA
Source organism: uncultured Enterobacterales bacterium (assembly GCA_964567625.1). Lineage (GTDB taxonomy): Bacteria > Myxococcota_A > UBA796 > UBA796 > CAJQPC01 > CAYFPX01. Next base: position 7,562 of record CAZMNK010000088.1, on the reverse strand, counting down.
CCAGCGACCTCGCCTTCGCTTGATCTTGGCGCTGGACGGCCACCCTGAGCAGAGGGCGACCACGTCCTCGTCCAGCATCGGCAGACGCATTTCCACCCCTGCCAGGGCCGCAGCCCGATCGGCGCAGGACAGTTCATCCTCGGCCAGCCATCCGCGAAAATAGGCGTGCATCACCGCATTGATCGGGTCGGTTCGCACCTCGTTGTAGAGAGGCTCCAACATCCTGTGGCGCATGCCGGGACGCACATGGGCCGGGTCCCGGAGAAGCCGCATCCGGAACTCGACATCAAACACATTCGAACCACCCACCAGCCGGGTCAGTCCGTAGCTGTGAGGTTCTGTCACGGCCCCCCGTCGGCCGACCGCTGACACCACGCGACTCAGCGCAGCGCGTGCACCGCCCGGCAGGTGAGCAGCCACTCGCGCTGCCCGCAGCTCCTGCATGAGCCGCGTGGCCATCGCCCCCCCGAGAATCTCGTCGCTCCCCGAACCGGAGAGCAGCACTCGAACGTGTTCCGAGGCCTGGTGAAACAGGACGGACTGGAGCACCACAGCCGGCGAGGGCACCGGCTGACCCATGGCCTCCACCATGGGCAGGAGCGCCTCCAGGAAGTCCTGGCGTCCCACCCGCACCGTGTGGTGCTCGGTCCCGTACAGCTTGGCCACACGCCCGGCGACCGCGGCCTCGTCCATTCCTCCGTCCGCAAAAGAGACATTCCAGGTGTGCACCGGGCACCCACTCTGGGTGGCCAACGCCACCAGCGAAGAAGAGGACACCCCGCCGGACAGCAGGACTCCGACAGGTCCCCCACCTCCTGGAAGTCGCCGTTCGACAGCTCGTCCGAGTTCGTGCTCCAGGCTCTCTGCGGCACTGTCCTCATCCGGCGGATCAGCCCCCGGATCGCAGTACCCCGGCGCCCACCAACGCAGCAGTCGAACCCCGGTTCCATCGATCCGAGCCAGGTGTCCCGGTGGCACCTGTTTCACATCCCGGAGCAGAGTTCGCGGGGCATGGGTGTACCGAAAGGACAGGTACTCGGCCAACTCTTCGTGGGCGAGATCCCGGCTCACCCAGGACAGCTGCAGCAAGGCCCGCAGGTCGGATGCAAAAGCGAAGCGTCCGTCCCGCCAGGCATAGAACAGGGGCTTCACCCCCGCCTTGTCGCGCACCAGGTGAAGCACCCGATCCCGTGCACTCCACACCGCCAGGGCAAAGGAGCCGTGAAAGCGCCCCACACACTCAGGCCCGAAGGCCTTCCAGGCGGCCAGTGCCAGGTCCGCATCGCTGGCACTCAGGGGCTCGCGACCCGCCAAACGCACATCGTGGTCCAGCGAGGGCGTGACCAGGCGGCCATCGAGCATCAGGAGGTCCGGCGGGTCCACCACCGGCTGTCTGCGGCCAGTCGGGCTCACCGCAAAGCGGCGCTGGGCAAAGGCAGCGGGACCCTGGATCCAGATGCCCTCGTCATCCGGTCCCCGATGGGCCACTGCGCCTGACATCCGGGCGATGGATTCAGGCTTCGGCGGGTTTCCCCGAAAGTGGATGATGCCAGCCAGTCCGCCCACTCGGGCCCTCCAACGACCTCCTAATCCACCGCTGGGATAGGGTCCGGTCGATGGGACTGCTCTCGCTGTTGGCTTGTGTCTGCGCCGTGCCCCGGGTCGATGCAGAGCACCCCGACGTGGTGCTGGTCATCGTGGACACCCTGCGGGCAGACAGGATGCACTTCGCCGGCCACGACCGGGAGACCACCCCGAACCTGGATGCCTTTACCCGGGAAGCGACCTGGTTCTCCCGGGCCTATGCCTCCTCTTCCTGGACTCTGCCCGCCACCGCCACGTTGTTCACCGGCCTGGCAACGTCGGAGCACCGGGTGGTGCGGGACTACCGGGATCCAGATCTCTACGGAAGCCTGGAGGACCGCTTCGAAACACTCGCCGAGCGCTTCCAGGCCCGAGGCTACCGAACAGCAGCATTCATCAACAACGCCTTCATGGCCCCAGAATTCAACCTGCACCAGGGTTTTGATGTCTACGACTACGAGGGTGCGGGGCCCGTGGACCACCGGACCGCCAATGCCACCTTTGAGGCGGGGCTGGCCTGGTTGGACGAGGACCGCCGGCCGGCGCTGCTGGTGCTGCACGTCATGGAACCCCACTCCGACTACCAGATACCCGCCCCGTTCGCGGGCACCTTCACCACCGGACTGCCCCACAAGCGGGATGTGCCGTTGGGTGAGGACCTGGTCACCCGGATGATTCTCCAGCAGGTCGTTCCGCCCGACCCCGACAAGGCCTACCTGTCCGCCGCCTACGACGAGGAGATCCTCCAGGTCGATGCGGCCACAGGAGCCCTGCTCGCCGGCTTGAAGGCGCGGGAGGCCTGGGCGCACACCGTGTTCGCCCTGACCTCGGACCACGGCGAGGAATTCTGGGAGTTCGGCCGGTATGAGCACGGCCACACCCTGCGGTCGGTGGTGACCCAGGTACCCCTCCTGATCCGGGCCCCTGGGGTCCAACCCGGCCGAAACGACACCCTGGTCGGTCACCAGGATCTCGTGGAGGCCCTGCTCCAGGACAGCGGGGACCTGCTGGATTCTGCCCGATCCGGGACCCCCATCACGGGAAGAGCGGTGGTCAGCGAAGACCTGCTCTATGGCCCCCCCGAGATCTCGCTGGTCACCGAGGACCACCGGCTGACCGTCGCCCTGTCCCCGGACGGGACACAGAAGGTCGCCACCCTCTGGTCCCTGGACCCCCAGGGTTGGGAGGATGAAGAGCTCTCCACCGACCCGGCAAACCGGGAACAAGCCCTGGCCTTCGCTCGCCGCCTGGAGGGTCTGCGAGGCGGACTGGGTCCACGGCCAGCGGCGGCGACCACCGCGATTCCCGGGCCGGAGACCTTCGACAAGCTCCGGGCCCTTGGGTACGTGGACTAGGCGCCTATTCCTCGCCGGTCGGTGCCGGCTTTTCCTGGGCCGCGTCGTCCTGTTCGGGCGGCAGGTCCTTCTCGACGGGTGCCGCAGCTTGGGCGGCCTCCTGGGCTTCCGGCGGAGCGTTCCGACGGCGGCGACGACGCCCCCACCGGGGGTCCGGCTCCTGGGAACGAGGAACAGGGAAGGGGCCCCGCGCCTCTTCGTCCCAGACATCCCGAAGTTCCCGAAGTGCGCGATCCCAACGGGCGAGCATCGGCGGGATGGCAAATGGCACAGCCAGACAACCCGAACCTTCCGTCACGGCCACGATGGCGGTGTCCCGATCGATGGGCTCCCGGGTGTAGACGCCGATCGCCGGCCCGTGCTTGTCCAGGTGCACGCAGATGATCGCCTTGACACCTCCCAGAACCGTGTCCAGGGCCAGGGGCTGGAAGCGTTCCACAGGCCAGCTGCTGCTGTCTCCATGGCCCGTCAGCAGGAACAGGGACTCCTCCTGCTCCTCGCTCAACTGCCCGTTCTCTTCCAGTACCAGGAATCCATCCACCAGGTCCTCGGCCACCAGGCGCCCGATCTCCTCGGGATCCTCCACGACCGACCGCCACCGCTGACAGGGATCCCGGCGCTGTCCTCCTGACCGCCAGGCCCACCACTGGTCTTCGGTCTCGACATAGTCGGGGATCCGAGCCAACTCTCCTTCTTCCTTGAAGGCGAGAAGGGAGTCCTCGGGAAACAACGCCTTGAGCATCCCCCCGATGTCCACGCCACACCGGGTCAGACCTCGCAGGGCGTCCCGTGCAGAGTCGTCTGTAAAGACCGCACCGGAAAGAACCAGTCGCCACAGACTCGGCGCCTGTTCCTCCTCCCAGGCCTCAACCCACCGCTCCCGCCCACGGCAGAGGCGACCCGGGCGAGCGGGCTCAAAGGTGGTGTTGGACCAGCCGACAGCGTGAATCATCGGCCGCGCACTATCGCGTGAGTCCACCCGGGCCAAGGGTGCGCGTTAGTCCGGCACCGGTCCTGGAGCCGAGCCCATGGCAGAAGACACCTTTTTCATCACCACGCCCATCTACTACGTCAATGGCGAGCCCCACCTGGGCCATGGCTACACGACGGTGGCTGCGGATGCGATCGCCCGCTGGCAAAGGCTGCGGGGAAAGAAGGTGCTCTTCCTGACCGGAACCGACGAGCACGGTCAGAAGGTCTACCAGACCGCGCTGGCCCGAGGCGTGTCGCCCCAGGCCCACTGCGACGAGCTCTCGGTGCCCTTTCGTGAACTCTTTGACCGGCTGATGTGCAGCCACGACGACTTCATTCGGACCACGGAACCCCGGCACATCAAGGTGGTCCAGCGAATCCTGCAGACGCTCTACGACCAGGGAGACATCTACAAGGACAGCTACGATGGCTGGTATTCCACCTCGGCCGAGCGGTTCTGGACCGAAGAAGAACTGGTCGACGGCAAGTGCCCGGACACCGGCCTGGAAGTCGAGTGGCTGGCCGAGGAAAACTTCTACTTTCGAATGTCGAAGTACGCGGATCGCTTCCGGCAGTGGATCGAGGACCACCCGAACTTCCTCCGGCCCGAGGCCCGACGAAACGAGGTGCTGGGGCTGCTGCGCAAGGAGGTCGGTGATCTGTGCATCACCCGTCCGGTGACCCGCCTGCCCTGGGGCATTCCCATCCCATGGGACGAGAACTTCGTCACCTACGTCTGGTTCGACGCACTCATCAACTACATCTCGGCACCCGGCTACCGCTCGGGGGACCCGGCCCTCGAAGACCGCTTCCAGGCTCACTGGCCCGCGGACTACCACCTCGTGGGCAAGGACATCCTGACCACCCACTCGCTTTACTGGTCGACGATGCTCTTCGCGATGGGACTCGAGCCAGCGGATTGCCTTTACGCCCATGGCTGGCTGACCTCCGGTGGCCGGAAGATGAGCAAGTCCTACGGCAATGTGATCGATCCCAACCTGCTGGTCGATGCCTTTGGCGTGGACGCGACCCGCTACTACTTCCTTCGCGAGATCGCCTTTGGGGCCGACGGGGATTTCAGCTACGAGGGCTTCCTGGTCCGCTACAACGCCGAGCTGGCCAACGACCTGGGCAACCTGGCCCACAGGACCCTGTCCATGACCCGAAAGTGGCTGGGCGGCACCGTCCCGGCTCTCGGGGCGCTCACCGAGGAGGACCAGGCGCTGTTCGCGCTGGCAGCAGACGTGGTGGCCCGGTTCGACGAGGCCTGCACCACCCTGCGCTTCAAGGACGCCCTTGGAGCCTGCATGGAACTGGCGGCTGCCGGCAACAAGTACGTCGACACCCAGGAGCCCTGGACCTTGAATCGAACCGGCGACAAGGCTCGCCTGGGAACGGTCATGCGGCTGGTGCTGGAACTCTGCCGGGTGGCTGGAACACTGCTCACGCCGGTCTGCCCGGTCAAGGGCCCCGAGTTGCTGTCCCGCCTGGGGACCGAACTTCCCGAACTGTCCGGAGACGGCCTCGCCAGCCTGGCCCGGCTGGACCAGCTGACCGAGGGCCTGGCCCTGGAGTTGGGCGAACCCCTGTTCCCTCGCCTGACGGAATTACCCGCCATCGTCGTCGAGGCCATGGCTGCCCAGGCCGCGACCACCAACCAGGACGCCCCTGAACCCGAACCCGAACCCAAGCCCGCCAAGGAGACACCCAAGATGGAGACCAAGGACCCGATCAGCTTCGACGATTTCTCCAAGCTGGAGTTGAAGACCGGCCAGGTACAGACCGCCGAAAAGCACCCCAACGCCGACCGCCTCCTGGTGATGACCGTTGATGTGGGGGAAGAGTCTCCCCGGACCATCGTGGCCGGAATCGCCGGTCGATTCGAGCCGACAGAACTGGTCGGCCGGACGGTGATCGTGGTCACCAACCTGAAGCCGGCCAAGCTCCGCGGCGTGGTGTCCGAGGGCATGATCCTGGCGGCAGGTGGCAAGGACGTGGTCGACCTGGCCACAATTCCCACGGACGTGTCCCCAGGAACGGTGGTACGCTGAGCGGGAGGTCTCGGGCACTTCAACAGCACTGAAGACCGTGAATTCGTACAAGAATTTGCACCTTCTCCCCAGAGGTCCAATTAGTGTTGTCACAGCCTGTCTTCAGGTCGCGTATATTCCCGGCGATCCCCCCACCTGTCTCTCACGACGGAGCGTCCCCATGGTGAGTACCCCCACTCTCCTCGCCATCCTTGGCCTGACGACAATTGGCTGCAATGAGTACGAGATCATCCAGGATCCCGACGCGCGGGCAGAACTCGAGGACAACGCGGTTCCCGACATTGCCGTCAACCCCACCGAGGTGGACTTCGGCATGCTCGAGGTCGGCACCGGTGCCGAGCAGACCGCGATCATCACCATCTCCAACGAGGGAGACGGGGAGCTGCACATCCTGGACCTCCTCCTGGAAGACCCCACGGCGCCCTACGACATCGGCACCATCGGGTCCGTCCTGGTCCCTCCGGGCCAGAGCACCAATTTCTCGGTCACCTACTCCCCCGAGACCTCGGCGGTGGACTCAACCCGGCTCCACATCGACTCGGATGACCCGGACGAGCAGACCGTTCCCGTCGTTCTGACCGGTGAAGGCATCGCCCCGGTCATCGACGTCGACCCCACCGACTACGAATTCGGCACGCTCTACATCGGCTGCGACAACCTGCAGCCCATCACCATCTCGAATATCGGAAACGCCGACCTGAGTGTCGAGAGCTTCGACTACAACACCGGCTCCACCGACCTGTTCTTCGATGAGAGCGAGGATCTGAACGGCGAGATGCCCTGGACAGTGGTTCCGGGTGCTGCGGTCCAGGTCTGGGTCGAGTACGCCCCCATCGATGAGTACCAGGACGTCGGCTACCTGACGGTGAACAGTTCCGACCCGTTCACCCCGACCGTGCTGGCCCAGCAGACCGGCGGCGGCGAGCTCTACGGTGAGAACACCGACGTGTACGAGCAGCCCATCGAGGGCCAGACCGACATCATGTTCTCCATGGACTGGTCGTGCTCGATGTACGACAACATCAACAACGTCCTCACCAACTTCGATGTCTTCATCGAGACCCTCGCCAAGATGGACGCCGACTACCACGTCTCCGGCGTCACAGCCGACAACGGCTGCGTCTACAGTGGTGGCCCGACCTATGTGGACGGCGACTACAGCGAAGAGCAGCAGAAGAGCCTCTTCGGCGACATGGTCAACATGGGCGGCTACGGCTCCAACACCGAGCGCCTGTTCAGCGTGTTCGAGGCAGCCCTCAGGAACGGTGGCGAGGGCGACGCCAGCTGCAACAGCGGCTTCTACCGCGAAGAGGCGACCCTGAACCTGGTGTCCGTCTCCGATGAGCCGGAGCAGAGCCCGAACTCCTACAACTACTACGTCAGCCTCTTCCAGAGCCTCAAGGATGACACCGACGACCTGGTCATGCACGCCATCGCCGGCGACTACCCCAGCGGCTGTGGCGGAAGCGGTGGCGGTGCGGACTACGGCGCGGGCTACTACGAGGCCAGCCTGGCCACCGGTGGCACCTTCCTGAGTATCTGCGCCACCGACTTCGGCTCCCACCTGGAGACCCTGGCCGAGGGCTCCGCCCAGGCGCTC
>CAZMNK010000087.1:0-22369 GCA_964567625.1 uncultured Enterobacterales bacterium | reverse complement strand
CCGACACGGACACCGACACCGACACCGACACGGACACCGACACGGACACCGACACCGACACGGACGCCGACGCCGACACTGGCGACACCGGCGACACCGGGGCGGGGCCCACCTCGATCGAATAGCCAGCCACCGCAGGCAATCGAGGTCCCCCAGGGCACTGAGGCCCTCGCTAGGGCAATGGCCCCTGGAAGATCACGCTGTTTCCCCGGGCGACTGTGAGTCCGGTCCCCGAGGGAGCATGGGCCTCCCAACCGGTCCAGAGGACCTGGCCCTTTTCCCGCAGTTCGGTTCGGACCACGCGGTCCGGGCGTGGCTCCCACGACACGCGATCGCCCGTACTCACCCGTACCCGCACCAGGTCCCCCTCTCGAACAGGTTCGGCCTCCACCAGGTGCCCGAACAGCTCGGAGACCAGGCTCAATTCCGGTTCACTGGTGCTGACCACCGGGGCATCTGGAGGGGTCAGGAAACGGACTTCGATCGGATCCGTCAGGCCCTCCAACCCGGCACTCCGAACCCGCAGCGGACCCACTTCTCCCTCGTGAGCGGTCCCGACCCGCCAGGTCCACGAGATCGACCGCCGGACCTCCTGCCCCTCGTAGGAGACATCCTCGACCACCCTTCGCAGGGTCAGGCCCGGGGGTGCAGGTCCCTCCCAGTTGACCACAACCGAAGCCTCCAACGGACTGCTTACCAACAAGGTCAGCGTCCAGTCAGAGTCCCAGAAGACAGACTCTGGGGACCCTTCCACCATCACCGGGAGTCCTCGCCCAGGCACCCGCGCAGAGAGGGTTGGATGGGCACGCAGGGGATCCAGGTCCGGGTCTACCGCCGCCTGGAGCGGTCCCACCTCCCCCGTGGACAGGGCTGCCTCCAGGTCCACAACCGCCAGTTCCAACTGGTCTGCACGCACCCGCCAGCACGCCCGGTTGTAGAGGGCAACCCCCCACCCGGGGTGCAGAGCCAGAGCCTGGCCCGCCGCCTGGACCGCGTCTCCTGGCGACCCTGCAGCGGCCTGGGCACGCCCGAGCCAGAGCCACAACTCGGGACTCCGGGGATCCGCCTTCACCGCCGCCTCAAGGGCAATCACCGCCGCCTGCGACTCCCCGCGGTCCAGGGCGGCCCGACCCGCGTCATAGGCAGACAGCGACCTCGTATACGGGTCCAGCATGGCCTGTTCCGCCGGTCCACAGGCGAGGATCAGCCAGCCCAGGCTCAACCCGACCATGCAATGACCCCCGCCTGGCGCCCCGTGTTCGGCCCCTCACGCCGGTGGGAGAAGAACGCCGGATCGCCGTGGGTGCAGTGGGGGAGGACATCGACCTCTTCGACCCCCGCTTCCCGCAACAGCCATGCATTTGCGGCCTTGAGGTCCACATGAGGTCGACCGCTGCCCTCTCGGACAAAGACGTCCCTGGGGACCACAGCGCCCACACCGGCGACAACCTCATCCCCCACTTCATAGGCGTCCACGCTGATGCAGGGGCCGATGGCCGCCACGACCTGGCTCGGAGACGCCCCGGTTCGCTCGCACAGTGCTGTCACCCCGGCCCGAACGATGGCAGCAGCCGTGCCCCGCCAGCCAGCATGGACCGCCGCAACCCCTCCCGGCGCAGCCAGAAGGACCGGTACACAGTCCGCAACCCGTACCGCCGCAATGATCGCGGGACGGGTGACCACCACCGCATCGCCCGTCCCCACCACAAGGTCGGTTTCCCCCGCCAGGTCGCCATCCACCACCACACACCCATGAACCTGGGTCACCCGGGCAATGGGCGCCCCGGGCAGCCCGAGCTGTGCCCTGACCCGAGCCCAGTTCTCCTGGACTTCACCTGGCGACGCCCCGGGGCGAGGCGCCAGGTTGAGAGAAGACAGTGGCCCCTGGCAGACACCCCCAGACCGGCCCGTGAAGCCATGTACGAGCCCCTGAATGCCCGCCAACCTTGGAGACTGAATCCACAACACGAGACGGTTGACACCTCCTCGCGGGGGACTCTACCCTCCGCCGACAGAGGGAGTAGCCATGGTTGTCCTGGGGATCGCATGGGGCCTTGGACTGGGCACCGCCTGTACAGGCACCGACGACGGTGCTTCCTACAGCCTGGAACTGGTACCGGTCACGGCAGAGAAGAACCAGGACCCTTTCTTCGACGTCGACACCCACACCCTGCAGGTCCAGGGCTCGAACAACGACGTGTACCAGGAGATGACCCTGAATGGCGACCAGATCCTCCTGGGGGGACTGGACCTGCTCGACGGGGCCACGATCAGCTACCGCGGCAGCACCAACCACCAGGTCACGTCCTTCGGCCGGACTGGACCGATCTCCATCGTGGATGGCGCCGAGCAGAGCGTCCCGATCTGGGTGGGCGAGGTCGACGCCATGGGCTGGCTGACGGAGCGAGACAGCAAGCTTGGGGTCTTCAAGGGCGCGTTGACGGCTCTGGGCGATGGCCGTTTCCTGCTGTTTGGCGGGGTGGACCTGACCATCGGCGGCGGCACCGACGAGACCTTTGACACCATCTCGCTGCTGGACCTGGGCAGTCCCGAAGAAGACCCGGAGTTCCATGAGATCGGCACGATGCCCACGTACACCGATGGGGGTTCCAGCAAGACCGCCCGGGTCGGACTGACGGCCACCACCCTCAACGATGTGGACGAGCTGGCGGGACAGGTCCTGGTGGCCGGGGGCTCCGCCAACTGGCTCGACGGAACGAACGTGACCGGCGACGCCTTCTTTTTTGATCCGGAGACCGGCGACATGGAGCAACTGGACTCCGACGCCTGGCTGGGGGAGGAGCGGCACGACCACATTGCCGTCCAGAACTACCAGGGCGACGTGGTGCTCTTCGGCGGTTGGGGCAAGAGCGCCCTGAATGGCTCCCCCGGTCCAGTGTCGTACGTGGACTACTTCGACCGCAGCGAGCGCAAATTCCAGAAGCTTGGCCCCTATGAGATCGGTGTCTACGGGGCTGCAGACATCCTGGGGACAACCGAAGGCGTGCTGCATTGCGGCGGCATCGACGTCACCCTGACCAGCTGGTACACCCTGGACAGCTGCTACCTGGCGGCACCCAACGAAGACGTCGACAAGCTCTCCTCGGAACTGCCCATCGACCTGGGCCACCACACCCTCACCTACCTGGAGGAGGGCAAGGTCCTGATCGCAGGGGGTGTGTCGGTCGGCGCAGACATCCTCGACTTCGACGACCAGCTGGACGCCTCAAACAGGGCCTGGGTCTACGACCACAACGAGCGCAGCTTCACCGAGGTCAACAACCTGCACATCGGGCGAGCAGGACACGCCGCCGTGGCCCTGACCGGTGGCCGGGTCCTGGTGGTCGGTGGTGTGACCTCTCTGTCCTGGGTGCCCTTCGTGCCCTTCTTGGACGAATACGCATCGCCCCCGATTCCCTGTGGGGAGATCTTCAACCTCTCCGACGGTTCCTGGACGCCCGCAGACAACTGCCTGGCTGGAGACAGTTCCGGTGCATTGGAAGGCCCGGCTGTGTGGCCGATGGTCGCCAACGACCCGGAACTGGGCGCCCTGGTGATGGGGGGGGCCACAGACAACTGGTCAGCCGACGTCCACGTCGGCTACTGGACCCACCGGAACTGATCACGCGATCCGGAGCAGGTCTCCCAGGCCTGTCTCGAGGTCCTCGAGGAGCAGATCGGGTCCGGCGGCTTCCAGGGCTGACCGGGAGCTCCAACCGGTCAACACGGCCACCGCGATGGCGCCTCCAGCCCGTGCGCAGGCGACATCGGAGGGAGTGTCGCCGATCACGATCGTGCGACTGACCTGGATTCCCATGTCCCGCGCCCTGGTCTCTGCCACGGGAACCAGGTCGTTTCGGATGCCGGAATCGTCTCCAAAGGCCCCCAGGGCAAAGGTCTCCCAGAGTCCGAATTGCGAGAGCTTCTGACGAGCACCCTCCCGCCAGTTTCCAGTCAGCAAGGCATTGGTGCCCAGCCGATCAGTGGCCTTGAGAGCCTGTTCCACGCCCGGATGGAGCACCATCTGGGAGCGCTTGGAGGCCAGCACACCGGGGAGACCCGCCAGGTACTTCGTCTGCAGGTTTTCCAGGGCGGCCCCGTCGAAGGGCACCCCAGTCAGGGCATAGGCCTGGGCTGCGATCCCCGGATCGGTGGCCCCGGCAAAGGACACGCCTTCAAAGGCATTGCTGATCCCGTAGAGCGCCTCAAAGGCCTGGTTCAGGGCCAGGCGGCCCGCGCCACCGGTGCTGAGGACAGTGCCATCGATATCGTAGAGGTAGAGCAGGTCACCCATTCCGTGGCTCCCCATAGGAACCGGGCAACAGCGCCTCGACCGAGGCCGTCACCAGGCCGTGGACGGATTTCCCCGCGGCAAGCCACTCCCGGAGGTCGGTCGAGGTCACCCCGGGAAAGGTCGGCGCTCCCTCCACCTCCGGATACCCCGCTCTCCCCACAACGATGGGCGCGAACTCCTCCACGATGGCCGGCCAGTCTTTCCACTCGTCGACCTGGTCCAGGACATCGGCGCCCACCAGCAGCCGTAGTCGGACATCCGCGTGGCGGTTGCGCAGGGTCCGCAAGGTGTCCACGGTGTAGCTGGGGACGGGAAGCTCGGCCTCCAGGGTCTGAACCTCGATGCGATCCCCCACGTCCCGGGCAAGGGCCCGACAAAGCGCGAGCCGTTCTTCAAAGGGTGCCAGGGTCTTGTCGAAGGCATGGCGAAACGTGGGCACAAGCCACACCCGGTCAGCCTGCCCCGTCCAGAGAGACCACGCAGCCACCAGCGCGTGCCCCACATGGGGTGGATTGAAGCTCCCCCCATATACAGCGATCGTAGTCCGGTTCATCGCGAGAGGCGTTATCACGGGTGGACTCAGACCTGCAGAGGTATCCGGCGTGTGATGCCAGACGACCGCGCCATCGGCGTCTTCGACTCGGGGATCGGCGGCTTGACGGTCCTGGCGGCGCTGGCTGACCAGCTTCCCGACGAGTCCCTGGTCTACCTGGGGGACACTGCGCGCGTGCCCTACGGCACCCGGTCACCCCGGACCGTGCTTCGATACGCCTGCCAGGTCGCCGATGCCCTGGTGGCCCAGGACGTCAAGGCAATGGTGGTGGCCTGCAACACCGCCACCACCTTCGCCCTCGAGGCTCTGCGAGAAACCGGAGATGCGCTGGGACTGCCGATTTTTGGGGTAATCGCCCCAGGTGTCCAGGAGGCTCTGGTCCACACCCGCAACAAGCGCATTGCCGTTCTCGGCACCGAAGGAACCGTGCGCGGGGGGCGCTATCAGCAACTCCTCACTGCCGCAGGGGTGAGTGCCACGGCAGTGGCCTGTCCCCTCTTCGTTCACCTGGCCGAGGAAGGGTGGCATAAGGGAGAGATCGCCACCAAGGTCGCACAGAAATACCTGGGGACTCTCTCCTCCGAACCGGACACCGTCATTCTCGGCTGTACCCACTACCCGTTGCTACGAAGCGCCATCTCCCAGGCCTTGCCTGGCGTGACCCTGGTGGATTCCGCAACGGCCACAGCCCGTGTCGTCCAGGAGGCGCTCACCGCCCAGGGCCTGCTGAGCAACGGCCAGGGACGCCAGACGCGATACCTGGTGACAGACAACCTGGACCGCTTTCACCGGGTTGGAACCCGCTTTCTGGGGTCACCTCCTGAACCGGTCGAACTCATCGACCTGGTCCTGGGCCAGGGCCCCTTCAGCAGGCGGACAACATGATCCGCCTCTACCACGTCCACAAGTCCTACGGTCAGGTTCCAGCCCTGGACAACGTCAGCTTCCAGTTGCCCAAAGGGGAGTTCAGCTACGTGACCGGCCCCTCCGGCGCGGGGAAGAGCACGCTGTTGCGCCTGCTCTACGGCGCTGAACAACCCACCTCCGGCAAGCTGCTGGTCGGGGGGGTCGACGCCTCGAAGCTCAATGGCCGGCAACTGCCCTACTTGCGGCGGAACATCGGCGTCGTCTTCCAGGACTTCAAGCTGATCCCCAGCCGCAACGTGCACGACAACGTGGGCCTGGCGCTCGAGGTCCTGGGCACGGAACGCTCCCAGATCGATCGCAGGGTCCGTGCCGTGCTCAACACGGTGGGCCTCCAGGGCAAGGAAGCTCGCCTGCCTGCCGCGCTCTCCGGGGGAGAGCAGCAGCGCGTGGCGGTCGCCCGGGCCATCATCAACGACCCTGCCATCATCCTGGCCGACGAACCCACCGGGAACCTGGACGGTGCCATGGCGGTCGAGGTCATGGAGATACTCCGAGCCGTCAACCTCCGTGGCACGACCATTGTGATCGCCACCCACGATGCCGCCCTGATGAACCGCTTTCCAGCCCGTCGTCTGCACTTTGACGGTGGCTGCCTGGTGTCCCCATGAGCAGCACCGGACGCCACATCCTGCGACGGACCATGCGTTCGCTGTGGGAGAACCTGTCCCTGAACCTTGTGGCATCGGGGGTCATTGCAGCTGCCCTGATGCTCGCCGGCGTCTACCTGACCGTCATCGTGAACCTGGAGGGCATCGTCTCCTCCTGGGAACGGGACGTGCACGTCTCGGCCTATTTCTACAGCGACGTGCCGGTGGATCGACGGTTCGCCATCAAGGACGACATCGCCCGCCTGAGCGAGGTCGACGGCATCCGGTACGTCTCCGAAGAAGAGGCCAGGGACTACCTCTCCAAGAAGGTTCCAGAGGTCCAGAACATCCTGGGCGAGCTCGGCGAGGGAGTACTTCCTGCCTCTCTGGAGATCACGCTCCAGGAGCACCTGACCGGTCCAAGCGAGGTCGCCTCCTTTGCCGACCGACTCAAGGGTCCGGACTTCGAGGAGGTGGACTACGGACAGGAGTGGGTCCAGCGTTTCAACACCTTCCTGAATCTGCTCCAGGTGTTGGGGGTGGCTCTTGGGGGGCTCATCCTCACCGCGTCGGTGTTCCTGGTGGCCAACGCCATGCACCTGGTGGTCTACACCCGACGACCTGAACTGGAGACCATGAAGCTCGTGGGTGCGACCTGGGGCTTCATCAGCACCCCCTTCTTGCTGGAAGGCGCGGTCCAGGGACTGGTGGGCGCAGGACTGGCCATCGGCGGGGTCTACGGCCTGCACCACTTCTTCCTGGTGCGGCTGCAGCAATCCCTGGAACTCACTCTGGGCGGCGGGACGCTGTCCTTTCTGCCCCTCTCCTACCTGGTTGGGCTGGCACTGGCCGGGGTGACTCTGGGGGTCGTGGGCTGCCTGACCGCCGTTCGCCGATTCTGGGGAGCAGCAGCGTGATTCGCGCCCTGGTGCTGGCCCTGCTTCTGGCGTTCTCCGTCTCCCACGCCCAGGAAGAGGACCCTTCTCGGAAGCTTGCCAAGGCCCGCATGGATGAGCGTGAAGTCCTCTCCACGCTTGGAGATCTGGACAAGGAAATGGCCGGGGTCGAGCAGGAAATCGACGGGTTGCGGCGTCGTTCCGATGAACTGGCGCAACAGCGCATGGCCAGCGAGGACGACCTGGCCTCGTCCCAGGCGTCGATGGAACGATTGAGGCAGGTCGTCGCAGACCATTGCCATGCCCTCTACCGACTCAACCGGCGCGGAATCGCCCGGATCATCTTCTCGGCCGATGACCCCGCCGACCTGCGGCGCCGTAGCCGGTACCTGCTGGCCATCCTCAAGTCCGACCGTTCACGCTTCCGCAAGTTCACGGACCAGGTCGCACGAAAGGAGGCAGCCCTGTCCCGCGTGGAGTCCGACCGGGCTGCCCTGTCTGCCCTCCAGGCCGAGTTGCGGCTGAGGGAAAGCACCTTGCGGGACAGCCGGGCTCGAAAGCTGAGCCTCCTGGAAGAGATCCGCACCCGGCGTTCCCTCGCTCTGAAAGCCCTGGCAGAACGAGAGCGTTCGAGTGATTCCCTGGGCCGTAGCAGCTACACCCCTCCGCCCCAGGTCGAGACAGCCTCAGGACCCCCGATGGCCACCCTGAAGGGCAAACTCCCCTGTCCCACCACGGGCAGCCTGATGCGGGGATTTGGCAACTACACCGACCCGAACACCGGCACCCGCTCCAAGAACCGCGGCCTGGACATCCAGGCGCCCTTTGGCATGCCGGTTCGTGCGGTGGCAGATGGCTATGTGGCGACCACCCGGCATCTCAACGGCTTCGGCTTCACGGTCGTCGTAGACCACGGCCGGAACTACACGACGATCTACACCCACCTGGCCAAGGTCCAGGTGAAACCCGGCCAGAAGGTCACCACTGGCACCGTTCTGGGCCCGGTGGGGGAGACGGGCGTGACCGACAGCCTGGGTCCGCGCCTGCACTTTGAGGTCAAGTACCACGGCACCTCCCAGAACCCCCTTTCCTGGCTCAAGCGAGGCTGCTTGCGGGGCTCCTGAGACCAAGACGGCAGGTGTTGGCTTCCCAGAGGGGTTCGTACCGTTAGGATTGGACCTGTGAAGCTGCGAACCCTGTCCGCACTTGTCGTCACCCTGACCATCTTCGGGTCGGGTCTCTACGCGGGAGCCGCCACCGTAGGCGCCTCCTATGCGGCAGGGGCCAGCCCCTACGAGAGCCTGGACACCTTCGCCCGGGTTCTGAGCCAGGTCGAGCGCTTCTACGTGGAGCCGGTGGAGAGCAACGCGCTGGTGTACCAGGCCCTCGAGGGCCTGACGGACAGCCTGGACAACCACAGCCTGTTCCTGGACCCCGAGGCCTATGCCGAGCTCCTGCGCAACTCGGAGGGGTCCTACAGTGGCATCGGGGTCGAGGTGACACCCCACGCCGATGGGGGTCTGGAGGTGGTCGAAGTCGTGCCGGAAGGCCCGGCCTTCCTGGCGGGAATCCGGGGCAATGACAGGGTCCTGGAGGTGGACGGCACCGACGTCACCACCCTCCCCTTTCGCGAGGCGGTGGACCGGGTTCGTGGGCCTCGAGGAGAACCCGTCACCCTGGGCATCCAGCGGCAGGGCACCGATGAGCGACTTCAGATCCAGGTCATGCGGGACGAGGTCCAGGCGCCGGCGGTCCGAAGCGAACTGGTGGAACCCGGCCTGGCCTACATCCGGGTAGAGCAGTTCCGTCGTCACGCCAGCGAGGAGTTCGCCACAGCCCTGGCCGAGCTCCAGGCCGACACAGACCTGGCAGGACTGGTCATCGACCTTCGGGACAACCCGGGCGGCCTGTTGGAGGAGGCCGTGGCCATCGTGGATGCTCTTGTCGACCAGGGCACCATCGTCACCACCCAGGGGCGCAGTGCCGGAGCCAGTGAGACCCACACCGCTTCGGCCGAGCCGACGGACCTGCTGAAGGAGACAGTCGTGGTCCTGGTCGATGGCAGCTCGGCGTCGGCCTCCGAGATCGTGGCGGGAGCACTCCAGGATCTGGGACGTGCGACCATCGTCGGCCAGCCCACCTATGGGAAGGGTTCGGTCCAGTCCGTGTTCGAGTACCAGGACAGGAGCGCCCTTCGATTGACGGTGGCTCGCTACCACCTGCCTTCTGGCCGCTCTATCGAAGTCGAAGGGGGCATCGAGCCCGACGTGATCCAGAACCGCACCGCTCCCCGACCCTCCGCCGCCCAGCGCCTGGAAGAGCAACTGGCGGCGCTGAGTGGCATCGATGAGAGCCAGCGCGAGGGCCTGCTCAAGCTGGTGCGCGCCCTGGACCTTCCGGATGCCGAGGAACGGGGTCCCCCCCGATTTACGGGGACGGTCCACGAGCGGGCCCTGGTCGATCTACAGCTTCGCCGTGCACTGGAGCTGGCCGGCTCCACAGCTCCCTGAGTCACGTGAGACGTCCACTCCTGCTCTTGTTGGCCGGACTCCTGCTGGTCTTGTTGTTGAGCCAGTCGACCCTCTGGATCTCCAGCCAGTGGATCGACCGAAAGCCAATGACCCCCATGAGCGACCCCCTCGAGCCCGTCCTGTTGCAGGAGGTGCTGACCGACTCGTTGCTCCCCGCAGTCCTGAAGGAGGCTCAGCTTCTCCAGAGCACCGCCGAGGAGCGAGAGGACGCCAAGGGCACCTGGACCTCCCAGGCCACCCGTTACCAGCTCGAACCAGGGATTGATCCGGCCGCTCTCGCTGTCCGTCTCCAAGGCCTCTCCAAGGAAGCCCTGCCTGGAGCCGATGTCTACGTCACCGCCCGGGAGGACCTGGAGGTCGATGTGCGGGTGTACGCCGGCAAGCGGCTGGTGCATCGGATCGTCCTGGTGCCGACGCTGGACGAGCCCGAGAAGTCCGGGCGAGACCGGCCTTCCATGGTGGCCCTGGTGGTCTTGGGCCTGGGGCAGGACGCCCAGAAGGACCAGGCCGTCCTGTCCGCTCCCGTACCCCTCTCGGTCGGACTGATGCCCTACAGCCCTTTTGCCCTTCGCATGGCCCGTGAAGCCACGCGGAACCACAAGGAGGTGCTGGTCGAACTGCCCGACACCGTGACCGACGATGCCTCCGCCCGAGACGCCGTGCTCGCCGTCCCCGGGGCCACAGGCGTGGTCCTGTTGGGGCCACCCAAGGCCCTGGCACCCAACCTGTTGGTCCAGCGTTCCATGGTGTTGCTGGATGCCTATGGCCACGCCGAAGGCTCCGCCCTTCGCAAGGCACGGGAGCGCGGAATTCCCCTGTTGCGTCGCCACGACGACCTGACGGGAGAGCTGCTCTCCAGTCTCAACCGGGCCCACCACATGGCCCGCAAGCTCGGCTACGTCGTGCTGGTGATCGATGTGGACCACGAACGCATCGAACAGGTCCTTGCCTGGCTCAAGGCGTCCAATCCAAGGGATCTCCGACCGGTCTTCCTGAGCGAGGTCGCGGTATTCCAGTCGTTCTGATCACCCGTCCACACCCGGATCGGGTCAGACCAACTCACCGACCAGGTCGTAGGGCGAAGCCTGGACGATACGGCAGGGCAGCACGTCTCCGGCACGGATACCCGGGGGCGCCCGGGTCACGTAGACCTGGCCGTCCACGTCCGGAGCCTGGCTGGGCAGCCGGGCCACCAGGAGCGATTCGTGCTCCTCCGAGACCCCGTCCATCATCACGTTCAGAGTCTGGCCCACCAATGCCTCGTGATTGGCCTGGGAGATCTCGGCCTGGAGCGCCATCAACCGAGCCTGGCGCTCCTCCTTGACCTCGTCTGGGACCTGAGCCCCAAAGTCCGCCGCATCGGTCCCGTCTTCCTGGAAGTAGGTAAAGACCCCCACCCGACTGAACTGCCAGCTGCGAACGAAGTCCTCGAGCTCCCGGAAGTCCTCTTCGGTCTCCCCGGGAAAACCAACGATGAAGGTGGTGCGCAGAGCAATGTCAGGCACCGCCCCTCGAATCCGCTCCAGGATGCGTTCCTGGCCCGCCCGTGTCACGCCTCGACGCATTCGCTTGAGCACCGGCCCCGAGGCGTGTTGCAAGGGGATGTCCAGGTAGGACACGACCTTCGGTTCCCGGGCGATGGTCTCCAGCAGCGTATCGGGCAGACCGATGGGGTACGCGTAGTGGATCCGCAGCCATTCCAGGCCATCGATTCTGGTCAGGGCCTGCAACAGTTCCGCCAGCCGAGGACGCCCGTAGAGGTCTCGACCATAGGCCGTGGAGTCCTGGGAGATCAGGTTGATCTCGCGCACGCCCTGCTGAACCATCCCCGCTGCCTCGGTGACCAGGGACTCGATGGTGCGGGAGCGCAGACGACCCCGTAGCGTCGGGATGATGCAGAAGGCACAGCGATGATTGCAGCCTTCGGAGATCTTCAAATAGGCGCTGTGACGAGACCAGGAGTGCACCCGCGGCGTCTGTTCATCGTGCATGTACAGCGGCGTGTCCACATAGGAACGAGGGAGCTGCCCGGCACTGGCCGCCAGTACGTCATCGATGCGATGGTACTCACCGGTTCCCAGGAAGTGGTCGACCTCCGGGAGTTCCCCTTCGAGGGAAGCGCCATAGCGCTGCACCATGCAGCCGGTGACCACCAGCTTGGTACAGGACCCGGATTCCTTGAAGCGCCCCATCTCCAGCACGGTCTCGATGGACTCTTCGGTGGCAGGCTGAATGAAGGAACAGGTGTTGACGATGATCACGTCTGCACCGTCGGGAGAGTCCACCAGTTCATAGCGGCTGGCGTCCATCAACTTGCCGACCATCACCTCGCTGTCCACCCGGTTCTTGGGGCAACCGAGTGAGACAAGATGAACCTTTTGAGAGGGGTCAGCCACAGGGCGCTAGAAGCCCCCAGCCTCAATGACCTCCACGTCAGCCGGAGGTTCAAAATGAAAACTCGCATCCGACACGTCAGGGTTGAGTTTCACCTTGGTGAATTGAAGCACCGTCAGGTTGTCCAGGGTGTCGGTGACCCGGAGGGAGTCGATCACATACTTGCTCGTCAACTCCAGCTTGACCTCCTTGAAGGGGTACTTGCCGACCTCCTTGGGCGTCAGAACCAGGACCAGATTGGACTTCCGAGCCCCCTCTGGTGCCAGGCCTACGATGAACTTCTCTCGCAGGCTCTCCAGGTCCTGGAGCTCGATCGGGGCGATGCTGCTTGCCGCCTGCCCGAGGTCCTGGTACCTGATCGCCTGCTTCAGATGCCGGGTGTAGACCCACATGTACGTGCCATCGGTCACGAACAGTGACCCATTGGGTCCGGCAAAGTCCCAGCGCATCTTTCGTGGCCGGCTGAGCAGGACCTCCCCCTGGTCCGTTCGAACCTGGCCCGCTGCAGTGACGGTCTGTTCGAAGTGCGCCTGGAGCGTCTGGACATCCCGGTAGGTATCCTCGACGGCCTGGACGACTTCCTGGACCTGGGAGTTGCTCTCCTCCGGCATCGGTGCCGGGACGGCATCTTCATCCGCCCTGACCACCGCAGAGGGCAGTCCCGCCCCCACCAGCAGGCTCAGGACAGCCAATCTCCTGAAAAATCGGAACTGAAGGGGTCCGCGCAACCCGTCCTCCCGGACGATCTGTCCGCTGTTGTAGTGCAACGAAGCCGCTGTGGCAACCGTTCAAGACCCCTCAGACGCCTTGCAGCAGCCGTTGTTCATCCCCATGACAAGCGGTGACAGTCCTGACTCCTTGAGCCGGGAGTCTCAGAGGCTGGCGTGAGAGGAGGCCAGGATTTCTCGTGGCCGTGCGCCATCTGCCGGCCCCACAACACCCTCGCGTTCCATCAGGTCCATGATGCGAGCGGCGCGATTGTAGCCAATCTTCAAGTGGCGTTGAATCATCGAAGTGGAAGCTTTGCCCTTGTCAGTGACCAGCGCAACAGCCTGGTCGTAGCACTCGTCGTAGTCGTCCGGGTCGATGGATTCCAGGCACTCATCCTCGACGTGGATGTCCGCTTCGTAGAGCGGCATTGCCTGTTCCTTCAAAAACTCCGACACCCGACTGACCTCGTCATCCCCGACAAAGGGTCCATGCAGGCGTTCCAGGGCAGAGACACCCGGCGGCAGGTACAGCATGTCTCCCTTGCCCAGGAGCGTCTCGGCGCCATTCTGGTCCAGGATGGTACGGCCATCGGTCTTGGAACGAACCTGGAACGCGACGCGAGACGGCATATTCGCCTTGATCAGCCCGGTGATCACGTCCACCGAAGGTCGCTGGGTAGCCACAATGAGATGAATTCCACAGGCCCGAGCCTTCTGGGCCAGGCGAACGATGCTCGCCTCTACATCCTTGGCAGCCACCATCATCAGGTCAGCCAGTTCGTCGATGACGATGACGATCCAGGGCATCTTCCGTGGCGGTGGCGGCGGACTGTCCGCTGGCCAGCCCCGAGGGCAATACCGGCGGGCCTTCTCGGGGGTCCAGTCCTCCTTCTCCCGTTCCACCTTCCGGTTGTAGGAAGAGATGCTGCGCGTTCCCCAACGGGCCAGCAGGCGATACCGATCGTCCATCTCCTTGCAGGCCCACTTCAGCGCCGCGGCCGCCAGCTTTGGTTCCGTGACCACCGGGTGCAGCAGGTGGGGAATGTCCTCATAGGGCTCGAATTCCAGCATCTTGGGGTCGATCAGGATCATCCGCAGCTCATCGGGCGTGCGGGTGAACACCAGGCTCATGAGCATCGCATTGATGCCCACGCTCTTTCCGGAGCCGGTGGTTCCTCCCACAAGGCAGTGGGGCATCTTGGCCAGGTCCGCCATGTACGGCATGCCTTCCACTGTCTTCCCGAGCACCAGGGGAAGGTCGTAGTTACCCTCGCGGAATTCCCGAGAGGCCAGCATGTCCCGAAGCCAGACCGTCTGGCGATTGTCGTTGGGAATCTCGATTCCCACCACACCCTTGCCGGGGATGGGGGCCACGATGCGCACGCGAATGGCCTTCATGGCCATCGTAATGTCGTCCGTCAGGCGCACGATGCTCGCCACCTTGACGCCGGGCGCAGGCAGGTACTCAAAGATCGTGATCACTGGCCCCGGACGAATCGCGGTGACCTCACCCTTGATCCCGAAATCCGCAAGCTTCTGCGCCAGCGTCTCGGCCATGGCCTTGAGGTTTCCCTCGTCCAGGTTTCCCGTGCACTTGGGGTGTCGGTCCAGCAACCCCAGGGTCGGCAGTTCGAAGACCTCCTCCGGTGCAGCCTGGCGCACAACCAGGTCGTCGCTGCCATTCGTCCCAGACTCAAGCCGTCCAGGGGTGATGGTGACCTGGGAGCCTGCCTGGGCTGGTGGGGGCTCTGCCGAAACGAGGCTCTGGGGTTCGGGCGCCTCTTGGGGGTCGACTTCTTCTACCGGTTTCGGTTCCGCCACCAGCTTCGGTTCCGCCACGGGTTCCGGCACCGGACAAGGTTCCGCCACAGACACCGGAGGCAGGTCGTAGTCGGTGTCCAACTCGACCTCGACCAGGGCGACCTGACTGACTGCTGTGGGCACTGCCTGTTCCAGCTTCTCCTCGGAGAAGTCATAGGACAGTTCCGTACAGGCAGGCCCATCAAACACGATTTCCGGCTCCGGCGGGTAGGTGGGCTCTGCCCGACGTACGAGTGGCTCGATCTCACCCGACGGCATGTCTTCCGTCTGGTCAAACCCAGGCTCTGCGTACATGTCCAGCCGTCTTCGTTGTGGCGGCTCCTGCATGCGTTCCCGTGCCGACCCGATCAGACCACGCAGGCCGGTCAGGGCCTGGGTACCCGCACGCCGGATGGCCGCAACCATCAGCGCACCCAGTCGTGGCGTCCCCTGCTCGACCGAGACGACCCCACGCTCGGCAAGTTGCTCCCAATCAATGCCAAAAGTGACCGTGATGGTCGTCAGCATGACCAGGATGACCAGCACATAGGAACCGACGGTGCCGACCTGGCCAAGCAGCCAGGACGCGGTCATCCCACCCAGCACCCCACCAGGCGGAAAGGCCTCGTAGCCCACGCCCTCGCCAGAAAAGAGCAGTCCCAGGAAGGTGGCAAACCACCAGGTCCCCACCGCGCCCATGGCCAACCGCACCGGTGAACCGGCCTCTCGCCGGGCAAAGCGCAGCCACACCCACCCACCCAGGGGCACGACGCTCCAGGCGCCGTGGCCCAACAACTGGTAGAGCACGTCGGCGATGTTGGCACCCCAACGACCGCACCAGTTGGCCACCTCGAAGGACGTGGACCGGTGGGTGAAGGCAGGATCGGTCGGAGAGTAGGAGAGCAGCGAGAGAAATGTGAATCCGCAGGCTGCGATGGCCATCAGGTAGGCCAGCGAGCGCCGGTTCTCCGGCGTCAAACCCGGCCCCGTGGCGGCCGCCTGGGCGGCGGGGGTTCTTCCCGAAGCGGTCCCCGGTGAGGCGCGTTTCTTGGTCTTACGGGCGGTTTGAGTCGATTTCTTCTTCGCTCTGCTTCCCCTGGTTGCCACGTGTTTGCTCCGAGCGCTGAAAACCCGGCTGGAGGTTACCAGAACGCTCTTGACACGTCATGAACAAAGTTCATGTATCGCTCTAGATTTATTCGAGTGCAGGGTTCACAGCCCCGGCGACACACAGACCAGAGGCGGATTAGAAGCCCCGGGAGGCGGGTCATGTCAAAGCGGGTACTGGTGGTGGGCGGAGCTGGGTACATCGGGTCCCATTGCGCACGTTTCCTGGAAGACCTGGGCATCGAAGTCGTCGTCTACGACAACCTGTCGACGGGCCACCGCGAAGCCGTGCGTTCCGAGCTGGTCGTGGGAGACATTCGAGACCGGGACACCCTTGTAAAGACCCTGCGCTCCCGCCCATTCGACGCAGTGCTTCAGTTTGCCGCCCTATGCCTGGTGGGCGAGTCACAGCGCCACCCCGTGCGCTACTTCGATGTGAACGTCGGCGGGACCATCACCCTCCTGGAGGCGATGGGCAGGGCCGACGTCGGTGCCCTGGTGTTCTCTTCGTCCTGTGCCGTCTATGGGGCGCCCCACTACCTGCCCCTGGACGAAGCCCACCCCAAGGCACCGGTGTCGGTCTATGGCCAGACGAAGTGGATGGTGGAACAGGTTCTCGACGAGGCGCGGGGACGAGAGGGCATGGCCATCGCCTCCCTGCGGTACTTCAACGCCGCCGGTGCACACCCCGATGGAACCCTCGGGGAGTCTCATGACCCGGAGACCCACCTCATTCCCCTCGCACTGGAGGCCCGGCTCGGTCGCCGTGACCGGCTCAAGGTGTTTGGACGGGACTACGAAACCCGGGACGGCACCTGTGTCCGAGACTACATCCACGTGGTCGACCTGGCCGACGCCCACCACCGGGCCCTTCTCCACCTGTGGGGAGGGTCCACCGGAGGGGCCTGGAACCTGGGCACCGGACATGGAACCACCGTCCTCGAGATCCTGGAGGCAGTGGCCCGCGTGACCGGTCAACCGGTTCCTCACGATGATGGCCCCAGGCGAGACGGAGACCCCCCTGGCCTCTACGCGGCGGCAACTCGTGCCCGTGACGATCTGGGCTGGAAACCCCAACACACCGACCTCGATGGTCTGATCGAGACCGCATGGCGATGGGCCTGCGAGCCGCGCTACTAAGCGCGCATTCTCAGAACACGGACTCCGGGATGACCAACTGGTCGCCCGGCATCAACACCAGGTCTGTCTGCCGACCCTTGTTCACCGCCTTGAGATCAATGGACAGGGTCTGGCCGTCCCGCAGGACATAGGCGCCCCGCAGCCGGGCGATGGAACTGGGTCCCCCCGCACGACTGAGTGCCTGGTAGGCCGTCATGCCCTCCAGCCAGGGCACAGCCCCCTCTTCCTTGACCTGCCCCGTCACGAAGACCACCTCCGGTTCCAACACATAGATCTGGTCTTCGGTCTTCAGGAAGAAATTTTCCGCCGTGCCCGCCGTCATGGCCTGCAGATCCAGGTCCAAGGTCTGCTGACCTTCCGGGGTCATGCGCACCACCCGGGCCCTGGTGCTGTTTTCCGGGGAGCCCCCGGCCATGGCAATGGCATCCAGGACCGATGTGCGCCCGGTCATGTAGTAGATGCCCGCGTCCTTGACGCCACTGACCAGCGTGATCGGGCGGCTGCGGTACTCGAGCACCCGAACGGCAACCTTGGGATCGACCAGGTAGCCATCCCTCAGGGCGGTCTCGACCTGGACAGCCACTTCCTGGCTCGTCATTCCACTGACCGGCTGGGCACCGATGTGGGGCACCATGACCCGACCGTCCCGATCCACCTCGAGCTCGAGATCCAGGTCGGTCTCTCCATACACTTCCAGTGCCAACAGGTCACCGGGACCAACCTGGTAGTTCGCCGTGGCCGGGACATTCTCGGTCTCGACCTGGCTCTGCGGCACCAACGGCGTCTCGGACGCAGCCTCCAACTCGCCAGCCCAGGCTGGCAGGAGACAAAAAGCCCAGAGCAGCATCAGGGCAGCGATTTTGCTAGTAGACACCTGTGATGCCAACAGCCAGGACCATGTTGTCGTACTCGGTCTCCGGTGCGTCCGCAGTCGCACGGCGCATCCACTTGGCGTCGACATCGACGTTGAGCCAATCTGAAGCTTCATAGGTAAGCCCGAACGCCGTTCGAATCACCGAGTCGTCCCGGGTGATCTGTCCCTCGTAGTGCTCACGCCGAAAACCGGCTTCGAGCTTCGTTCCCAGGCGACTCCCCAGAACCGCCTCGTAGCGACCGAAGAAGTAGTGGTAGCGCACAAAGTTGGTGAAGTACGCGTCCTCGAAGTCCTTCCGGTACCCGGCAGTGATGGTGTGCCCCAACAGCGGGGTCGCAACCACCTCTGCGGTAAGTAGCAGCCCATCGATGCCAAGAAGGTCTGCGTCGTAGCCAAAGGCAGCGACATTGCCCCCGCTCACCGAGTCCTCGTTGTACTTCATCTGGCCATAGCCAGCGAGAACGTTCACCACGATACGCTCGGTAAACCGTCCGACCAGGCCACCTGTGGCTCGCCAGGTCCAGCCATCGGGCAGGTAGAGGACATCACCGATGACATCGGTGGAGAAGTTGCCTCCCCGGGCATCCACGGTGTTGTTGCGCCAGTTGAAGAAGTCCGCAGCGGCCATCACGGTAAAGGCGGTCTTGGGGAAGAAAGCCCACTGGGCATTCAAGACGGGACCGCCTGCAAGCCGGGAGTTGTAGTTGCCGTCTACCTCGCCGGCCTCTTCCGGGAAGTTGTAGTCATCCCAGGTGATGTGGCCACCAATATCGATGTCCAGAGCCGCGCCTGGGCGAATGCTCACCATGGGAATGGTCGAGGTGGTGAGCTTGCGAAGGTCAGAGGTCGGTCCCTGGCTGAAGTCCAGTGCATGGTGGGCAAGCTGGAAGTCCTCGACCAGGTTGAACCCCACCATCCCGCGCGGCAGCAGGTCCAGGTCCAGAGAGAATTTCCCTTCGTCGAGCCGGGTAAGGTTCCGCCGGTCTGACGCCAGGTAGATTCGAGGCATCCATTTCAGGGAAAAGTCGAGGCCGAGGTCGGGTCCATCGAGATTGACGTTGACCTCGGGCCAGGGGGCCAGTGCAAGTCCCCCGTATCCATCGTCGTCATCCACAAAGCCCACGTACTGGTTCCAGTACGGATTGGACTGCCACTCCAGTCCCAGGAACATCGAGGGCACCACCTCGGCTTCTCCCACACGAATGTGGTCGCCAGCAGCGGCCAGGGCTGTGTCCGGGGCAGCGGCCAGCACCAGACCCAGGGCCGCAAAAGACCCCAGGGTCCTTGTGGACCATCTGCATCGGCGGCTGTCAGCCATTCCTCTCACCTGGTTCCGCGACGATGGGCATTTCAGCAAAAGCGGGCCCGATCCTCACCCATTCAGCCCTGGCGTGCAAGTCGGGCCCTGTTCGCGACATCTGGCTCATCAAGTCAGGTATGCCGTCTACTGGAAGGGGGAGGTTTCGGGAGGGTCGATTCCAACCTCGAAGTCCACGTCGTCGGGCATGTCCTCGATCGGTTCCAAATCATCACCATCAGCGAGCCCTTCGACCGTCACCTGCACATCCGTGACGCCAGGCTCAGTACCCGAGTCCCCGAGGCAGGCATCAGCCTCGGCGGAGAACTGACGTGCTTTCGACAAGGCCACTGCGACCTTGCGGAATTCGAAGTCGGCCTTGTCAATGTCGCCGGCAGCAAGATTGCTGTTCATCTGGGCCTGGGCCTGCTCCGCAACCTCGACCAGGGCGGTCACAGCAGCCTGCTTCTTGGTGAGGCAGTTGCTGCGCACCAGGTCGTGTTCCCGTTCAGCATCTTCCAACGCCTTTGAGATGGTCTTGGCAATGCCCTTGATCTCGGTCAGGGCCGAGCTGACGAAGGCCTCCTTCTCTTTGGCGCTGGTGGACGCGGACTGTTCCAACTCACCCGAGACGGAATCGTCCTGTGACCACGCCGGTGCGGCCCACGCCAGCGAAAGTCCCCAGAGGACTCCGGCAGCAATCAACGACCAGCTCCAACGAAAAATCAAACCCTGTCTCCTACCTCGGCACCGAACCGCAGAATCCTAGTCAATCCGCGGGTTTCCTGTCAAACCCTCTCATAACCCTGGATGCTCAGCCCCGTTCAGTCGGTCCTCAGCGCAAGACCTTGAGGGCTTCCCCCGCTCACGATTCAGACCAGAAAAAAGGCCGCACAATCAGCAACCCTTCGCCCGTCTTCTGTGTCTCACGGGGACAGAAGCCTTCACCATATTTCGGTGAAAAACCTCATCATCCTCCGGTGAGCACGAATGGGAAGATGACCTCACCCTCTACCTGGTCCGCCGGGAAACGCCACTTCTTGATCTTGGCGATGATGCAGCGTCCCAATTCGTCATCCCCGGTGGTGTTCGCAAAGAGGCTCGCTGAAGTCACGCGACCATCTGAGATGTTCCACTGCACCTCCACACGACCGGCGAGACTCGGGTTCTCCTTGAGGCGACGCTCATAGCAGTACTTGATCTGACCGGTGTACTTCCGCACGACCTTGGTCACCGCAGACGCATCTCCCTCGACGAAGTCCAGGTCAGCGTTGCCGGTCTTGACGTCCGCCTTGATCTCGGTCTTGGGACCGGAACTGAGCTCGCCAGTACCGCCCTTGGCCTGGGCCAGGTCTCCGATATCTGCGTCGCCACGTCCGCCGCCGCCCTTGCTGCCCCGCGCAGCGGCCTTTTCCGCGGTGGAGGCCTGGACCCCGGTGACGGACTGCAGGGCTTGATCGAGGTTCTGGCCCACACTGTCGCCCTGACCATAGGGATCATCCGTGGCGCCTGTGCCCTCACCCCGGGTCGCGATGAGGGCCGCAAGTAGCGGCGATTCCTCGATGGCCTGCTGCTGGAGGGCCTCCTGGCGAGCCTGTTCAGCTGCAGCCTTCTCGGCCTCAGACAACTCCTTGGGGGCTTCCTTCTCCTCGCTGGAGTCCTTTTCCTGGTCCTTGGCGTCCTCGGAGTCCTCCTTGGAGGCCTTATCGGTCTCTTCCGTCGGGACTTCAACGCCCTCACCTTCTTCCAGTTCCAATGCCTCGGGTTCCTCGACCTCGGGTGGTTCCAGGACGATGTGGGTGAAGCGCTCGGGGATTGTGTTGAGGTCGACCCGCTCGATGGGCTCGGCATTTGCCACGTAGATCATCATCACCGTGGCCAGAGCCGCGAAGAGCCCCAAGAACCCCATGAACACCGGGTCGTCCTCTTCGATCAGGCGCGGGCGGAAGTCCTCGCGCTTGATGGCCGTGACCGGCTCCGGAGGGGGAGGCACGAATTGAAAGAGAACCGTGACGTTATCGAACCCAACCTTGCCGCGATTGCTCTCCGAGAGGGGCAAGTGCCAGACACTGCCCTTGCGAGTGGCATCACCTCGGCCCCTCAACTGGACCAGTGGAACGATGGCATTCTTGTAGGCAACCTTGCCCTTCATCGTCTCCGTGATGTGAAGCGAGTACCGTCCCCCCTTGTAGTGGAACAGGGTGTACCGCTTTGGCAATGACGTCGGCGGAAGGACGAAGGTGTTCTTCGTCGACTCCCCAAGGGTCACGGATTCCCCGGACTTGATCAGCCGCTCTTGGATGATCTTCCCGTCCTGGACGATGCCAATCCGCAAGACCTTGTTCTGCTTGTTTGACTGTGCAGCCATTGACCTCAGTTCTCAGTCATCCCTTCAGGAATGTCGGACTGATCAGATATGACCAATTCCATCCACGAAAGTTCTCTCGATCCTTGGATCGTTGCCTCAATGGGGAAAGTTTAGCAGCCGCGGGGGAACCACCAGGAAAGGGACTCCATCGGAGCCCTCTCAAGAGCATGAAACCCGAGGGGCAAGATAGACCAGCGGCCTGCACAGATGCAACTGTGAGGGCCCTCGTTTTCAAGCCCCCTGCCTGTTTTCAGCCGGTCGTCTTGTAGACGACGAACTTGAATTCACCGAACTGTGCCTGCCCTGCGGTGTACATGGCTTCGCGCACAACACTGAACGGTAAAGTCTTGTCACACTGGAGCAGGATCCTGCCCTTGAACTCGTGCTCCTTGGAGCCTGAGGCATCTCCGAGCGCCTTGGACTGTTCGGCCTTCTCGAGCAGCCGGTCGTAGAGCCGGGTGATCATCTGGCCCTTCTTCTCGTCCTCGGGAACCGCGATCAACTCCTGACCTGGGTTCTCCTCGTCCGGCACCATGGTGAGGTTGAGGACCGGCACACCGTCGACGACGATCTGCGTCTTGGTGACGATCAGGTTCACCGCCAGCTGTGGCTCCTTGGCCGAGGTCGACAGGGGAAGCTCCAGGTCGCTCGAGGCGGCCACGGAGATGTCCTGGGTCGAGTAGGACTTCAACAGGAACACCAGGATGATGGTGAACATGTCCATCATCGAGGTGATGTTGAGTTCTTGGGAGACTTCAACGCGCTTTTTGGTCTTGAGTGCCATGGCTACTTCGCGCCTCCTGCGATGACGACGAACGGGAACAGGGTCCGCGCCTTGCCATCTTCTCCAGATGCGTCCTTGTCCTCTCGACTGGCATCCATGGTCATCAC
>CAZMNK010000086.1:12993-22489 GCA_964567625.1 uncultured Enterobacterales bacterium | reverse complement strand
CTACAACTTCGTCCAGCCGCCCAGCGGGGTCAAACGCGAGCCATGCAACAACGCCGCGGTGCACAACAGGCTCGGCGTGTCGGTCTCGTCGCCGTAGCCATCCCCGTCTCCATCGGCGTACCAGTTCGTGGCCGTGGTCGTGTCCAGGTCGCTGTCGTCGTCATCGACCAGGCCATCCCCGTCGTTGTCGACCCCGTCACACTCCTCGGTGTCCTCGCAGTCTGCGGTGCCATCGCTGTCGCTGTCGTAGCCCTCGTCCACGATGCCGTCGCCGTCGTTGTCCTCGCCGTCGCAGTCCTCGCCGTCCTGGCAGTCCGGGGTGCCATCGTTGTCGGAGTCGAAGCCCTCGTCCGTGGCGGTATCGCAGTCGTTGTCGGCACCGTCACATTCCTCGGTGGCCCCCAGGTGGATGTCCCCATTCGTGTCGTTGCAGTCATCGGCGTTGGTCGAGGTCAGGTCCGGCTGGCTGCAGTAGGGGGCGCCCGCGTCGGCGTGGTCGCCGTCGCCATCTCCATCGCTGTCGCTGTAGTAGGTGGTCTCGCCGGTGTAGTCGGTGCTGCTGTCCTCATCGTCGGCCAGCCCACTGCAGTCGTTGTCGACCCCGCCGTCACAGACCTCGGTGGCGCCCGGGTGGATGGCAGCGTCGGTGTCATCGCAGTCGAAGCCCGTCTCGTCCCAGGCCGCATACCCGGAGGGTGCCTCACAGGCGGTGACGGCCACCTCCGCCACCCCGTAGGCGTCTCCGTCCTCGTCCAGGTACCAGGTGCCGGCATCCGCCGCGTCGTCTTCATCCACCTGGTCGTCGCAATCATTGTCCTGCCCGTCACAGAGCTCGGTGGCCTCTGGGTTCACCTCCGGGTCGTCGTCGTTGCAGTCCACCGTCTCGTCGAAGCCATCGGCGTCGCTGTCCGCAGGGGTCACTTCACCGGTGTCCCCGCTGTCCCCGCTGTCCCCGCTGTCGAGCGTCTTCCGGGGGAGAACTGTCCTCGGTGGTCGTCGTGGACCCGTCCGATCCACAGGAGAACAGCAGTCCGAGGCCAAGCAGCCAGTTGGCTCCCATCATCATCTTCACAGCCCTTGTAGAGGATGGGACACAGGGGAGGATGGGACAGTAGCATCCCCAGTCTGCGCCGGCGCCCTCGAGTCTAGCGGCCCTCCTCCTCCAGGGCCTGGTTGACGAAACCAGACCGCTCCCGGATGAAGGTCTCCAGCGAGGCCAGGGACCCCACGAGCCGGTAGCCGTCGGAAGATGAGGCCTGGGCCAGGAGCTGGTCGCCAAGAGCCGTCACCCGGTCCGACAGGTAGCCAGCGGACAGGATGAGTTCGGTGAGCTCCCGGTAGCGCTGGAGATAGGCCTCCTGGTATTCGGCGTGCATCATCATGCGGCGTACCAGGGGCCGCTCCAGCCCCTCCTCCACGTGGGGCGAGTCGTACTCGTTCTCCAGCAGGTTGTAGAACAACCCGGCGGTGGTACCCATCTGGTTGAAGGTGCCGTCGGTGTAGGGATTCAGGGTCGCATCCAGGTCCCAGGGCACGTAGACCATCCACCCGGCCCGGCGATCCTCGTAGAGCCAGTAGTTCTTCGGACGCTGGGGGTAGCTGTCCCAGTTGGCGATGAAGTTCGAGACCACCAGGTAGGACAGGAAGCTCTCGACATCCAGGTGCTCCTCCAGCCAGCCCGGCAGTTCCTCGTCCGAGACCTGTTCCAGGTCGGTGATGAAGCCGCGCACGACCCCCATGTCCTCGGGCGCCTCCTTGTGGTTGGTCTTCTTGTTGTAGTGGCAGAGATAGTCGGCATCCTCTGGCCCCAGCCAGGTCAGGTCGGCCCAGCAGACCGGCTCACCCGGCAGGTCCGAGGCCGCCTTGTAGAGATCGCCCTGGTCGTCCCCAAAGGAATCCCAGAGCCAGGACGCGTTGTCCGGATCCTCGTAGGCCAGGTACAGCAGGGCCTCCTGGCCGTTGACCCGCAAGAGCACGTGCTGGGGGCCCGGGACGGACACCCCCGCGAAACGGAAGAGGTCATAGGCCAGCTTCTGACGCAGGTGCGGTTCGTAGTTGAAGTTCCACTCCCTTCGACGCTCCCAGGGATCGTCCTTTTCGAACTTGACCTTCCAGTTCCGCAGGTCGAAGGCCGACATCACGTTGAGAAGCTGGTAGGCGCCGCGGTAGTTCAACGCCACATCATGGTGCACGCCCTCGCTGTCGATGAAAGTGCCGGACTCGTCCGGGGCACCGAAGGGATCAGCGTCGAGCCGACTCATCGCCTCCGGGGCGATCTCGATCTCCAGGACAGGCACCTCCGCAGGCAAAGACCCCGGATCCCACTCCGGGGGTGTCCAGGCGCCGGTGACCTGCTCCGGGACGATGTCGTCCCCTCCCCCGGACCCCGGGTCCTGGACGGTGCTGTCTCCGAGAGGGATCTCGGAGCAGGCAACCAACAGGGGAAGGGCCAGGGACGCGAACACCGGTTCATGATGACCCGGATCGCCTCCAGGAGCCCAGACAAAGCTGGCTCGATGCGTTCGCCAGGAGTTGGCCTGCCCTGCACAGCCCATCCAGAGGCCGTACAGGGACTCCTCCTGACAAGAGTCTTCGAGATCGATGGCATCGCCTGCATCCGCTGCGATGGACCCATGACTCTGAGGGCTGTGGTGCTCTGCCTCACTCCGAGTTCATGGGTGGTCTTGCATTCGGTCCGGCAGAGGATTCCCCAAGCTGCCTATTCCCTCCTGGAACCCACCGACTCTTTCCAGTCCTCCGGCACCGCTCTCAACCAATCCCGCCAGACGCCCTGGGTGTCGGGGCCGGCGAGGGGGTCGTAGGAGGGTGCGTCTGCACCCGCCACCTCTCGCAATTTTCGGTCCGCCTCCATGCGGACAAAGGGGACCTCGCCAGCTGTCAGGTCCGCGAGCCCCTGGAGCCCGGCAGGGTCTCCAAGGCGAACCAGCGCTGTGGCCAACATCAGCTTCAGGGAAGGGTCCTCCTCGATCGCCAGGCCAGCCCGGAGAGCCGTGACGTCGCCCATCTCCAACCTGTAGCGAGCCTCCCGGTCGGCAGGGTCCTCCTGGGCGAGGGTGTGGGCTTCGTGATGTTCGAGGTGGAGTTCCTCGCCCGGGTGATCGTGTTGGTGTGACCGAGTCTCCGGAGACGACCATGAAAACAAGGCCAGTACTGTGGTGATGGCCACTCCGCTCAGGGAGAGTTGGACCGCCAGCATTGCGGGCCGAATGGAACGTCGCAGGGCGTGGATGACCAGGGCCAACACAAGCCCCACGCCCAGCAGCACCACGATCACCGGACCCGCAGCGTGTTCGTAGCTCGCGGCCACCCCGATCACCGAGATGGGTACGACCACCCCCCAGGCGACGGCCAGCCGTGCCCGGACACCATCCACGAACAGCCGAGCGATGACGGCCGGAATCACCAGGAAGCTGAAGATCAACAGCACCCCGGCGACAGGAACCATGGCCGTGAGCACGAATCCAAGGGACAGGTAGAACATCATGTCCCAGGCCCCCAGGGCCACCCCCTCTGACCGGGCCTCCTGGGGACGAAAACTGACCTGTAGCAGACGCTCCCGGGTGAAGAAGTGCAGCCCCAGCACCAGGGCAGCTGCCACGGCGATGGAGGCGATTTCGGTCCACCGCACCCACACCACGTTGCCCACCATCAGGTGCTGGAGCTTCTCGGCCCCGTGGGGGTCATCTGCCAGCTCCAGGACCAGGGCGGCTCCACCCGCAGTGACTGCATAGGCGATGCCGATGATCGCTTCCTGGGGCACACGGTCCTCGAAGTGGCGGGCCAGCGAGAAGCACAGAGCCCCCACGGCGGTGAAGACCAGCGACAGCGCGTAGGCGGCAGGCGCCGAGGGCTCGTGCCCCAGGTACACGGCGTAGGTGGTGCCCAGGGCCGCAACCTGGGCCAGGGCCAGGTCTACGAAGATGACTCCCCGCTGGAGCACATGGAGACCGAACCACCCCAGCGGAATCGCCACCACGAGGCAGGCCGCAATGGGGGCGATCATCCAGTGCAGTTCGCCCATCAGAAGGTCTCCAGGATCGCTTCGATCAACGCCATTGGATCAGTGGCCTGAGGGGTGGCACCGACGTCACCGGGAATTCGGTTGACGCGGGCGCCGGTGCGCTCGGCGAGGGAGCGGGCAAGACGGTCGTCGTAGTAGACACCCACGCCGATCCATTTGACCTGTTCCGCCGACATGGCCGCCACCAGCTTGTCCCGATGGGCGGCGCTCGGCGCGACCCCAGGACGGTCCTCCACGTACCCCACCACGCGAAGTTCGTAGCGCTCCACGAGGTAAATCCAGCTCTGGTGGTAGAAGACCACTGGACGCCCCACCAGGTCGGAGTGGCGACCAAGACTTCCCCCGAGACGGTCCCCGAGACCCTTGCTGTCCAGAAAGGTTCGGAGCTTGCCGGACCGGGCCAGCCTCTCCAGGAGCTCTCCGCCCATGAAATCGACGAGGTCCTGCCCAAAGGCCCAGACGTAGACTTCCTGCCGGAAGGCCTTGGCCCTGGCGTCATAGGCCTGGGCCTGTGTCGGGTCCACCCGCGCGAGACCGGCGGCGATGTTGTCCGCCACCTGGGGGAGGTTGAGAGGGTCGAGCCAGACATGGGGGTTGCCCTGGGGGTGAAGGTCCCCGCGAGACCGACTCAGGTCCGTCGGGATCTCCAGTCGAGGCACACCATCAGAGGCCCGGACGTGGCCGGGGCGCCCTGGCCGGATGTTCGGATTGCCCGCCCCATCCAACAGACGAGTCGACCACAACTCCAGGTCCAGTCCGTTCTCAATGTAGAGGTCCGCTCGGCCCACCTTGGCCATCAGGGCGGGCGTTGGGGACAGGTAGTGGGGGTCCTCTTTGCCTCGAACCAGCACCACCACCTCCGCCTCTGGTGCGAGGGTCTGCGCGACAGAGCCGTAGACCGGGAGGGTGGCCACAATGTCCAGGGCCAGAGCCGAGGTGATCCAGAGAAGAATCGCCATCATCGGTTCACCCAGTACGGCTCGACGGGGTGGGAGCCCCAGACGAAGGTGAGTTGGGACTGGGCCAGCCAGGTGTCGTCCTCGTAGGCAAGGGAGGCGCGAACTCGCAGGAACTCGGAGGTGTAGTAGGAAAGGGCTGCCTCGTAGCCCAGCTCACCCCCCATCCAGTCGACCCGAGCGCCCACGTAGAGGGGCCGTGTGGGCTGGACCTGGAGGGCCGCGAAACCACCGGCCTGACCCCGTGTGTCCGTCACGACCTCGGCCAGCACCATGGCGGAGCGCCAGGAGGAACCCTTCCATCGTGCCATCAGGTCGCCTCCGACGAGGCGGGTCGTCCCCCGGCCGGTGGCAGAGGTACCCATGGAAAAGTCAAAGGCATCGATCTCCAAAAAGGCCTCACCTCGCCCAATCCATCCCGGGGCCAGCCCCTCTCCGTCAAAAGGAGAGCCTGCCAGCGCCCCTCCAGTGGCCGTGAGGGCCACAGGCATGTCCAGCCGTGGCCGCCAGGAGAGGCTGATCCCGCTGTCCGTGTAGCCCTCGTCGCCCAGCAACTCGCGAATGACGAGTGGGACAGAGGTCCAGGGAAGATCGTGGGGATGCTGCCGGTTGGTCATGCCGAAGGGCTGGCGGAACAGACCGACCCGGGCAGTGAATCCGGCGGGCAGGGAGACCAGGTCGATGTAGACCTCTTCCGGGGCAATCTCCCAGGAAGCGTGGTCGTCATGCTCCTCTTCCGACAGCGCCTCGTCCCCATGGTCGTCCCCATGGTCGTCCCCATGGTCGTCCCCATGCTCGTCCTCATGTCCGTGTCCGCCAAATGGGGACTCCTGGTGGAAGGCGATGACGGCCACTGCCTTGGCATAGGGGTCCACATCCGCCCGAAGGTCCAGCTCCAGAGAACGAATCCAGGGGCCCGACTCCTCGAGAAGTTCGCCATCGTGGACGCCAACGGACCAGAAACCGTCCCCGAAGACGGTCAATGCCGGGTTGAAGGCGTTGTTCTGGACCTGGGCCGGCGGTGGTGGGGGTGGGGCTTCTGCAGCGAGGGCCTCCGCCTCTCGAAGAAGACTCTCCATGCGAGCCTGCTCCTCGGCGGCTTCCAGTTCAGCAATGCGAGCCTCGAGTTGCGCGATCCGGGAATCGGCGGGGTCGAGCGACTCTTCCGCAACTTCGGTCTCTTCTTCTGGGGACTCGGACGTCTCAACGACTGGGGGCTCCTGGGCCAGGGCCTGGCCGACCAGGAGCAGAGCGCAGGTCGCCAACATGACGGCACCTCCGTGAGCTTGTGACAGGGGCGGGCGGTCGTCGCCGCCCAGGGGTACTGAAAGCGCTCAGGAGATGGGAGGAGAGGTCTTCGGCGCGTCGTGAAGCAGTCGGCTTCCGTGTGCCGCCCGATGGTGGTTGATCGCACACCGGGTTCCTGTCGATGATTCCGGGATGGACACCGGCATCTGCACCAGTGCCTGGCCGGTGTGCGCCAGGGTCAGGAGGCAACCATGTCCGTGCTCTCCAGGAGAAGAGGGGGCCCGGACCTGGTCCAATTCGCTGGTGTCACTGTGATTGGCCGCCCACTCGACCTGTTCGCCGTGCTCCGCGCAGCGCACATGTACCACTTCGATGGCATGAACCAGTCCACCGGTGAGACCGGCGATCCAGCTCACCAGGGCCAGCAGCAGGGCGATGTGGGCGAGGCGTGTGTGCATGGGGTTTCAGAGCAGTCGTCTGGGAGGCATTTTCCCGTGCCGACCTCCTGCAGCATAGGAGAATCGAGGCACACTTGCCAGCATGGGCTGTCCGGTGTGCTGGTGGAGGTGGGGCTGGGGTGTCCCTGCGGTGAGTTCACCAATCAGCAAGGTCGGGCTTTTTTCAAGCTCGGTGGCCCCTGATCCGATCCTCCTCCCATCGTGGGCGGAATCGCCTGGTCCAAGCGGTGAGGTGAGCGCATCCTTCTTGTCGATTCAATTTGCCTGGTCATCGTGGCCGTTCTGCTCCTGGCCGCCGCCACCTCGGGAAGGTTCGGCAGGGCATCCCTGACGGTAGCGAATGACATCGTGCTGCTCGGGGGCCTGGCGGCGACCTACATCGGGCTGGTGACAATGTTGCAGTCCCTGGACGATCCGCGGGCGATCGGACCCGCCTTGAGCGTGGCGATGTGCACCTCGCTCTACGCCGCGCTGGTCAAGTTCGGTCTGGAGGTCCACCTGGCGGGTGACAGGGGTACGGTCGAGGCCCCCGGGATGCACGGCTGGCTGGCCGCGGGCCTGGCCCTCGCAACGCTCCTGGCAGGGGTACTGGTCGGCAGCACTGTCTTCGCTTTTCTCAACTTCTACTCGCTGCTTTTCCTGGTTCTGGGCGCCGGGACGATTGTGGGGCTGGCAAGGGTAGCGGGAAGCACGGACGTGGTCGGCCCGCTGACCCGGTACCTTCCTTTCGTCGGTCTGCTGGTGCTCTTCGGGAGCATCCTGGCCATGCTGCGGGTTCTCGATAATCCCGCTTCCATCGGCCCGTTCGTGGCTGTCGGTCTGTTGAGCCACTTCTACACCAACGTCACCTCGATGGTCCTGCACCTCGTGCGCCCGGACCTGGCCCAACAGGTCCGCCCGGTCGTCCAGTGGCTGTACTGGGGGTGCTCGCTTGCGGGAGCCAGCCTGCTGATGGGCCTGATCGTCGCCACGGTGGGCTGATAGGGGCTGAGGAAGACAGGACGGGATTTTCCGAACAGTCTGTCAGCGCCCTGGGCTGGGCCGCCTGCAAGAGGCCAGACTAAGGACTCAAGCAGTCAAAGAGCCCTGCAACACAGTCCTGGGCCGGTCAAACCGAATGGTGTTGTTCTTCCACAGAGCCACTTCGATGGAGTAGCCAGTGGGATCCGTGACGTACCAGTTCGACGAGTGGGGGTGTACATTCTCCCCCCCGAATTCGAGCTGGAGTCCATGCTCCTCGACCTTCTGGAGCCAGGCTGCCCGGTCGGTGATTCGAAAGCCCCAGTGGTAGATCACATGGCGCTGCTCCGAGTCATGCCGAAAGCGGGCCGGTCCCACCCGGTCGGGGTCCTGGTAGATGCACAACAGGGCATCGCCGGACCGGATTATCGCCCAGGGGCCGGAGTCCCTCAAGCCTCGCTCGACAACCTCGAATCCAAAGATGTCTGAATACCAGGCAATGCTCTCTTCCAGGTTGGCAACGGTCAGGTTGAGATGATCGATGGCGTGCACTCTCATGACGTCCTCCAGGAGGATGAAGGTTTGTTTGCTTGCACTCGGAAAGTAGCTGCAGGATGATTTATATTCGACAATATTGTTGATATATCGACACATCTCTCTTCTGAGGACAATGATGAGCGCAGGAAAGGCACCCGGCGCCGGCCAATACCTGGCGGGGAACATCAAGTACCTGCGAAACCAGAGCGGCCTGACCCAGGCCGGCCTGGCGAAGCGGGCGGGCATTCCTCGCTCGACGGTGGCCACCCTGGAGACGGGCGCAGGCAACCCGACACTCGGGGTATTGACGGCACTGGCCGACGGGCTGCAGATCCGCCTGGACGAGCTGCTGAGCGCCCCCCGCGCTCAGATCGCCCACTTTCCCAGGGCATCCCTCAAGACCCTGAGGCGAGGTCGGGGTCATGTGGTCCTGTGGAAGCTGCTTCCGGAGCCCATCCCCGGCATGGAGATCGACAAGATGGTTCTCGAGCCGGGGGCAGCAATGACCGGCGTACCCCATCGCCCTGGAACCCGGGAATACCTGGTCTGCGAGAAAGGCGAGATCACCCTGTCTGCGGCGGGTGAGCGGCTGGAACTCAAGGCCGGGGACGTGGCGGCTTTTCAGGGTGACCAGCGCCACTCATACAGCAACAAGGGCTCTTCCGAGGCGGTGGGGTTTTCCGTGGTGACCTTTGCACCGGGGAAGTGGAGGACCTGACCACTTCTTCCGGGCGTGGAAAGAGCGGACAGACCGGCCCCACTGAAGGACATCACCTGCGACTGAATCCACGGGCTTCAGCCCATCGGCCGCTCACAACCCCCAGAAGTCCCTCATCTCCTCGTCCCGGTCGTTCACCCAACCGAACATGTCCGCCTTGGCCTCGTTCAGCTCTGAAGTCGAACACTCTCCCCGAGGGTCCTGGTGGATGAGTTCCTCGGCCAGGGCGTACCAGTCGAGGAGTTGCTGCTGGAGATCGAGGCCTGAGAGCTGTTCCAACAGAGTCTCGACGGCGATGGTCTGGGCTTCCAGGCACCGTGAGTCCTGGTAGCAGTCCTTGACCAGCTCACCGGCCGGCTCTTCCCAGTCGAACCAGTTCATGTAGGCGGAGTCAAAGGCGTAGTCCAGGTCGGTGGTGAGCATCTCCATGCGCCCGTCTTCGGTGCCAAAGTAGACCCGGTAGTTGTTCCGGTCGAGGGTGTAGCCATCCCACTGACCAGTCCAGTGTTCCGAGGCCAGGAAGGGGTGCAGAGCTTCCCAGTTGATGAGTTCCCCGGTGTTCGCGTAGAAGTCGGGC
>CAZMNK010000086.1:0-12983 GCA_964567625.1 uncultured Enterobacterales bacterium | reverse complement strand
GATCTGGTAGATGTCCGCATGGCCGACGTCTTCTCCTTCCTCCAGCTGGAAGCCGTCCTGGCGATCCGGGGTGAAGTCGACCATGGTGTAGTCCCAGCCGCCCCCGTAGACGTACTTGCCGTCGTAGAGATTGCCGGGACCGTCCCCAAAGCGGTCTTTCAGGAACACGTCGTCGTTGAACTCGAACATCTGGTAGATGCCGTAGTCCTGTCCGTCCAGTGACACAGATGCAAAGGCAATCCGTGACGCGGGAACCCCCGCCGCATGGAAGACCTTGAAGGCCATCATCTCCTTGACGTAGGAACAGTCCACGACGCTGTTGTTCAGGGACAGCGTCTCCAGTCCAAAGAAGGTCTGTCCGTCAACGTAGCGGTTCAGGTCGACCTTCCACTTCGGCTTCTCATCCAGGTCGCGGAAGGAGCCGATCTTGCCCCGGAGTCGCACACCGACGATCATCTCGGGGTAGCCGTCGATCACAACGGTCCCCTCGACCCAGGTGTAGGGATCGGACCAGAGGGATGTCCTGGCTTCGGGGCTCAGACTCAGTTCGATCTGGTGAATGACGGTGTCATCAAAAACCCAGGAGAAGTCCTCTTCCTGCTCCTCTGGTTCTTCGACGCCTCCGACGCTCTCGGTCCCGACCGGGTCCTCAGCGGTCACCGACACGTCGTCCTCTGTCGTGTCCATGGAGATAGTGGCGCCAGGGGAGCAGGCCAGCAACACTGCCAAGGCGCTCCCTCCAAGGAGCATCGGGCAACGGCCTCTGGCCAGCGTGGGCGTTCCGGTTTCCATGCTCAATCCGAGGAAGGGTACCTTCTCCAGGGGGGATCATAGCCCAGGTCTGACTCATCCTCGTGATGGTCTTGATCGATCCGGCAGGGCCGGGCTCTCTACCTGCGCCACACGCTCGCGAGCCAGGGCTGTTGGTCCCGCGGCTGCCCTTGCGGCCGATAGTAGTGCTCTATCTCCACAAAACCAGTGTCGGTCATGAAGCGCCGCCAGGCCTTGAGATCATGGTACGAGCCATAGCGCTCACCTTGAAACCCCTCCACATTGCTGCCCCGAGGGTTCGATGAAAAGAGCACGCCCTGGGGCAGCAGGGCCGTTCGCAACTCTTCCAGCACACGGGGGAGTTCGCTCGCTGGGACATGAAACAGACTCGCATTGGCAAAGATCCCATCAAAGGAAGCCGGGTCCAGGCTGAGGGAAAGAAAATCCTGGTGTAGCACCGGGCAGCCCGAGTGCCGCCGGGCCATTTCGCAAAACGCAAGCGCACCATCCAGCCCCACGGGATCGTGACCAAGCGCCTGGAGAGCGAGCAGATCGCGACCAGGCCCACACCCGAAATCCAGAATTCGAGCCGGCTTTGCCCCCTGGAGGTGCCGCAGCAAGGCCTGGATATTCTGCGACACATCGTGATCCCGCGTGCCTTCCCAGAACGAGGCCGCAGATCGATCGTAATGACCGATGGTGCGGGCCGAAATCTCCTTCAACTGATTCGGGTCCAGGGCTGGCATCGAGAAACAGGCTCCCACTCTGACGGGCACTGCAGCTGTGCTTGTGCACTGTTTCACCTCGATAGCTCGCTGCAGGGCAACACGCAGGCCCGGTGAACCTCTCGGACCCGACCCTCGAGCAACTCGCAGCAACGGCAGAAGTCGGGCCTTGCGCAGAGACGGGTCTATAGAACCCCTGCCAGCCACCTGGGAGTCAGGCGGAGAATGCTGGGGGTGCTTGGCAAGAGGGCATTGATTTTCCTATGCTATGTCAGCGGCTGTCATCAAACTCACAGAGGAACCACCGATTTCGAATCCGGACAAAACGGCATTCCTCTATTGGGTGGGCGGATGCCTCCTGGTGGTGATCCTGGCCGGTCTGTACATGTGGTCCACAGCACCACCGGAAAACACCCTGCCAGAAGTCTACGGTGTCATGTGAGCAGGGAGGCCCTCACAGTCCTGAAGGGGAAATGGCTTTTTGCCGCCGTGGTCCTGGCCGCGTCGGTGGCCGTGGTCCTCAATGGACAGAGGAGACAGTCGTCCACTCACCTGTCTGACATCATCGCCACCGCTGCACCAGAACTTGGCCCCCATGCCCATGTCCTGTTGCCCAATCTGGAAGATGCCGTTGTTGTCGTACCGGACAGGCCCCATGACCTCATGGAAGTCCACGGTTCAGCCGAACGAAACAACATCAAACGAACTCGTACTTTCCAGGTGAACACGAATGAACTGGGGTTGAGAGAGCCCTCTTCGGTGGGAGAGAAAAACGGTGTTCGAATTCTCTGTGCCGGAGATTCGGTCACCTTTGGCTGGGGAGTGGCCGACGATGAGAGCTGGCCCGCATTGCTGGGTCGGAGAGACGGGATCGAGACCATCAATGCAGGATTCCCATCGATGCGCCCAGACGCCATCTCTCAATGGATCATCAGAAACGGCAACAAGTTCGACCCCGACATCGTGTTGTTTGTACGCCGACCCGACTGGGCCTTGCCGAATGCGTTGAACCTGTTCAGACAAAATGTACAGAACGCCCGTAATGCCGTACCTGGCGCTCATTTTGCACTCGTGTTGCCTCCACTGAGCAGCTTTGATGCAAAGGGACAGTCGGCACGAACGAAAGAACTGGATTTCCTGTCAAGACAACTGAGAGACGTCCCCTTTATAGACCTGACTGCCGCGATGCAGGTGGCTATGGGCACCGCGGGGGTCGAGTTGATCAGCACTGGAACCGAGCAACACCTGGTTCGCCGGGCGGATGGCGCCGTGATTGCGAAGGGGAAGACCCCAGACAACGTGCCTGGGCAGCCCAGCCTTGCGCCAGAAATCACCGAGGCATTTGAGGCTGATCCATCCATCAAAGAGCCGCTTTTCTTCGATAGCGGCCACCCCGATGCTGAAGGGTTCAGGGTGTTTTCTTCTGTGGTAGCAGAATTTCTTGTGGCGCAATCCTGGTTGCCAGCAACTGCGACAGAAGGCGATGACCCCTTGCGTTGAGGTGAATGGGATCGGCTTCAAAGAAAGCACTCTCCGGTAGTTCAGGCAGATCCAGGCCGCCCACTTCACGCAGCACACGACGGTGATCAAGTCCTGGCTTCAGGGACGGGAATGCCAGAAAAACAACTGGTGTGTCTCCGTAAAAGGATTCCAGGGCCTGCAGGTTTGCTCGGTATCGCTCCACTGGAACCCGGACTGGCCCTTCTGGATTCGGAAGTCCCCTCCCCGTCGCCCCCATCTTTCTCAACGCCTTCATCAGGTTCAATCGTTCCACCCACGGAGAAGGAAGAACTTCGTGGTCCGGTTGGGCGGCCTGGCTGACGTCTCGAACATTCAAGGCGATCAGCACGCCAGATGGCTTCAAGTGGGACCAGGCCTCCACTCCCCGGACGGCTTGATGGGTGCTCCAACCCGGGACACCGCCGTTGACCACCGGGAAACCCAGCTCTTGAGACAGCAGAGCCGGCCAGGCCTCTTCCGCTTCAACTCCCCAACCAAATGTGGTGGAACACCCCAATGCCAGCCACCACTCACCGCTCGCTGGCGGGTCCCCACCTCGAAACCCCTCCCCTCCGGTTTGAACCAGGAAGTCCTCCGCCATCTCCTGGTGGTGTACGAACTGATCCAGGTCGGGGCGCAACCACCAGACAGTGGCGGGATCCCCCCGATAAATTCCTGTGTCGGGGAACTGGAGCAGGCGAAGAGCGCCTTCCAACAGGCCCAACATGGCCAAAGCAAGACCGATCCCCCACATCATTCTGGTCAGGTTCGACATCTTCTCTCGTCTAATGCTCCTGTCCTGGCTCCGCTGACTCTGGGGGGGTCGGTCACTACTTGGATGGTCCTGGTGGTTCTCGGGACACAAGGTGATTGCCGTGATTTCCGGGCCACGCCCAGGAGGCCATGTGCGAACTGATGGCGATGGGGCCGGCCCTCGTTGAGGTCACCGTGGCCCGGGTCCCCGGCGACGCTCCAGGAGGACGGGGTGCGCCAGCAGGGTCTCGGCAAGGATGGAGGCCGCACTTTCTGCACCCGCACGCCGGAAATGGGTAAGGTCACCCCAGTTGTCAGCCGACGCGTCGATCCCCTCGGCAACGGGGGCCACCGGCACACCCTGGTTGCGAGCGATGCGGCGGACGGTGTCGTTGTACCAGGCATAGGCCGCCACCGCTTCGTCCGGCGGCACCATCAGCTGCTGGGCCAGCTCGTTCATCGCCGGAGTCAACTCGCCAGCCTCGTTCCGGACGACGCGCAGGGGGTGGGTCACCAGCACAGGCCTGGCCTGGAGCGAACGAGTCTTGTTCAACGCCTTGTGGAGCCAGCGAGCAACCGGATCGAGTTTCTGGAGGTCGAGACTGATGCCGGTGGGCACCGGCGGGGACGCAGCCAGCCGCATGAACAGACGGGCAAAGGCGAAGACCTGGAGTTCGATGGCCAGCGCCCACTTCGGCACCGGGGCTGCCCCCTGTTGGGTCAACAGGGCTTGCCGCAGGTCGTTGGGCCCATGGTAGAGCACCACCAGGTCCGGCTGGAAGCGCGGGGCCCAGGCCTCGAGGTCCCTCAGCGAGCCATCAAAGGTCTCCCCGGGAATGCCCGCGTTGAGCACGTCGACAGCCCGGTCCGGGAGGGCCTCCTGGAGCTTCGCCTGGAGCAGGTTCGGCCAGGCCGTGGCACCGTCGCGGGAGTAGATGTCGAAGGTGGTCGAGCCGCCCACGCACCAGATGCGGAGGGCGTTCGGCGGTGGGGGTTCGACGACCTCGTCGTCCCGGAAGCCCCAGCTGTTGATCTGCACGTCGGTCAGCAGGCCCCGGAGGTGCGCACCGGGAATGAGCTGCTTGCGGCCGTCTCGGTTGACGTAGAGGCCCACTGGACGGCCCTCGGCGTAGGGGGCGCCCCACAGTGCCCACTCGGCCCCCCAGCTGAGCCCCTCGACCACCCCCAGGCCCAGCACGACCAGGATCGCGGCCATGACGAGTTTGCGAGGGGTGGTCATCCCCCGAGCGTAGTGCCCAACCCGACAACACCGGGCCCGGTGCACCCCCTCGATGCGGTCCACGGCCTCGGGCCGCAGGGCTTCGGAGGTGCAGAAGGTCAGGTAGATGGACTGGTCGGGGCCCGGAGAACCCCTGGGGGTCACTCAGGAG
Organism: uncultured Enterobacterales bacterium; assembly: GCA_964567625.1. Lineage (GTDB taxonomy): Bacteria > Myxococcota_A > UBA796 > UBA796 > CAJQPC01 > CAYFPX01. The sequence continues at coordinate 7,843 of CAZMNK010000086.1, read as the reverse complement.
CGACGAAGACCGGCAAGAACTGCAGCAGGTCCAGGGAGTCCGCGGGGTTGGTGTCCACAGAGTAGTGCTCGGAGAGCCACGCGCTCTTGTCCGAGTCCAGCGCTTCGCTGAAGCTCCACCAGCCCACCAGTCCTGTGTCGTCTTCGAAGAGACCCGCAGCGTGGGCGGCGACTTCGTCGGCCGACAGGGGCCGGTCGTAGATGCGGACCTCGTCGATCCCACCCACCAGGCTGTGCCAGTGGCCCGAGCCGACCCAGGCTCCGGCAGTGCCCATGTGTCCCGACCAGGCCCCGCTGTTGAGGTGCGTGGTTGGAGACTCGACCCCGTCCAGGAAGATGCGCACGCCCGTCGTGTCCTGGGAGACCACCAGGTGTGTCCAGGCCCCGGGGGTGATCTCGTTCTCCGAGAAGACGTAGAGCAACTCTTCGTCATCGTCTTCGATGTAGACCTTCACCTGGCTATTCCACCGCGTGATCACCAGGTAGTCGGTGTAGGAGGTCTCGAAGATGTTCACCAGGTCATCCCCGTCCCCGACCAGGTCGCTGTAGAACCACAGTTCGATGGCGCCCTGTTCAGACGTGTAGGCATCGTCCCAGCCCAGGTCCAGGTAACCATCGTCTTCCAGTTGCAGCGCTCCGCCCACGGGGCCCGCGTCTGTCCAGGTGCCCCCCGCCAGCCCGCCGTGATGCTCTTCACCGGATTCGTCCAGCACCACCCCGGAGCTCAGGATTTCCTGCAGAGACGTCATCACCGTGGTGAGCGCGGGGTCATGGAGACGCCAGAATCCATAGCCGCCATTCACCAGGGTATTGGTGAGGTCGTTGGGGCCGTAGCCGGTGCCGGCCTCCAGGTTCACCCGGTACCAGCCGTTCCCGCCGTCCATGAAGTTGTTGAGCCGTGGCCACGCCAGGTCTCCCTCGAAAGCCCCGTAGAGCAGTTGGGCGGTGAGCGCCTCCAGGAAGTCCTGGTCAAAGGCATCGCTGGAGACGATGTCGGAGTGGCGGCTCAGGGTGTCGAAGACCTGGACGAAACGGCGGGCGTGGCTCACGTCCCACTGGCCGTCCGGGATCGCCCCCGCGACGGAGGAGCTGGGGTAGTCACTGCCTTCGTAGGCGCTGTAGGCATGGTCCGGGTGGTCACGCCAGACCCCCAGATCGAAGCCAATCCCCGTCACCGGGGAACCGTCCAGGTCCACCAGCTCCGTGTCTTCGAAGCGACTGTGGATCAATGCGGCCGACATGGCGACGTAGTCCAACAACTGGGCTTCCAGGTCATCATCGAGAGGCACGAGATCCGGGTCACGTTGGTGGGCGGCCACCAACTCCACCGCACCGCTCACGATCCAGGTATCGATGTCGTGCAGGGCGTTGAGGTAGGAATAGCGATCCGGGTCGTCGACGCAGAGTCCGTTGTCGATCCGGGCCTCCATGTACTGTTCGTGGGTCATCAGGCCTGCATCACAGCGCCAGCCCATGACCTCGAAGGGGGTAGAAGTGAAAATCCAGCGTGCGTAGTGGTCCACCGCCAGGACCGAGGCATAGTCCTGGACCAGCCGGAGCATGGTCTCGCTGCGTTCTTCAGGCTCCAGGTCCAGGACGGCGTGGATGAGGTACACGACCGCGTAGAGAAACTGGGCACTCTCCTGGATGACCTCGAGGCCGTTCCCGTCAACCCACATTCGGGCCGGCTCGGACAGGGGATGGCGGGAAAGGTAGTCGTCGCCAGGCCAGTAGTAGAACAGGTAGTCGCTGTGCTCTTCGAGATCGTCATGGGCGGCCAGGTAGATGCCAGCGAGGCGCTCGATCATCTCGGTATCGTCGAGCAGCCGGGCCGCCCGGGCCACGTTGCTGGTGAGGATCTGGGCGTCGTAGAGCATCGTCGGGTCGCCGTTGACTGCAGCCGCGTCCACGTACTGGATCAGCCACTCTTCTCGATTGGCCAGGATGGTGCGCAGCTGTTCGTGCACCTCGGTGTCCAGGGTCCAGCCCGGTCCGTCCTGGCTCGTTGTCTCGTCCTCGGGCGGGGGAGGCGGGGGTTCGCCCGCACAGGCCAGGAGCATCGGAATCAGGGGCGACATGGTCGATTCTACCGTGCGCTATTCGTTGGTCGCAGGGAAGATGTCGTGATCGCACAGCCACGACCCGGGTGGCAATGGCCGACGAGGGAGACTCCCGCCAACGGCTCAGCCGCTCCCATGACGCGAGTTCCTGCTCAGGGGGGCTCGCAGGGCTGGGTGGGGGCGAGGAGGAGGTAGGTCTTGCCGGCGGACGTCCCGCCGTCGTCGTTTTCGTAGGCGCCGATCATGAAGTCGCCCAGCCCGTCGCCATTGACGTCTCCAGCGCCGGAGACAAAGCGGGCGTAGTCGCGCTCATTCTCACCGGTGAAGGCGTAGTCTGCTTCCTCCAGGGGTATCTCTGAGCCCATTCCCAGGCTCGCGCCCAGCACCAGGTACACCTTGCCGGCATCCGTCCCACCGTCGTCGTTGTTCTGGGCACTGATCACGAAGTCGTCCAACCCGTCACCATCCACGTCCCCGGCTCCGGCGACGGCGATGCCCGCGTAGTCATTCTTGGTCTCGCCAATAAAGGCATAGTCCGCGTTCCTCAGGTCGATCTCCCTGTCCGCTCCCAGGCTTGCGCCCAGGACCAGGTAGACCTTGCCGGCATCTGCGCCGCCGTCGTCATTGCTGTGGGCGCTGACCAGGATGTCGTCCAGCCCGTCACCGTCCACGTCGCCAGCACTGGAGACAAAGCGGGCGTAGTCATACGCCTCCTCGCCGATAAAGGCGTAGTCCGCGTCCGACAGGTCGATCTCCGCAGTCGCACCCAGGCTCGCGCCAAGTACCAGGTACGCCTTGCCGGCATCCCATCCACCGTCGTCATTGCGGTGGGCGCCGAACAGGAGGTCGTCCAGCCCGTCACCGTCCACGTCGCCAGCGCTGGAGAGGAAGATGCCCGCCCTGTCATCCCCGGCCTCGCCAATGAAGGCATAGTCGGCGTCCGACAGATCGATCTCCGTGTCCGCGCCCAGGCTCGCACCAAGCACCAGGTACGCCTTGCCGGCATCCGGTCCGCCGTCGTTGTTGTAGAGGGCACCCACCAGGAAATCGTCCAGACCGTCGCCGTCCACGTCGCCGGCACTGGCGACGGACTGGCCCGCATAATCCACGTCTTCCTCTCCAAGGAAGGCATAGTCGGCGTCCGCCAGGTCGATCACGGTGTCCGCTCCCAGGCTCGCCCCCAGCACCAGGTACGCCTTGCCCGTGTTCGACCCGCCGTCGTCATTGGCGTGGGCGCCAATCAGAAGGTCGTCCAGACCGTCGCCATCCACGTCGCCAGCGTTGGAGACGGAGTAGCCCGCCGTGTCTTCCGCAGCCTCGCCGATAAAGGCATAGTCCGCGTCCGCCAGGCTCGTCTCGGTGTCCTCCCATCCTGCAAAGCATGCCGACACCGTGATTGAAACCGTCGCCGCCGTCCCATCCTCCTCGCCATCATTCGGCGTCACCGTGCAGGCCCACTCCTGTGCAAGGGCGGTGGCCTCGGCGGCCACGGTGTCGCCGGTCCAGGTGGTGGTGGTGGTGTCGGTGTAGGAGGCACCATCCAGGTCCCATTCAAAGGTATAGGTAACCGCGTCCTCGTCATCGTCTGAAGCGGCCGTGTCGACCTGGCAGACCAGGTCATCCTCACCGGCGACGGGCTTGGCCGGGGCGAAGGAAAGGAGGGGCGCCCCCGGCCCGGTGTTGCGGATGGTGACACTGTTGGAAATCACCGCATCCCCATCGGCATCCCCATCGTTGGGCGTGACCGTGCAGAACACCTCCTGGCCCTTGTCGAAGGCGGTGCCATCCAGCGTGTTGGTGGTCTCGCCCACATCCACACCATCCACGCTCCAGGCATAGCCATGGCCAAGACCGGTGGCGCCGTCGGCGTCGGTGGTGGCACCCGGCGTGCAGGTCAGGGTGTCGGCCTCGTAGGCCGGGTCCGGGGCCAGGGAAACGTCGGCCAGCACCGGTGCGGTGTTGGAGATGGTCAGCGACGCACTGACCGCAGTGCCGGTATCCGTGCCGTCTGCGGGGGTAACGGTGCAGGTGACGGTGTCCCCGCCGATAAAGACCCCCGACAGGGTGGAAGAGGTACCGACGACGGATCCGGCGATGCCCCACTCCAGGGTGGACTGGTCGGGGTCCCCATCTGCGTCGGTGTAGCCGAACCAGGAACAGGTCAGCGTGTCGCTGACGAGGGCGGGGTCGGGGGAAATGGTGACGCTGGAGAGAGCCGGGGCCGTATTGACGAGTTCTGTCTCCTCGGTCCCCGTGTCGTCACTTCCTCCCTTGCCGGAACAGGCCACAAGTCCGAGGGAGAAAGCGGACAGAAACAACAAGCAGGGAATGCGATGCACGGGGTTCTCCCAGGCCTGCAATCATGCCACAGCCACGGGTATGGTCGTCTGTTCGTGATGAAGGCCATCCACGACAGCATGCTCGGAGAACAAGGCACCGACTGCTGAGCTCAAGGGGGTGACGGGTCCCCCGGTCGCTGAAGGGCGAGCTTGGGGCCCCCTCGCTGCTGGCAGGTCTGCTGGTCCCTCTTGACCTGGTACACCCGTCGCTCACACCACACGTTCAGCTCGCCCTCCGGAGGACAGCTCCCGACCCCCCGGCAGCCGACCAGGGTTCCCACGTGAAAGCCGACGGTGTCCGGGAACCTCTCGCCAAAGGGGAGGATCTTCTGGATGCTCTCCGGGTCCCAGGTCGTGGCGGCCCACCACGCCAGAGAATGACCAAGGCAGTCCTGCTCATACCTGGGCACCGTGGGTTGGCACCGGGCGGCGGCAGCGAGCGGATCGAGGGAGATCCGGGTATCCAACACCTCGAAGAGGCAGTCCTGGTCGGTTCCGCAGGCTGGTAGGAGCACCTCCAGGGAGAGTGTCGAGTCCTTTTCTGCCGCCTCCACGACCCAGTTCTGCCGACACAGGTCATCGTAGGCACCCGCGTGTTCGCAGATCACGTCCACAGGCGTGCGCCAGGCTCCCATTGCATGCTCGGCGACGCAGTAGGCGAGCACCGGCGGATCATCTGCGTAGGGCTGGCACCGACGAAGCTCCTGGGGCAGCTCGACAGCCACCGGTGCCGGCTCAGGGACCTCCGGGGGCGGGGGCTGCCCGCACCCGATCAGCGCTGCAAGTGATGGGATTTTTGGCGACGGTCGCATACGCGTCGGTTGGGGCCTTCGAGCACATCGCACACCGCGGCGGCATTGGTCGGGGCGGCCTTGTCGGCGTTCAGTTCGATCCACCCGAACACCGCGGCTCCGCGGATCACGGGATCCTGGATGCGGCCGGCGGTCTCCACCACCTCCGGGACCTGGTCGTGCCCATAGGTCAGAAGCACGTCCATCCAGCAGCGGTCGGCGACAGACTGGGGAGTGAGGGCCGCGCAGTCCGGTGCTGGCTCTGGGTCGGAAGCCGGGGCGCCCCCACAGGCGAGCCCCAGGACCAGTGGCATCAGCAACGGAATGGGCCACTCCGGGTGGAGAAGAAGTTTCCCCTAAACGGTAGACGGCGCGGGCGCTACTCCCAGGGCAGTCGTCATCCCTGGGATCCCGGTGGATGGAGAACCCGAGCACCGGGAAGGTCTGGCCTTGCTTCTCAGCGGCTCGGACGCCAGGACTTCACCAATCGTGCCCACCAGGTGACCATCCAACGTGACTCGACGGCCCGGATGCCGCCCCCAGTTTCTACTCGGGGCAGTCGTGGGTGTGCACCATGACCCAGTCGATCTCACCGTCGTTGTCGATGTCACCGTTCTGAGTCTCGAGCAGGCCGTCCGAGGTGTAGGTGTAGGTCGTGACCTGGTCCACAGTGCCGTCGTTGCCCGCGTCGAATTCCATCGTCTCGAGCAGGCCGTCCGAGTTGTAGATGTAGGTGATGAGTTGGTCCACGGAGCCGTCGTTGCCAGCGTCGACCTCCATCGTCTCGAGCAGGCCGTCCGAGTTGTGGGTGTAGGTGCTGAGTTGGTCCACGGAGCCGTCATTGCCAGCGTCGAGTTCCATCGTCTCGGGCAGGCCGTCCGAGTTGTAGGTGTAAGTGCTGAGTTGGTCCACGGAGCCGTCGTTGCCGCTGTCGAGTTCCATCGTCTTGAGCAGGCCGTCCGAGTTGTAGGTGTAGGTGCTGACCTGGTTCACGGAGCCGTCGTTGCCGCTGTCGTATTCCATCGTCTCGAGCAGGCCGTCGGAGTTGTAGGTGTAGGTATTTCGCTCGTCGACGGAGCCGTTGTTGCCGGTGTCGGTCTCCATCGCCTCGAGCAGGTCGTCCGAGTTGTAGGTGTAGGTGTAAACCACATCCACGGAGCCATTGTTGCCGTTGTCCCTATCCACTTGCAACAGCAGGCAGGTGCCCTCTTCTCCTGTGCTGTCCCCGGAGTCCCCGGTGGTGGTGGTGGTGGTGGTGTCATCCCCCCCACACGCCACCAAGCCCAGGGAAATGACGGAGAGGACCAGGAAACCAGGAAGACAACGCATCGGAGACTCCAGGTGTGCCGAGGCAGGGGGAAAGTATATCGGAAGGAGGTCAGGGAATGGTCACGGGTCACGCCACAGCGGGCCCATCACGTCATTCACCACCGTGGCACCCCCTCCTCCGCCCATCCTGTGGTTCGGGATTCAGGGGGCGTTGGTGACCTGGCCGTTGTCGTTCTTGCCCCAGCACTCGATGGCGCCCGAGGTGGTGATGGCGCAGGCGTGGTAACCACCCGCGCCGACGGCCCTGAAGGTGCCCGTCGGGACACTCGTGACCTGGCCGCTGTCCCAGAAACTGCCATCATCCACACCCCAGCACTCGACGGCACTCCCAGCGTCCAGGGCACAACTGTGGAAGTAGCCGGAGGTCACGTCGGTGTAGCCGCTGCCGCTGGGGGCCTTGCTGACCTGTCCGAAGTCCGAAGTGGTGTCCTCGGCACCCCAACAGGCAATGCTGCCGGAAGCGTCGAGGGCACAGGTGTGAAACTCGCAAGCGCTCAGAGCGGTGTGGCCGCTATCCGAGGGCGTGCTGGTCACCTGGCCGTAGTCGTCCCCACCCCAGCAGTCGATGGCACCCGAAGTGTCCAGCGCACAGGCGTGCTTGGCGCCGGAAGTCACGGCGGTGTAGGCCGTTCCCGACGGGGATGTTCCTGGGGTAGATCCCCAACACTCGATGGCACCAGCGGCGTCCAGCGCACAGGTGTGGACGTAACCAGCACTCAACGCGATGAAGCCACCACCCGACGGAGTGTGGCGGACCTGGCCGTTGTCGTACGCGCTGCTGTCGTCGACACCCCAGCAGGTGACAGCGCCCGCGGAATCCAGCACGCAGCTGTGGTAGGAGCCGGCAACCAACCCGGAGTAATCACTGCCCGATGGGACGTTGGTGACCTGGCCAAATTCGTTCGATCCCCAGCAGGTGACGGCAAAGTCGGTGTCGATGGCGCAGGAGTGCTCTCCGCCGCTCTCCAACCACCGCCATCCGCAGGCATCGACAACCTCGTCGCCATCCGAGTCATAGGGGTAGAGCGAGGGGTTGTCGTCGTCGCAATCCTCGGCCGTGACCGCCCCATCGCAGTCGGCGTCATCCGCCACTGCGCCAACCGTGGGGTCGTTGTCGTCGCAGTCCTCGTCCGTGACCGCCCCATCGCAGTCTGCGTCATCTGCCACTGCACCCACGGTGGGGTCGTTGTCGTCGCAGTCCTCCTCTTCGGGTACCCCGTCGTCATCCGTATCGTTGAACGGGTTTGTGTCTGTGTCTGTGTCGGCATCCGCATCGGTGTCGGTGTCGGTGTCGGTGTCGGTGTCGGTGTCGGTGTCGGTGTCGG
>CAZMNK010000085.1:0-22616 GCA_964567625.1 uncultured Enterobacterales bacterium | reverse complement strand
CGTGGCTGTCGCCATCGGCATCGTAGTCGCTGGCCTCGTCGCAGTCCTGGTCGATCCCGTCGTACCAGGTCTCCTCTGCGCCGGGGTGCACGCTGGGATCGGTGTCGTCGCAGTCGTCGCCGTCGTGGGCGTCGCTGTCGTGGCTGTCGCCATCGGCATCGTAGTCGCTGGCCTCGTCGCAGTCCTGGTCGATGCCGTCGTACCAGGTCTCCTCTGCGCCGGGGTACACGCTGGAATCGTCGTCGTCGCAGTCCTCACCGCCGTCCTCGATGGAGGGGTCTCCGTCGCCGTCCGCATCGATCAGGGGGCCTGTGGCGGTGTCCCCGCCGTCACAGTCGGGTGATCCCTGGCAGTCCGAGTCGTCGCAATCGTAGTCCCCGTCCCCGTCGTTGTCCGCACCGTCGGTGCACTCACCGGGATTCGCGCCCTCCCAGTCCGATTCGCCCCCGTCGCCGCCGCAGCCGACCGCCAGCAGGAGGGTGAACAGTGCCGGAACGAGGGTGGGGATGAAGCGGGTCATGGAATTTTCTCTCCAGGCTCCGTCATGGTCCGGACCATGAGAAGTGGGTGAGTGCGGAAGGAAGGTTCAGTACGCGCCGCAGCCACTGACGCGGCCGCCGACAGGGAGTGTCGCATGGTTCGGAATTGTCGACGAGTTCTGGGATGTACCGGGATGGGTGATTGGCTCGTGGACTCAGGTCGCCTGGCAGCGCTCCATCCATCCCCGAGCGCCAGGCCCCCGGCGCTTTCCCCTTCCGGGCCTTCCCGGTGTCGAATGGGAGAACCCGGAGGCGCCGGAAGGGCGTTAGATTGGGAGGGTCATGACCCCACTTCTGCTGCTGGCGGCCCTTGGCTGCAATGAGGACCCCGTGCCTGTCACCGAGAGTGGCAAGGACTCGCAGGTGGTGGACACGAATACCCGGGACACCGGGGGGGACAGCGGTTTGTCCGGGGTCGACACCCAGGACACCGACCCGGACTCCGCCGAGCCCGAACCCGATCCCGGTGTGCTCGATGTGGCTCCCCGGGAGTTGGTGGTGGATCCGGGCGCCACCTGGACCCTGCGGGCCGTGCACCAGCTGGAGGGGGCTTATAGCGACGTGGCCCCGGAATGGGAGAGTTCGGACCCGGCAGTGGTGAGCCTGAGCGACCAGGGAGTCGCCACGGCGGTCGCCCCCGGGGTCGCCAGTTTGACGGCCTGGTACGGCGGTCTGGAGGCGGTGGCGGCGGTGACTGTCCAGGAAAACCCACTGCTGCGGATCCAGCTGGTCGAGGCCGAGACCGGGCTGCCCCTGGCCGCGGCGACGGTCACCCATGACGGCGAGACCGTGCCGGTCGATCCGGTCACCGGGGTGGCCGAGCTGACCATTCCCCCAGGCGAACCCGTCACAGTCACGGCCCTCTCCGACGATGACAGCCGCATTCCCACCACGCTGATGGACATCGTTGGGCGCCAGGTCGTGCTCCCACTGCGAACCCGCGGTCAGCTGGAACCGGACAGCGAGATCCTGGGGACCTTTGATTTCTCCAACCTGCCGCCGTTGAGCGATGACGAAAAGGCCGCTGGTTGGGTGGTCCTGGGCATTGCCGGCGGTAGCCTGCGCCTGGGGCCGTTGTTCTGGCGGGCAGACGAGGTGCTCTCGCCCAACCGGGACGTGGAGCTCTACGGCCTGGAGGTCAGCGTGCCGGGGAACCTGGCCATCCACGAGTACTTCGAGGACTGGCTGGCCCCGGCCTGGTCGGGGGATGTGGGGGTCTGGAGCATGGCCGGGCCTGTGCCCCTGGCCGAGGCCTTTCTGGGCCTGAGCAACCTGGACGAGGCCCTGGACTTCCTGGTGCAGAACATGGACGGCTTCGTCTACGACTACGACGGCACCCTGACCGTGCCAGCCGAGACGGCCCTGGAGCTGGAGGTGGCCCCCAGTGCCTCGCTTTCAGGGGTGGTCCAGGTGGACCTTCCGGAGTGGCCCGAGGGGGTGGCTGCCGACAACCCGGCCACGCTGGTGGTCCTGGATGGCGTGGGGCCGGAGGGACCGACCGTGACTGGATTCGGGCGAGGCTTTCCGGGCACCTCCCACGTCTCCCGGGCACCGGGCAGCTTCTTTGGTTGGGACGAAGAGGCGAGCCAGGTCCTGGCCTACCTGGAAGTTGGCGGGCTGGGGACCCTGGGCCCCAAGATGCTCCGTGCGGCCCCGGTCGTGGACGGGGTGGCCACCATCGGTCCCTTCCAGGATGCGCCGGCCATCGTGGGCTGGGACGAGCCCAACCTGTTGCTGGACGTGTCCCTGGATCCGGACTCCCATCTGGTCTACATCTACCTCTCGAACAAGTCCGGGGATGAGCGCGACTACTACCTGGCCCCGCCCACGGAGCCCGTCCCCATCTCCCTGGAGGGCCCGGAGCTCGGCATGGGTACGCTGACCTTTGAGGTGGCAGCGGTGGAGACCGTGCAGGGAACATGGGAGAGCCTGGTCGCGGAGGGGGCCTACCTGCGAGAGGACCTGGCCCCCATGGCTCGCTCCACTGCTTTTGTCACCGACAGCTTCAAGTGAACTCCACACCCAGGCACGACTAGGCGGAAGATGGCGGCCCCGGATCCCTACAGCCCAGAAGTTCAATTCCAACGTCGGGCGTCGATGCGCTTTGCGATCATCTCGGGATTCATCCTGTTGCTCGCGATGACCGGCAAGAAGGCCAAGGAGCGGGCCGATGAAAAGGCCAGGGCCAAGGAGAGTTCCCAGGAGGAAACCCCTTCCCCGGCGTCTTCGGAACAGCCCAGGAGCACCCACCCGAAGACCTTCAAGGACGGGGCTCGCACCCGGGTGCCCCGGCCCCCCTTGCCGACCCGGTCCGACAACCCCGCCGAGTCTCCGGAGGTCTCCGAGGAACCCGCTGAAGCCCCGTCAGACCCACAGCAAGCGTCCCGGAAGGCCGAGGTCCGGGACACCGCGGACCTGGACGCCCCCCTTCGGGAAGCCCTGCAAGCCAGTACAGAAGCGGTGCTTCCGGACGTGAAGAACTGTCTCCAGGAGTGGTGGATGCTGGACCCGAACCTGGAGGGATCGGTGCAGGTGGAAGTCGTGTTGAACGAGGACGGGCTGAAGGAGGTCCAGATCCTGGATCACACCAATGTCCCCATGGGTCCGTTGAGCTGTTTCGGGACCGCCCTCTACGACGCCGACTGGCCCAATGTGGCGGACGAGGTCACGGTGGTGTTGCCGTTCCGGTTCGAGAACTAGAAGGCCGGGCTAGCGAGGCAGCCGGATCTCCGGGTCCTTGTCTCGGCGCCGGTAGAGCAACACGGTCCGACCCAGAACCTGGGCCAGGTGGGCCCCGGTGCTCTCGGCCAGCTTCTGGCCCGTCTCCTTGATCGAAGCCACCGCTTCCTGGCCGAACTTCACCTTGATGAGCTCGTGGTGCCCCAGTTCCTCGGTCACCTTGAGGAACAGGGCATCTGTCAGACCTTTCTGGCCCACCTGGACGACGGGAACAAGGTGGTGTCCCAGGGACCGCAGGTACCGGCGCTGCTTGCCGGTGAGGTTCGGTCCGGGGTGGCGAGGCTGAGACATGGGGACCTCCGGGCGGCGCCTGTTATCCCGGTGAGGTGACCCACCGCCAAGCCCTGCTCGAGCGCCTGCCTCCGGACCTGCACAGGCTGGCCCAGTGTGTCACTCCGCGACGCCTGCAACGCCTTCTCGACGTGCTGGATGTTCGCCTTGGCGGGCTGGCAGTGGTCGCAGAGGCGGTGTACCGCCGGCACAATGTCTCGGCCATTCTTCGCTCGGCCGAGGCTTTTGGTCTGCACGAGGCCCACCTGGTGTGTGGCGCCTTCCGCCCTGTTCGAAACGCTGCCAAGGGCGCCCAGCGCTGGATGGACATCGCGCTGCACGAGACGACCGAGGATTGTGTGGCCTCGCTCAAGGAACGGGGCCATGCCCTCTATGTCTGTGACCTGAGCGACGATGCGATCTCCCCGGAGGAGGTACCGGTGGACAACCCGGTGGCGATCCTGTTTGGCAGCGAGTTGATGGGGGTGAGCGACCAGGCGCGGGCCCTGGCGGATGGGGTGGTGAAGCTACCGATGGTGGGGGTGACCCAGTCCCTGAATGTGTCGGTGGCTGCGGGCATCATCCTGCAGATCGTCGCAAGGCGTCGGGCCGCAGTCGTGGGACCTGGCAGCCTGGACGAGGCCCAGAGGCACCGATTCCTGGTTCGGTTCCTGACCCAGGAGGCCCGTCGCAAGAAGACCTGGCGCCACCTGGTGGAAGGAGACAGCCCCGATCTCTCCGGTGTCAGCCGGTAAGCGCTGGAAAGGCCTGGCGGACCAGGCCGTCGCGAGGATCGCCATCGTTGAGCCCGGCCAGGAGCTGGCGTGCCTGGTCCAGGGCGCCGGGATCCTCGCCATTTCTGGCCCGGAGGGCCTCCAGGTAGCCGTCGAGCCACTTGGGTTGCTGGGAGGCACCACGGACCCGGGCCAACAACTCCTCGACCCGTTGAGGCTCGATGCGATCCTCCAGGTAGAGGCGAGCCAGCAACCGCCCGGCTTCAGCGTCAAAGGCCTGGGAGCCACACCGTCCAGTGGAGCAGTTCCCCCGGAGACCGCTCTCCAGGACCTGCATTGCCTCGACGCGCATACCGGCCCTGACCCGACACCGGGCCATCAGTTTGTAGAGGCCCATGTCCCGGGGAGCCAGCTTGACCAGTTCCCGGGCTGCCTCGTCGGCCTCGGCCCAACGTCCGAGGCCCTCCAGCAGGCTCGCACGGTTTCCCAGCAACTGGACGTGGCTGGGCTCGTTGACCAGGGCAGACTCCAGGACATCCAGGCCCTCGGCTAGCCGTCCGTCTTCGGCCAGGATGCGAGCCAGCAGGGCGGCGGAGTGTTGCCCCCCCAGGACCTGGTGGCCGAACTGGTCTCCAAAGGACCGCAGATCGGAACTGGCCAGGCCCAGCGTGCCCGCTGCATAGGCCGCTCTGGCTCTTTCCCAGCGGGCTGCGGACTCTTGTTCGACAAAGGCACCGAGGGCCTCTACCGCCCGGCCTGGCTGGCCGGCTGCCACGAGGCCCACCGCCTGGGCAAAGTCCGTTCCCAGGGCCAGCAGGCGGGCTCGAAGCTCCAGCGGGTAGCCCTCCAGGGCCATGGCATATTGAAGGCGCGGGTCATCTGGAGGGAGGGACCAGATCTCCGCCTCGGAACCGGGCAGGGCGTTCACCACGTTGGGATCCCGGGCCAGGGCCAGTTCCTTGGGGGGGGCCGGCGGTGGGCTGGCGGTTCGCAATTCCCGCACTGCCCGTCGGGCGGCCCGCACGCTGGTGTCTCCGGTCGGGGCGAACTCGGCGGCAAGCTTCAGGTGCTCGGCAGCTCGCTCGAATTCACCGGCCTGGGCCTGGGCCACGCCGAGTTCCAGGTTCAGTTGTTTCAGTCCGTCCAGGGCCTGAGACCGCAGATCCTCGGCTTCTGAACCGGGGAGGCCCTCCAGCCCCAGCCTGGCCTTGGCGTATTCTCCACGCTCGATCCAGGACTGCGCCTTGTCCAGGCGGTCCTGGGGGGTTGGAAACAGCCAGCGGAGAAGGCCCACGGGCTCAGTCCTGGCCGCTCGAGGAGGCTTCGCCTTCGGCGTCCTCGTCATTGGACTCGATCCGGAATTCCGGATCCTGGGGGCCCCACCGCCGATACTGGTCGAGAAAGGCCAGGGTTCTCGAATCGCAGCGGTCCACGAAGAGCACACCGTCCAGGTGGTCGCATTCGTGCTGGGCAACGATGGCGTTCCAGTCCTCTGCGATGAACTCCAGGGGCTCGCCGTTCTCTCCCAGGGCTGTGACCTTCACCGAGGCAAAGCGGTCCACAGCCGCTCGCAGGCCCTCCACCGACAGGCAGCCCTCGTAGCTGCAGATGACATCGTCGGTCAGTGCTTCGAGTTGTGGGTTGATCAGGACCTTTTCACCGTCGGTGAACTCACAGATCACGAGGCGCAAGGGCACATGGACCTGGGGGGCTGCGAGACCGGCACCGTCGTAGTCCACCAGGGTCTCCCGCATGTCGGCGAGAAGCTGGGAAATGGCCGGGCCCGTGATCAACTCCGGGGGGATCTCCTGGGCGACCTGGCGCAGCACTGGGTGGCCCATCTGGGCGATCTTGAGCACGGCCATGTTCGAACCATAACGACCTGGGCTCGTTGCAAGGGGCTATCATCGTGCTATTAAACGCCCCTCAAGGACACCTTCGGGAGCCGAGATGCCTGATCCAGACAACACCTGGGAAGACAACATCTACGGAGAGACCACCCTCGAAGGCAAGCGTGTGTCGTTCTACGTGGACAAGGAATGCATCCTCTGCTCGGTCTGCTCGGATGCGGCACCGAACAACTTCCGGATGAGCGACGACGAGGATCACGACATCTGCTACAAGCAGCCCGGTGACGATGAAGAGCTCGAGCAGTGCTACGAGGCCATGGAGAACTGCCCGGTCGAAGCCATTGGTGACGACGGCCCTGCCAGCGGCGCCTGAAACACCCTTGGGGCCAGGAGCCCTAGTGGGACACTCGAGGCCAGTAGGTCTCCCATCGGAAGTCGGGACTGTTGTCGTGGGTGTGACACCCGATGCAGGACTCCGGCCCGGGGGCTAGGACGCCGTAGCCCTGTCCAGGAGCCTGGAGGTGTTCGCTCCCCGGCCCGTGGCAACTCTCGCAGCCCACTCCGGTCAGTTCCGGCAGGGCATGGCCCGCGCCATAGCCGCCCGGGTGGCCGAAGCCGATGGTGTGGCAGCGCAGACAACTGGGGTCGTAGGCCTTCTGGGCGACGACCAGGGTCTCCAGGGCATGGTGGTGGGCCGAGCTGGACCAGGTCGCTGCGGCCGCTGGGTGGCAGGCCAGGCAGGCGGTCGAGCCGGCATAGGTCGCAAGGCCCCGGTCCACCCCGGTGAAGGGGGGCAGGGGCCCATCACCGGTTCGAATGGTTGGACCGCCACGGGCGGGGTCCGGGACCCGGGCCATGGCAGCCGCTTCGGCGGCCTGGTGGAGGTCTGTGGGCAGGGGTTCGGCGCTCGCCTTGGCTGGCTGTGGGTCGGTTCCGGCGCAGGCGAGGAGGAGTCCGATCATGGCAGGCCGAACAACTCCGCCTGGATCTTCTCCAGCTCGCCGCGGGACTCCTGGGAGATCGTCGCCAGGGACGGGTCATCCGGTACCAGGGGGTCCAGGTCGATCTTTCGGTCCACGAATGCCGTGATGTCCCCGTCGGCCGTGGTCAGCCGGAGTTCTCCCAGTCGCATGGTCTGGTAGTGGCTGCGGAGCCACAGGGTCCCTCCGACATGGAGGGGGTCGTAGATCTCCCGGTGCATCGCACTGTGCACCACCAGATCCAGCTGCGGGACCGCCTGGGCGATGGCTCGTGCCGCTTCAGCGGACCGATAGGCCAGCAAAACCAGCAGGTCCACCTGGGGCGCCATCTCCTGCAGGACTGCGATTCCTTCCTGGACCGGGTCGCCGATGGGGTAGGACGGGGTCGGGACAAAGCTGATGTCCTGGGCGGTGATCCCCGTGATGCCGATCCGGAGGCCGTCCTTTTCCACGATGCGGAAGCGTGCGGGTGCGGCGGCGTCCTTGGTCGGTTTGATGTTTGCCGAGACCGCCCAGTCCGGGATGGATGACAGTTCCTGCAGGCCAGGAAGGTCCTCGAAGGTCACATTGGCCGCGTCCACCCCCATTGCTTCCAGGCCCTGGACCATCCATCGGTTCATGACCGGCACGTCCGGGCGCAAGTCACCGGTGGTGTTGATGGCGTTTTCGAGCCAGTAGCCTCCGTGCACGACCACGGAGGGTGTGGACGGGTTGGCGGCCATCGAGGCGACCGTGTAGGCCTGCTGGCGGGCCAGGGAACCCCGGGGATTCTTGGGACAGCCACAGGTCTCCAGGCTGCCCTTGTGCTCCCCCCCGTAAAAGATCACCAGATCTGCTGGCCAGCGGCTCAGTCGCATCTCCAGGGTGCCGGAGTTCACCAACTCCGTCGGGTCGAGGAGAGGGGCAGGAACTGCCGGGACTGCTGCGGGCTCCGGGGGCGCATCCTTGGGGGCGCAAGCCGTGCCGAGCAGGCTGAGGACGAGGACCAACATGGAGTGAGGTTAACGGCTGTGGATGCGCAAGAGGCTGGTATGGCTGGCCCTGGCCCTCGCTGTGGGGCTTCACGGGTGGGGACTGGCGGGGCCGGTCTGGGAAAAGGTCCGGAACGCGAGCCACGCGCGGGACTTCGCCAGCTACTACTACGCGGTCCAGGCGGCGGCTTCGGACCAGGATCCCTACGACACCCGGGTCCTGGGGAAGCTGGCTCGGGCGGACAAGACCCGCAAGGGGGTCCACCCGTTCTTCTACCCACCGCCGTTTCTGCTCACGGTGGCCTGGGCACTGCCCCTGGATCTCTCCACCGCCTACCGCACCTGGTATGTGCTGGACAGCCTGTTCCTGCTTGCCGCGCTGTTGGCCTTGATGCGCTTGATGCCGGGGCCTGCGCCGGTGATCGGGACGGCGCTGATCCTGGTGAGCTACACGCCGATTCCCGACAACCACTGGATGGGCCAGTCGAACCTGCCGGTGCTGGCCTTGATCTCCGGGGCCCTGTGGTTCCAGCATCGTGAGCGTGGGACCCTGGCCGGGGTGCTTCTGGGGCTCGCTTCGATGATGAAGATGAGCCCGGGGCTGCTGGTCCTGTGGTGGTTGTTGGACCCTCGCACCCGCCGGGCAGGCTGGGTGTCCTGTGCGACCGCGGTGGGGTTGTCGGTTCTGACACTGCCCTTGCTGGGCCTGGCGGATCAACTGCACTTCTACACCGATGTGCTCCCGGGTTTTGGGACCGGGGACTACAACGGGCTCACGGTTCCTGTGACCCTGTCCGGCAACCACTCCATCGCGAACCTGTGGGCCCAGGTCTTTCCCGGAGGACGAACTCTGAGCCAGGCCGCTCGCCTGGGGTCCACCCTGACCAGCCTGGGGCTGTTGGCCACGATGCTGGGATTGCTCCTGCGGGCCAGAGAGCGGCTGGCCAGGGACACTCTGGGCCAGGTCTGTGCCACTGGAGCACTGGTCTGTGGAATGGTGATCGTGCCGGCCTATGCCTATGAGCACCACCTGGTCTTCCTGGTCCTGCCGATTCTCGCCGTGGCCCAGGCATTGGCCACCCACAGGCTCGGACGAGGCTGGTGGTTCGTCGCCTTGCCGGCCTATGTGGCCCTGGCCTGGTCATTGGGGGACATCCGAGGAGCCCTCAGGACCCTGGACGGTGTCCCGGCCTGGTTCCTCCAGGAGAGCAAATTTCTGGGCATCGTGGCCCTGGGACTTGCCTGTCTGGTGGCCGCCCTTCGGACCGACTACTCGGGTGGTGGGCCGCCGGCAGGGGCATCCCCTGGGGGTGCTCCGCCCCCTTCCATGGGCGGCGGAAGGTCTCCCTCGACGGGCGGCGGGCCGTCATTGGCGGCCGGGACCTCGTCTACTGGAGGACCGTCTGACGGGGCATCCTCGTTGCCGGCCGGTGTGACGGTGTCCATGCGCGGCTCCGGTGCGGGGAGGGGCTTGGAGCAGTCCAGGGCAAGGCCAGTCACGTCTGCGGTGAAGGGCATTGGGTTGCCATCGAGGGGGCCGAACTGGGGCTCCTCGAGGGTGGGCAGCCCATTCCCGTCCAGGTCTTCATAGGCGAGCACCACCAGGGCTTCGCCCGGGGGTGTGCGGAAGCTGAAGGCTCCGGCGTCCTTGAGCTCGACGTTGATCAGGGGTGAAGGGGGTCCAGCCTCCTCTTCTGTGGTCTCGGGGCCACCCTGGTCCGGAGGGGGCACGAACAGGCGCAGGCGGTAGGGCCCGTCTCCGTCGTCGCAGATCAGGGAACCCCGAACCGTGACGGCCTCGGTGTCGTTGACCAGGTCTTCCTGGGAGTGCTGGGGGTTCTCCATCTCCGGGTCCAACTCGGGTGCGACACCGCCAGCTCCACTTCCTCCGTTGGAGGCCGCAGGAGCATTTCCATTTGCCGCGGGTGCGGCGGGACCGCCCGCGGGGGCTCCGCCAGGAGTGGCCCCAGGAGCGGCGCCAGCCTGGTCCACATCGGGCGGGGATTCGGGGCATGCGACCAGCATCGCGGCACCGATGAGCGTGGCCAGCAAGGGCAGGGCTGATGCCCGGTACGGGGGCGTGTCGACAGACTTCGGCACAACTGACTCCTAGTCGAACGAGAGGGCAAGGCTACCAGGGGTGTGGGACGCGTCCACGAAACGGTATTCTCCTCCACCGTTCCAGGCCTCCACCAAGGAGATCCCGGTGGCGTCCGTACCCTGAACGACCCGTTCCAGACGTTGTCGGGCCAACGAGACGGCCTCTCCGGCTTCCACGGCGACCCATCGCCGTCCCATCTTGTGGGCCACGGCGGCAGTGGTTCCCGATCCGGCGTAGCAATCCAGGACAAGGTCTCCAGGTTCCGTCGCCAACTGAAGACAGCGGCGCACGAGGCGCTCGGGTTTCTTGCCTTGCTTGTAGCGGACCCCTCCTTCGCGGGCGATTCCTTCCCAGGCGATGTCCGTCCAGATGTCAGTGAGGGGGCGGCTGGCCGTGGCGCGACCGTCGATGGTGGTCACCTGGCGGTCGTAGAAGATGAGCTGTTGGCCGCGGAGCAGGTACTGGGGGGACTGGCCCGGCCGCTCGACCACGAGGACCTGGTCGGGGTGGGCCTTGGAACGTTGCTTGCCCTCCAGGGTCAGTCGACCGGCCTTGACGTCACTGATGGACGCCAGACGAGCCACACGAGACGCGTGGTCTACCCGCAGGCGGTCGGCATCCTCGGGGTCTCGGGCCACCTGGGACAGGGACACGAATTGCCAGTTCTCCGGAGGAGCCTCGGGGTTCTCCAGCCAGAGGCGGTAGGCCCGATCGGGGTCTCGGGGGACCCGCTGGGGGAACCAGGTCAGTTGGCTCCGGTCTGCTGCCACCCAGAGCAGGTATTCGGAGGCTCGGAACACGCCCGGGTTGACCGTGGAGAACGCCGATGGCGCACGGGCGGCCACGGTGATTCGATTCACCAGGCTGTTTCGGCCGAATTGCCTGTCGAGTTCGATCCGGGCGTAGTCCAACATCGTGTCATCGAGCTGGAGGAACAGGGAGCCGCTGGGGTGAAGCAGGCGCTTCAAGAGCACCAGGCGAGGGCGCAGGGCCTCGAGCCAGGCCTCGTGAGGAAGTCGGTCGCTGTACTCGGCCCCTCCGCCATGGCCTCGGGTGGCCTGGCCGGTGTTGTAGGGCGGATCGATCCAGACGCACTGGACTCGCCCCTCCAGGGATGGCAGCAAGGCCTCGAGCACTTGCAGGTTGTCGCCCTGGACGAGCAGGTTGGGGGGGGTCATTCCACGTAGCCGAGCACCCGGAGCTGTTCGAGGGTGTCCGGGTGGAGAGACACGCCTTCCATGCTGGGGGTTCCCGCGGGAACGGTTGCCGCCCAGGCGTCATGGGCAGCGCCCACGCTGGAAGGATCGGGCAGTGGCGTCTGCTCTCCCGGGTCGGCCACCAGGTCAAAGCTCACCCAGGCGTCGTCCTTGCGGATGCCTTTGACCTTGCAGTCGGTGGTAAAGGCCACCTGGCCTTCTCGCTGGGAGACCACGGGGCTCTTGTCCCCGACCTGGAGAGGCCAGTGGGCTTCGACACCCAGGGCATCCGTCACCAGGTCCGCCAGGGTTCCATTGCTGGTGCAGGGGCCGGGTGTCCGATCCGGCAGGGCAGATGCGGGCCCGGCCAGGTATGGCACATGGGTCAGGGGCTGCCAGACATGGGTGCCATGGCCCACGATGCCGTGTTCGCCGAGCAGTTCTCCGTGGTCGGAGGTCACGACCACCAGTGTCCGGGATGCATGGTCCCCCAGGGCATCGAGCAGTTCCCCAACCCGGGCATCGGTGTCCTCGATGACCGCCTTGTAGGCCGCGGTGTAGCTGGGCCGGGCTCCTTCCCTCCTGTTCCGCTTGGGTACCCCGATCTCAAAGCCCAGGCGCTCGTCGAACCACTCCGCTTCCACCTGGTACTTCGCCTGGGCGGCTTCGCTGGGGCGCAGAGGGGAGTGGGGTCCGAGCAGGTGGAGATAGGCAAACTGTGGTGGGGCATCCGGTGCGTCCCACACCTTCTCCAGGTGTTTTCGCCACTGCTTGGGCATCGCCTTGTCCGCGGTGCGACGCCAGGAGTCAAAACCCCGGTCGAACCCGAGCTCCTCGGCCAGGTACCCATTGCTGTAGAGCCCCAGGGTTCCAAAGCCCGCTTCCTTCAGCACGCTGGCCAGCGACGGCAAGTCCGGCACCTTGGGGTACTTGCCGATCCGTGCGCTGGGCAGATCGAAGCCATGCCGGCGGACCGACATGCCGGTGAACAGCGAGATGACGCTGGGCACTGTCCATGTGCCGGTACTCCAGGCCTGTTCAGCGGACCATCCACTCTCTGCCAGGGCATCCAGGCGGGGGGTGTTGGCCTGGGCCAGGGAATCGGCCCGCAGGGTATCGATGACGATGACCACCGCATTCCGCGGTGGGACCCTTGGCGGGGCGGGCGGATCGGCGGGGGGCGATTCTGCGGTGCAGGCCCAGAGCAGGATGGCGAGCATTCAGCGCTCCTAACGCGCCGATCTGGTGACGCAGGGGGGGGTGAAGGGGTTCCAGTTGTGCCGGACACACCGGAGCAGGCTAGGGAAAGGTGCGGACTGGGAGGCGACAGACCATGTCGACGATGCAGGCCCTTACCTTTGATAGAGCCCGGGATGACTGGGCCTCTTCAACAGGTCTGGTCAAGGAACAGGTTCCGGTTCCTGCCATTGATGATCCGGATGACACCGATCGTTCCCAGGTCATCCTCAAGGTCCGGTATGCGGGTTTTTGTGGCTCGGATCGCGGGATCTGGTGGCGCAAGGCCTTTGGAGACATGATCCTTGGCAGCCTGGAGACCGAGGGTCGTGACAAGCGGGTCGTGGGTCACGAGTTCATGGGTGAGATCGTGGACCAGGGTGCCCGGGTCGGCCCCAAGTGGGGTCTCCAGGTGGGGGACATCGTGTCTGCGGAGTCCCACATCGTCTGTGGCTCCTGTCACCAGTGCCGCATGGGCGAATTCCATGTGTGCAGCCGGGACAAGATCATCGGTATCTCCACCGATGGCTGCTTTGCCGAGTACATCAAACTGCCGGCCAAGAACCTGTGGAAGACCGACCTGGACCGCATTCGGCCCGAGGTCGCCGCGGTCCAGGAGCCCTTTGGCAACGCGGTGCATGCCTGCCAGGCCACGGACCTTCGCGGTCGGAGCGTGGTCATCAACGGGTGCGGCACCATCGGACTGTTCGCCATCCTGATCGCTCGGGGCATGGGGGCCAGCACGATCATCGGGGTCGAGGTCGATAGCCATCACAAGGACCTTGCCCGGCGACTGGGCTGCGATCATGTGCTCACTCCTCAGCCCGCCTCGCCGGAGCGTCCCTGGGCCTCGGACCCGGCGTTGACCGCTCGCATACGGGAGCTCACCGGGGGACTGGGAGCCGATGTGGCCCTGGAGATGGCCGGGTTCAACAGCGCCTTCAACAACGCCCTGCGCTGTGTCCGCCGAGGCGGGCACGTCATCGCGTTCGGGGTCAGGGACGGTGATGCGGTCATCGAGGACGCCCATCGACTGGTCATGGACGGCATTCAGATGCACGGCATCGTCGGCCGCCGACTCTGGGGCACCTGGGAGATCACGCGAAACCTGTTGGAGAACCACTCCAACGGCATTCACGACAGAATCTGGGAGGTCATCCTCAACCGGGGGGAAGGATCCGTGGTGCCCCTGGAGACCTGGGAACCGACGTCCTTTGAGCAGGTCATTCAGCGCTTTCCCAAGCCGGTGATCCGGATAGCGGGAGATGCCGGCTGAGCCCGGGTGGGAACCCTCTGGGTGGGTTACTGTCCCAGCCAGTGCCACCCCACCTCCGGGGTGCCTTGACGTGTCGACGGGCGCTGTGAGAGTGTTACGCGCTCAACGCCCCTTGAACTTTGGAGTCGCACATGCGTGCCTTCCGCCCTCTGAATGCTGGAATCCTCAGCTTGACCCTGGTCCTTGGACTGGGTTGTCCGGCTCCTCCCGACTCCTCGGGCCCCGGCGCGGGTTCCGGTCCTCCGCCCGCTGGTGCCAACCCGGGAGGAGACGCTCCTGGTGCGGTTCCAGCGAATGCTCCTGGTGGCCCGGCTGGCCAGGCCGCCACGCCCCCCGGTGGTGCCGCTGATGGCCCGCCCCCAGGCGCTGCCGGTCCTCCGGATGCGACTCCTGCTGGCGCTCCTCTCCGAGATCCAGGCCTGAGCAATGCACCCCCCATCGCCTCGAACGAGGGAGCGGGAGGGGGCGTTACTCCCCCCAGCGTGCCTCTGCCTCCTGAGCCGGGCGAGGGCTTCGACCAGCTGGCCCGGGATGGCCAGGCCAGCGTGACCATCAGCGGGACCGTCGAAGGCCAGAGCGACGTGACGCTGGACTTCCACATCGTGCACACCGAGGGTGATGCACAGGCCCCCCAGGTCATCCACACCGAGGTGGTGAAGGGGAACTCCTTCAGCATCCAGGCCCCGGCGACCTTCAGCCAGGAAATCTACGCCTCGGCGTTCAAGGATCTGACCGGAGACGGCGCGACCCCAGACGACCTCGAAGGCTTCGCTCAGAAGCCCTTCAAGCTCGAGGGTTCCAACGTGGCCGTGACGATCAATTTTGATTCCCGTCCGGCCTGGGCCGACGAGATCTTCAAGCCTCTGGAAGGCATGAAGGCTCGGGAAGTGCCCAACCCGCAGCAGCCGAACCAGATCGACGACAAGGGCTCAAGGGCCCAGTAGTCCTCGTACTCCAGTCGTTCGCGGCATCGGGTCCCCCGGTGCCGCAACGAATTTGGACTCAGATCTCGACGGTCTTCAGGTCGCTGGCAAACGCATGCCGGCCGACGCAGGCGTTCGAGAAGTCCTCTCGGCTCACGCCTGGGGCCAGTTCGCGCACCAGGAACCCGTCCGGGGTGATGTCCATGAAGGCCAGGTCCGTCATGACCTGGTCCACGCAGCCCACGCCCGTGAGGGGCAGGCTGCAGCGGTCCACCAACTTGGCGACGCCGGCCCGGTTTGCCTGGATCATCGTGACGATGACTCGCCTGGCTCCGTTCACCAGGTCCATGGCACCGCCCATTCCCTTGACCATCTTGCCGGGGATCATCCAGTTGGCCAGGTCCCCATTGTCGGCAACCTGCATGGCCCCCAGGATGGCCAGGTTGATGTGGCCGCCGCGGATCATGGAAAAGCTCTCGGCGCTGTCGAAGAACGCCGAGCCGTCGATGGTGGTCACGGTCTGCTTGCCGGCGTTGATCAGGTCCGGGTCCTCTTCTCCCTCGTAGGGGAAAGGACCGATGCCCAACAGGCCGTTTTCGCTCTGGAGCACCACCTCGACGCCAGCTGGGACATGGTTGGCCACCAGGGTCGGCATGCCGATGCCCAGGTTGACGTAGTCGCCATCGTTGAGTTCGCGGGCAACGCGCTGGGTGATCTGGTCACGTGAGAGGGACATTTCTCAGGCCTCCGGGTGGGGACGGACGGTGCGCTGCTCGATCCACTTCTCGTAGTGCTCGCCGCGAATGATGCGCTGGACGTAGATGCCAGCCAGGTGGATCTGGTCTGGGGCAATCTCGCCGGCGGGAACCAGTTCCTCGACCTCGGCGATGGTGATCTTGCCAGCCTTGGCGACCAGGGGGTTGAAGTTCCGGGCCGTCTTGCGAAAGACCAGGTTGCCGTGGGTGTCGCCCTTCCACGCCTTCACAAAGGCGAAGTCGCCGTGCAGGGCCTCTTCCAGCAGGTAGGTGCGCCCGTTGAACTCTCGGGTCTCCTTGCCCTCGGCCCGCAGGGTTCCCACCCCGGTGGGGGTGTAGAACGCCGGGATGCCGGCGCCAGCGGCCCGCATGCGCTCGGCCAGGGTCCCCTGGGGGCAGAGCTCCACGTCGAGTTCCTTGGCCAGGAACTGCCGCTCAAACTCCTTGTTCTCGCCCACATAGGAGCCCACCATGCGGGTGACTTGCCTGGCCTGGAGCAGGACTCCCAGGCCGCAGTGGTCGGTGCCGGCGTTGTTGCTCACCAGGGTGAGTCCCGAGGTGCCCTTGTCGTGGAGGGCTTTGATCAGGTTTTCGGGGTTGCCGGACAGGCCGAACCCGCCGACCAGCAGGGTGACCCCGTCGGAGATGTCGGCAATGGCCTCGGCGGCCGAGGGGCAGACTTTGTTCATGACGTTTCCCGTGGTGGGTTCGCGGAGGGTGCCACGGTGTCTAACGCGAACCCGGGTGGCCCTGGTGTGCCATTCGGCTCATAGGGGCGCTGACCGTCCAGGCCCGGGGTTGCGCCTGGAGCCCACCACTTCCGGCTCCTCCAGGCTCTCCGCAGAACCCTCGCGGACGCGGGACGCCTTTCCCACCACCAGGTCGTTGGTCGTGGACCACAGTTCGTTGTCGAGGGCCTGGCTGAGAGCCCTGGAAGTCTCCGCCAACTCCTCCATGGAACTGGCGGTCCGGGCGATGGATTCCTGTTCATCGATCGGGGGTACCGGGAGCAGGATCTCCGAGAAATCGGCGTACTTGATGGTCTTCCCCTGTCGGACACCGGACACGCTGCTGGCCAGTTCCGCGATGAAGCGAGGGGACTTGAACAACAGGCGGAAGTAGTCCTTGCAGATCGCCTCGATGGGGCGAACCACGACGTAGGCGGGACTGACCAGCCCCCGCAACCGGGAGAGCTCGATTCCCCCCTGAAACGAACGGAGGCTGATGACGTAGTCGCCGGGCAGGACGAGTTTGTACTCCTCGGTGCCACCGGCGGGCATGACAACCTTTGTGTCGAGATCCGTTCGGGCGATCACACCGCGATTCTGGGTGACCGACAGCAGGGGTTCATCGACCTGCCCTCGCAGGTTGAACTCTCCAAACAGGTGCTTTGCGCGTTCTATTCGCCAGTGGGATGGCACCTCGCCCATCCAGCGTTGCCCGAAGGACAATTCCTGCACGGCTTCCGGGCCGAGTTCTTCGTCTCCGGCAGTCTGGTGCTGGTTCAAGGAGGCCTTTCTGATGCCCAGGCTCCTGTGAAGTTCGTCGACGACCTCGTCGGTTCGGGACCGGACCTTCTCCAGGGACCTCGAGGAGGGTGACCGCGCGAAGATCTTCTGGAAGGGAACCCGGTAGCCCGGGCAGTCTTCATTCCAGTTGATCCAGGCGTCGGGGTACCGGGTGGCGATCTTGTCGGAGAAGTACTGTTCGCAACCACCCGGGTAGTTCAATGGAACCCGCTCCACATCGCCCAGGGCCCTGTCCGCTTCCAGTTGTTCGATGACCTGGTTGCCTTCTTCATTCAGACGGGCATGAAGACCCCGCACAGGGTCTGCCGAACTCGTGGACCCCTCCTGTTGCGAGCGAATGACGGCCCGGGCCATGGGGTCGCGGCGTGCAAGCGTCGCCCGGACCGTTTCCCGGTGTCCGGCCTTGAGGCGAAAGCCGATGGAACGGGCCTCGTGTCGCAGTGCCTTCATGAACCCATTGAAGTCCCTGTGAGGACCCGGGCCGATCGACTCGGCGAGCCGGGTGACGGCCTCGTGGAGTGGGGTGTCCGCCTCGAGGGCCGCAAGTGGTTCTGCCGTCAGGAGCACAGCCAGTCGCAGGGGACGATGAACCTGGACCTTCCAGAAGCCCAGGGCCTCGTTGGGAATGACCTGGGAGTGTTCGCTGTCTTCAAAATCCAGGTGGGTTTCGCAGATTCGGTGCACGTCCGACTCGGACAGAAAGACGCGCTTCTGCCCCAGGCTCGGCTGAAGAGGAACGTGCCATTCCGTGGCGTCGATCAGCTGGACTCTTCCCTTTCGGTGAGACGGTTTTCGGTTCGTGATGACCCAGATGTAGGTCTCCATCGGGGTGTTGTAGAACATGGCCTGGGGCAGCCCGATGATGGCCTCCAGCCAGTCATTTTCGATGATCCATCGGCGGATGTTGCTCTCGCCCTGGCCCGCATCTCCCCGGAGAAGGGAGGACCCGTTGTGGACCGTTGCGATTCGGCTCCCCAGCCGTGTCTTCCGCCTCATCTTGGCAACCATGTTGGCCAGGAAGAGCATCTGGCCGTCGCTGGAGCGGGTGATGAGTGAGAAGGCCGGGTCGTTGTGGTGTTGGACCACGAAGCGTGGGTCCTGGATGGCTTTCTTGCCGCCCAGGCGATCGAGGTCGCTCTTCCAACTCTTGCCATAGGGCGGATTGGAGAGCATGAAGTCGAATTCGTGGTCTGGAAAGGCGTCATTGGAGAGGGTCGAGTACGCCGGACCCCCCACCAGGTTGTCCCCATCGTGGCCTTCGCCCTTGAGCAGGAAGTCGGCCTTGGCGATGGCGTGGGTCTCGGGGTTGATCTCCTGGCCGTAGATGTGGGTGCTCACCTGTTTGCCGTGTTCCCTGGCCAGTTGGTGCAAGGTTTCATCCGCCACGGTGAGCATGCCGCCCGTGCCGCAGGCACCGTCGTAGAGCAGGTAGGCACCGGACTCGATGCTGTCGGCGATGGGCAGGAAGAGGAGGCTGGCCATGAGCTGGACGGCATCACGGGGGGTCCAGTGCTCCCCGGTCTCCTCGTTGTTGTCCTCGTTGAAACGGCGGATCAACTCTTCGAAGACCGTCCCCATGGCGTGGTTGTCCAGGCCGGGCTGCTTCACCGTGCCGTCAGCGGACAGGATCGGCGTGGGCCCCAGGTGGATGGCCGGGTCCAGGAACTTCTCGAGGAGGGTGCCAAGGGCGTTGGCGCGGGACAGCCTGGGCAGCTGGTGGCGAAAGTCGAAGTTCTGGAGGATCTCCTGCACATTGGGCGAGAAGCCATCCAGGTACGCGATGAAGTCGTCGTGCAGCTCCTGGGGGCTGGCCCGGTGCCTCAGGTCGCGGAGGGTGAACTTCGAGGTGTTGTAGAAGGCCTCACCGGAGGCCTGTCGCAGGGCCGACTCCTGGTCTGCGATCCCCGCCGCATCGAGGGACGCCTTCCTCTCGAGCACGTTCTTCTTGCTGCCTTCGAGCACGGCGTCGAGTCGACGCAGGACCGTCATCGGCAGGATGACGTCCCGGTACTTTCCGCGGACATAGAGATCACGCAGGACATCGTCGGTGATGCCCCAGATGAACTGGGTGATCCAGTGGAGTTCATGGGTCTTCATGTGTCGCACGGGAGCGAGATGATGCCAGCGCCCCCCCGCCGAATCAATCCGGATCGGCGGGGGACCCACAAGGCACCGCGCGGGAGAGGACGCATGGGGTAGCTTCACGGCCATGCGACTCACACCGGTCCTCTTGCTGCTTGTGGGCTGTACCGGCGGCAATGACTCCGGCGACACCGGCGTGGTTCCCGAGGATCACCGTCAGCCGGAGTTCTGCACGGATCCCACGGTCTCGGTCACGGCCGGGGACATGTGGGAGGTCCGGTCGGACCACTACGACCTGTGGGTCGGCAACTCGTGGTCCGAGGAGGAGGCCGAGACCTTTGGGCTGCTGCTTGAGAGCGCCTGGCCGGCCTACGAGTCCTATTTCGGCGCCCCGGCCATCCACCCGGATGGTGGACAGTTGGAGGTGTTCTTCTTCGACACCCAGTCCGAGTGGGGGAACGCGATCACCGCCGATGGCCTGGGCGTGCCCTGGGGGGCCGGCGGTCTGTACCACCCGTCCACCAGCCGGGCCTACCTCTGGCGCCAGCCCGAGATCTACACGAACCGGATGCTGCTGCTCCACGAGGTGGGCCACCAGTTCCACGGGCTGTCGACCGGAACCCAGGCGGGACTGGGCTGGTTCGTCGAGGGCGTGGTCATGTACCTGGAGCGACACGACTGGTACCAGGGCTGCCTGCGGCTCGGCGTGGTGCCCACCGGCACCCTGGAGGACTTCCACGGCACCGCACTGGCCGACTGGGAGGCCGGGCTCGACCTGGAAGACCTGGTGAGTGGGGAAGCCAACACGAGTCGGCCGGATGCCATGGCTTTCTGGGCCTACCTCGAGGAGGAGCACACGGATGCCTTCCGGGAGTACCGGGACACCGTCGATTCAGGGACAGACGATGAGTTCGGGGCCTTCCAGGCGAGCCTGGGCGCCCCGGACGGCCACGGTCCCGACTTCGAGGACTGGCTGCGCAGTCACCAGGAGCCCATCGATGTGCTCTACAGCGGCTGGCGTCACGTGGATCACAACCACATCGAAGGCGACACCGAGGGCACCGGTTCGATCACCTCTGCGGTGGTCAAGGAACCCGGAACGCGTTTCGAGGCCCTGTTCGAGCCGGACAGTGCCTCCTACAGTGCCGGCGTGGTGCTGGGGTTTGAAGACTGGTCCAACTGGAGTGCTGTGGCTGTGGACCAGGACGGGGGGATCACCACCGTGGTGTTGTCCTCCAGCGGTGGCCAGTGGGGCAGCCTGGAGGCGGTCGAGGCGCCGGATGGGGGCACTGTGATCGCCTTTGACATCAGCGACGACACCAGCCTGTTCACCGTCAACGACGAGGAGCGAACCCTGGAACATGGCCAGGCGGGTTCGTCGGGTCTGGCGGTCATCGATACAAGGGCCGTGTTCGAGGTGTTCTTCGATTGAGGGACCTGTCGAGGGACCCCGGTTTGGATGGAGTGGGATCGGTGACAGCATGAAGTGCGCGGGCCAACGAGGAGTGCTGGGTGTCGTCCTGGTGGGGGCCCTGGCCTGTGCACCGAAGCAGAGGTCCATTCCGGCAGAGTCCGTTCCCGTGTCGTCGGAAGGCGAGGAGACCCAGGAGGTCCGGTCAGGCCTCTGGGTGCCCGGCGGAGAGGAGGCTGCTCCCCGGGAGGCCATCAACGCCGAGGAAAGTCTGGATGACTTCGATCCGTTGTTGGGGATGGTGGTGAACGGGAAGCTCCAGGCTCCCTGTGTCTTTGAAAACGTCCGTCCGGGCATCTCCTTTGTGGTTCATGAACAGGATGCGTGGCTGCGGCCGTCCACCAGCGACGATCGCCGGCTCGTGGCCCGGGATGACGAGGGTGGTCTGTGGCGGGTGGACCATCCCCGGGACATCCCGCTGGGAGGCCTGGACGAATCGGGGGCCTTTGTCCAGATCAAGGACACGCGGACCCCGTTGACCTGGACCGAGGACGGGGACGTGGTCCTGTTGCTCTTCGAGGCCCAGAGCACCGGGCCGGTCGAGGTGGTGATCTCAGGAAACGAACACTGCAACCGAGAGGACGCGGTCCTGGCCGCAGCGGCGTATTGGTACTGGATCGTCCACCCGGTGTCCCTGGGTTCGGAGCCCTGAAGGGAGAGGCGAGTCATGGTGAACTGGCGGACATCGACGCTCCTTTCCCTGCTGCTGGTCTGCGGTTGCAGGCCTGGAGACGGAGACTCGGCGACCGGGACCGACACGGCCACCCGGACGGGCCAGGACGACTCGGCCACTTCCCTCGACACCGGGGACACGGGAGACACGGCCTCGTCCCCCTTTGACCTGTTGCCTGCCGTGCCCCTGCACACCGAGGGGCGCTGGATCCTGGATGCGAACGGTGACCGGTTCAAGCTGGCGTCGGTGAACTGGTATGGCTTCGAAGAGCTTGACTACGTGCCTGCCGGCCTGGAGATCGCCCATGTGGACGACATCGCCGCGGCCATCGCAGAGCTTGGCTTCAACTCCGTTCGCCTGCCCTTCTCCCTGGAGATGGTGGAGAGCGTCAGCCCGGTCGCCACGATTCCGATTGCCGCCAACCCGCAGCTCGAAGGGCGAATCCCGTTGGAAGTGATGGACGCCGTGATCGATGCCCTGGCGAACCAGGGCCTGGTGGTGGTGCTGGACAACCACTCCTCGGAGGCGGTCTGGTACAGCCTCACCAACGGGCTCTGGTACACCGACGACTACCCGGAGGAGGTCTGGCTTGCGGACTGGAGTGAGCTGGCCCTGCGGTACAGGGACCATCCCGCAGTGGTCGGCTACGACCTGCGAAACGAGTTGAGGAACGGGGCCACCTGGGGCGGTGATCCCGAGACCGACTGGAAGGCCGCCGCCAACCGGGCCGCCACCGCCATTCACGCTATCGACGACACCAAGCTCATCGTCGTGGAGGGAATCAACTACAGCGCGGACTTCTCCGGCGCCTGGTGGGAGCCGCTGGAGCTGGGGGTGCCGGGCCGGCTGGTCTACTCACCCCACGACTACGCCTGGTTTCACGGCAAGCTGGGCTCCTATGAGCAGCTCGCCTCGGAGTTGGGCTCTACGTGGGGTTTCCTCATCGTCCAGGACCAGCCCTACACGGCGCCGGTCTGGGTGGGGGAATTCGGAACCTGCAACACCGACCTGTCCTGTGTGAACGCCACCACCCACGGGGGGACCTGGTTCTCCCTCTTCCTGGACTACCTGGACGCGGGCGACATCGACTGGGCCTACTGGCCGGTCAACGGCACCATGGCCCGGGCCGAGGACCGGGAATTCGGTGCAGTGGACTGGTTTGGCGTGTTGGACGAGACCTGGACCGAGCCGGCGCTGGAGCCGCTGTTGGCGGGTCTCCAGGCCATCCAGGAGCCCTGGGCTTTCCCGGAGTAGTTGACTGTCCGACAGCGGCCGCCGGGCTCACTGCCAG
>CAZMNK010000084.1:7489-22687 GCA_964567625.1 uncultured Enterobacterales bacterium | reverse complement strand
GGACGACGAGGCCTTGCGCTACCTGGATGGGGCATGCGCTGGTGAACACCCGGATCTGGAAGCGGCTCGCGCCCTGGAGGCCCTGCGGGCAGCTCGGGGGGAATGGGAGCACGTGGTGGAGGCCTTGCGCCGACAGGCCCTGGCCTTGCCGGAGAACGAACGGGGCGAACCTCTGCTCAAGGCTGCTCGAATCAAGCTGGACACCCTGCACAACCGGGACGATGCAGCCGTGCTCTATGACCAGGTCCTGGAGCAGGATGCTCAAAACGTCGACGCCCTGCGGTTCCTTTCCGACTATCGGTTCGACCGGGGCGACCTGGCGGCCTCCGTGGAGCTGTATGAGCAGCTGGAAGCGGACGTGGCCACGTGGGATCTGGACGACTTCGATGTGCAGATCGAAGCGGCTCAGTACTACTACCACTTTGCCCAGGCCCTGCTCAGCGTGGACCGGACCGCGGACGCCGAAACCCGTCTGGGCAAGGCCCTGGATCTGAATGGCACCCACCTGCCCAGCCTCAAGGCGGTGGGCCCGCTCTACGTGGCGGCCCGAGAGTGGAAGAAGGCCGAGAAGGTGTATCGGCAGTTGCTCCAGCTCATCGGCGGCAGCGGGGACCTGGACGAGATGGCCACGGTCTACACCCGGCTGGGTGAGGTCGAGAGGGCCCTGGGCAAGATGGACAAGGCCAAGAAGCGCTTCAACAAGGCTCTTGAGATTCGTCCGAACGACATCATCGCCCTTCGGGGGATCGGCAACTGCATGTACGACGCAGGTGAGTGGAACAACCTGCTGAATATCTACAACAACATCATCTACCACGCCCGGGAACCGGGAGACGTGATCAACGCCTACCTCACCAAGGGCCACGTTCTGGACGCTCGGATGGGCCTCCCTGAGAAGGCGGCCCAGCACTACCAGAAGATCCTGTCCTTCAACCCGAACCAGCCCGCAGCGCTCCTGCGATTGGGAGAACTGGCCCTGCGTCAGCAGGACTGGTTCGAGGCGGACAGTGTGGCCGGTCGTGCCCTCGAGGAGGAGGTCGTTACCCCGACCGAGGAAGGACTCCTGCGGCTGCTGCGAGCCATAGCGCTCGTCATGTCGGAAGACCGGGAAGCCGCGGCCGAGGAGTTTGACAAGGCCCGGGAAACCGACGTGGCCCTGTCCGAGGCGATTGGCAAGGTCGACCTGGATGCGCCCGAGAAACTCCACGAGTTGTTGCGGACGCGTCTGCTGAGTCCGCAGCCATAGCGGACCTGGTCGCACAGAAGGCGCTGCGGATACGCCTGGGAGCCTGGCTGTTCCATCACCGGGGGATGGCGCCTGTTCCCCTCTTGTTGGCAGAGCTCCTGTTCGGGGTCCCCGGTCGGGTGCTCTGGGTCTGGGCCTGGCTTCCCCTGGCGGTGGGGCTGGCCCTGAGGGCCTGGGGAGTGGGGCACCTGGGCGCACGTTCTCGGACCCGTGACAGTGCAACCTGGGAGCTGGTGCGCTCGGGCCCCTTCGCCCGGGTGCGCAATCCGCTTTACCTGGGCAACGGGCTGATCTGGCTGGGTGTGGGCCTGGTCTGTGGGTCCACCTGGGTTGCAGCCTGGGCCCTGTTCCTGGGAGTCCTGAGCCCCCTGGTGGTGGGCTGGGAGGAGCAGCACCTGGCCGCAGCGCTCGGGGACCCCTACCGTCGTTACCTGGAAGAGGTCCCTCGCTGGCTGCCCTCCAAGGGGCCTGGGGGTCCTCCCGGGCGTTGGTCTGCCCTGGAGGTACTGCGGGGGGAACGTTCGACCTGGCTGGCGGTGATCATCGTGATGGCGGTGCTGCTGGCAAGGACCTTGATCGTGTACTGAGGGGAGATGTCAGGCCAGTTCGCTGGTACCGAGACGGGTCTGGATGGCTGCGCCGGCGCCGAAGAATCCGAGTCCGGCCAGCAGGACCTGGCCGATCACGGGCAGGTAGCCCGCAGAGGCGATGGCCAGGACACCCAGAAGGAAGGCCGTCCAGCGGCGGGTGCCGACGCCCTGGATGGGAAGGTTGTCACCCACGCACTGGCAGAGCCCGATGAAGCCCAGGATCCAGGTCAGCGTGAGAACCGCCATGACGAGGACAGCCATTGGAATGCCCAGCAGGGAGAGGGTGAGGGCAACGGCCAGGACCAGGGCAAGTCCGGTGAACAGGGTGCCCAGCAGGCCAGCGCGAAGCGGGCGCTCTCTCAGGCCCTGGGCGATGGCATCCACGTGGGAAGGGAAGAGCCCGACCACCAGTACGCCTGCGCCTGCAAAGGTCAACAACATCACCAGGTGACGGGCCAGCAAACGGCCGAGTCCGAGTGGATTCTCCAGGCCCGGTAGAACAGCGCTGGTGGTGTGGGCGCCAAAAGCCACCCGGTCCCCCGAGACGGAGCCGCCGTCCTGGACCAGGATCTGGCCACCAAATGACACCGCGTCGCCCTCCACCAGGCCTCCTTGGTGGACCCGGACATCTCCGCCAAAGGACACCGCTGGTCCCCGGATTCGACCATGGACGGTGACTGGGCCGCCAAATGCCACGGCCTCTTGAACCGTTTCATGGGCCTCGACGATTACCCCTTCCACCAGGGTGCTCAGGGCGTCACCGACAAGATGTTCACCGCCCAGGTTTTCCGCCGCCTGGAGCCGGGCCTCCACTTCCAGGAGTCGGGCCTCAAGTTGTCCAATCCGGTCCAGCGCCTCGGCCAGGGCAGGGTCCGTCTGCTGGACGGTGGGCTCCCCGGGGGGCTCCTCCTGGGCCTGGGCGGTCGCCGCCAGCAGACCGACTGCCAGCAGGACGGAGCCGATCACCTGCGGCGGTTCCGCTGCCGCAGGAACACCACCAGGGCACTCAGGACGATGGCTGCCGAGGCCCCCAGGGCGATGGTATGGGCGGATAGTGGACTACTGGTCAGGAGCACTTCACCGCCCACCATGGCCGCGCGGACGGAGACGCCGAACTCGGCCATCCACGGAGTCAGGCCACCGGTGAGCGCCAACAGGAGCGCGGCGGCGGCCAGCAGACCGCCCGCCGCCCAGAGCTCCGGGCGCAGCAAGGCTGGACGAGAGGCAACTTCCATGGCCTCACCAGCCCGGGCCAGGATGTGATCGATGAGGTCAGGGGGAAGTTCGGGGTCTTGGAACTCGGCAAAGGCGCCGGCCAGAGGCTCGGCGCGGGCTGCCTTGGTGGCGCAGTGGGGACAGTGATCCAGGTGCTCGGCCACGCTGACGGCGACTGATTCCTCCAGGTCGGCATCCACGAACCGCTCCAGCTGGGCATCGGTGAGGTGTTGGGTCAAGAGGCCTCCTGGTCTTCATAGAGCACGCGCAGTCGCTTGCGGGCTCGGAAGATCCGGTTCATCACGGTGCCGAGGGGAATGCTCAGGACCTCGGCAATCTCCGCGTACTTGAGGTGCTCGAAGTGGTAAAGCACCAGGATCTCGCGGTATTTGTCGGGCAGTTCGTCCATTGCGCACTCCAGCCTGGCTGCCCGGAGGCGTTGCTGGGTCTGGGCCAGCGGGGAGGGCGCAGGATCGACCACTTCGCGGTCCGTGGCTGGCCCGATGCGCTTGCGCTTGCGCTGCTCATCGATGCATGCATTGCGCGCGATGGTGAAGGCCCAGGTGGTGAACCGGTACTTCGGGTCGTAGCGATGCAGGTTCCGTAGCACTCGGAGCAAGGTCTCCTGGGTCACATCTCGGGCATCCTGCTCGTTGCGCAGCATGCGGTAGCAGAACCGGTAGAGCGGCGGGGTGTATTGCCGGACGAGCCATTCGCGGGCTGCCTCATCCCCCGCACAAGCGGCAAGAATGTGCTCGGGTTCCTGGCGTTCCGCGGACTGGAGTCGGAGTGCTATCGGGGGCCTCCCTTGTGGTGACGAAACCTCCTACGGGACCATCGGCAGTCTATTTCGCTGCAGAGCCACTTTTTGTCATGAACGACCCCGTCTGAGGCCCAGGGAACCGGACAGGTTCTGGTTGACGGCTACGAGAGGTGGCACGGCCCAGGGCGTGGGTGGTAACTTGAGGCTGGAGCAGTCCCCGGGATGGACAAGGTTCGAAAGCTCAGGCGCTACCAGCGCAAGGACTACAGCCAGATCGTCGACTTCCCCGTGGAGATTGTCGGCCGGGATGGCGTCGTCCGACGGTACAGCTTTGAGGCCTCTGTCCGCCTCTACCAGCGCCGCATAGCCCTGGCCCCGATGCGCTACGAGGACCAGGAGGTCGTTGATGCGGAGGTCCAGCACTGCCGCAAGCGCATCGAACAACTGCGCCACTCCTACTACAAGCGCTATGGCTGGAGCGCGATCCAGGGGCCGGACAAGGAAGGCTCGCTGGGCGGAGAGTATGCCGGCGAGGTCGCGGCTTTCCTGCGTCGCTATTTCGGAGAACCGGGCGAGTTGGATGCCGTCCAGGTCAAGGTCGTGGACGATGGTTCCCACCACCGCCTCTTCTTTGTCACCCAGCCCACGCTCGAGGAGAGCTTCCTGCTCTACCTCTACCGGTTCAAGCAGCAGGGGGGATGTGCCGGTCGCGAGGCCTTCTTCCAGTTGCTCCAGGTCGTTCAGACGGCAAAGGGTGATGGCGTGGAGCGCCTGTTGGCCTTTCACCACACCGCAGACTGTGGCCTGGTCCTGACAGGTGTCGGGGACAACCATGGGTCTGCGCTCTTGCCCTACGGGCACGAACCGGAGACAGAAGGAGACGAGCAGGTGCGGCTTGTCGGAGGGCGGCAACCCGACAAACAAACCATCGAGGCCATGAATCGCCTCGGGGAAGGGGACCTGGAAGGTGCACTGCAGGCTTTTGAACAGGCCGTGCTCGCCAACGCCTTCAATCGCCGCGCCTATGTGGGGACGGCCGTGTTGGCTGACGTCCTCGGAAGACCCCAGGAAGCCGAGGCAGCGGCTCGGATGGCGCTTCACTATTTCCCCGGCGACCCGACCTTTCGCTACCACCTGGGTCTGGCACTCTTTCGGCGGGAGGAACTGAAGGAGGCCTGTGCGGAACTCGAGGTGGCGCTGCACGCGCCTCGCACGAGATTTCCTTCGCACCTGCTCTTGGGGATCTACGAACTCAAACGCCGTCGCAGGGTACGCGCCTGGCAACGCCTTCGGGGTGCTCTGCGGGTCGCCAGGCCCCAGGACAGCGAAGCGGTGTCCTCGCTGAGAGGGATTCTCTTCGCCATGGGGGTCCGGGCGGTGATCCTGGTGGCCGCTTGGATCACGGTTGGACTGGGATTCGTGGGCATGGCGGGAAACGCGGAGGGTGCGGGAGGTCTGGTCGTCGCCGGCCTGGTGTGGGTCATGCTGGACAGGCTCCTGCCTCCGATCTGGCCCCTGTCCCGTGAGCGATATCGACGAATTCGCGTGATGCCTCCCGAGGCACTGGCCGCCCCGACCCGCCACGCTGGCAACTGACCCCTCCTGTCTGGAAGCCTCCAATGTCGGCGCTGGTGATCCGCTTCTCGTCCCTGGGAGACGTGGTCCTTGCCGCGTCGGTGACCCCTTCCATCGGCTCCGTGGTGTTCGCGACTCACGCCCGTTTTGTCCCTGTCGTCCAGCGGTTTCAGGGTGTCTCCGAGGTCATCGGATTGGAACAGGGTGAAGGGCTGATGGCCTATGCAGCGCGACTGCCATCGGTGGAGCGGACCCTGGACCTCCACTCGAGCCTTCGTTCCAGGGTCCTTGCGAGCCGGGTGGGTGCTCCGGTGTCGCGGGTGGACAAGTGCTCTCTCACCCGCCGCTGGAGGGTTGCTTTCAAGCGACCAGAACGTATTCCCACGGTGTTGGAGCGCTATGCGGGGGCAGCGGGTGTGCCCCTGGCACCACGCCCATGGATTTCGATTCCTCGCAGCGAGACCCTGGACTCCCTGGTGCTCGTGCCCGGGGCAGCCCACGAGACCAAGCGGTGGCCCCTGGCCCACTACAGGGCACTGGCGATGCGCTGGGATGGACCCCTCTTTGCCCTGGGGAGCCTGTCCGAGGAACCGCTGTTGCGCCAGCTCTCCCAGGAAACGGACGGGCGGGTTGTCCCGGTCGCCGAGCGGGGATTCGAGCAGGCGTTCAAGGTATTGGAAGGAGCCGGGCTGGTGGTTGGCGGAGATACCGGCCTGGTGCACCTTGCGGCAGCCTGTGGGGTGCCAGTGATCAGCCTGTTCGGTCCCACTCACTCGGCGGATGGCTTCTGGAACCACCCGGGCCAGGCAGTCGAGCTCGACATGGCCTGCCGACCCTGCTCTCTCCATGGTGGCAAGCACTGTCCCATCGGCGACCATGCCTGCATGGAGGACATCGGGGTCGACCAGGTCTGGAAGGCGATCGCCCAGGTGCGGTCAGACCACCCGGCGCGGGTTGGCTTGTGAACGTTCCCGAGGGCCTGGAACTGGCACTGGCGACCTGGGCCAACGGGCGGCGAGCAGGCCTGGACCACGGTGCCGCCTGTGCCCGGGCAACCCGGGAAGTCCTGGAAGCCGGCCTGACCCGTTGGCAGGCGCTTGCGGTGGGGGGCGCCCTGGCACGGGCGCGACCAGTACGGGTTGAAGAGGCCACAGCAGTGGGGCCCACCCTGCAGAGGGTTTCCGTCTCCAGTCGAACCGCGTGCTGGGGAGTGGATGCAGGGGAGGAATTGCCCATCTGGGATGGCAGCGGACGCCGACGAAGAGGCGCTTTCGATACCCCTCGAGACCTGGCAAGGGAGGTCGTCGAAGCTGCACTCCAGGCCTCCTCTCGGGGGTCGGCGTCGGGGCTTGACCCGGCCTGTGGAACCGGTGCATTTCTACTGGCCCTCGACGAGGCGGGGGTCGGCGAGATCATTGGGGTGGACTCCGACCCGGTGGCCCTGGCAGTGGCCCGTCAACTGGTCCCCAGGGCCCGCCTCGTCCAGGCCGATTCCTTTACGGCGGAGCTGCCCTGTGCCGACGTGGTGGTGGGCAATCCGCCCTTTGTTCCACCAGAGCGCCAGGACAAGGCGCTCCGCAGGCAACTGGTCGCCCGATTCCCCTGGCTGGTCGGGCGCTTCGACCTGGCGGTGCCCTTTGCCGAACTCGCTGTTCAGAGCACTCTGCCCGGGGGGGGATTGGGCCTCGTGGTGCCGGCTTCGCTGCTGGTCCAGCCCTACGGGTTGACCTGGCGCCGCCGGTGGATCGAGACCCATGGCCTTCGGCACCTGCGCGGACCGCTGGCCTTTCCTGGCGCATCGGTCCAGGTGGCGTTGTTGGCGCTCACCGAGGGAGCGGGGCCATCCAATGTGCCGGGAGGTCTTTCAGCCCAGGCTGTGATGTCGTTGCCAGCCTCTCCCTTCGACCCCAAGGTACAGCCATCTGATCTGGCCCTCGTTCAGGCCATCCGGACCGCGTCGCTGCCCCTTGGCTCCCTCGCGAAGGTGGACACCGGACTGGTGGTCCACGGTCCCATGGGTGGAAAGGACCGCCTGCTGCGAGACAAGGAGGAGCCCGGGACTGTTCCCTATGTGGACGCAAGGGACTTGTTCCGGGGGAAAACGCGCTGGTTGCACTACCGTCCGAATGAGATGCATCGCCCCAAGTCGCCTGCACTTTTTGCACCGGCAAAGCTCCTGGTTCAGCGGCTCCGAGGAGGGGGACCGGTGAAAGGGAGGGTGGATCGGGAGGGGCGCTTCGCTGGCCACACCCTGCTGGTGGCAGTGCCGCGGGAGGACTGTCCGATCGATCCGGAACGGCTGCTCAGTGTGGTCTGTTCACCGGTGGCACAGGCTGTGACCCGGGTGGAGAGAGGTCCTCGACTGGATCTCTACCCCGAAGACCTGCGCAGCCTCCCAGTGCCCCTGCGGTGGCTTCAAAACCAGGACCTTCCGTTGCACGAAGCCTGGGGCCTGGGGCCTGCACAGGCCGACCAACTCGTTCGGCTGGCTGCTTTTTGACAGCAGAAATCGGCTGCCCGTTGTAGATGCAGACGCTGGGAGAGCGCGCATGGTGTCAGGACTTGCAATGCTCATGTTGCCGGGCTGTGGCCTGCTCAACGGCGGTAACTACCTGGACCGCGAACGAGCATGCGACCACAATCCGCACGACTGGTGGGGCTCCCTGACCCGGTACGTGGACCAGGGCAATGGGGAAGGCGGGTTCGATCTCAATCCCCCCGCCGAGCAATTCATCAGCCGTATCCAGGGCAAGTACGACCTGGACTCCGGGGATTTCTCTTTTTCTCGGGAGTACATCGAGGCGCACTACTACGTGCAGGAGATCGGGACCGGCTACGGCATTGTGGACCGAAATGGCGATCTCGACGTCATCTACAAGCTCGAGCACCGGGATGACCTTGGCGATTCCTGGACCACGGAGATCCACGAGGTTCGCGAGGGCTGCCGTGGCACGACCACCGAGCTCTTCAGCGACGTTGAAGGGGACGAGGCCATCGAGGAATACCGCTTTGTCGCGGATGACCAGGTGAACATCCACAGGGTGGTGTCCCAGGGCGAGGGCCAGGAAGTGACGGATGGAAGCGACTTCGCCGATGGAACGGGCGAGCGGCTTCGAACCTACGAGGGCGACGACTACGAGTACGAATACGACACCCAGATTCGGGCTGCTGGGGGCTATTCCAGTGAGTGGGTCTACGAGGACCACAGCCGGGACCGGGTCTACCGAGGGGACGACGTCGGGCGCGTCGATGGCTCCCGGGAGCAGGATTACACCCTCTATGACGAGGACAACGAGTCCCTGGCGACCTGGCACGAGGAACGACAGTACGACGGATCCGGCGAGGCCACGCTCACCTATGCCTCGGGCGTGACCTGCGACTACGAGTACCAGGATTGGTACTCGTGCAGTTGCGAATGCAGCAACGGCACAAGCTGCAACTGCTGACTTCGCTGCGTTAGACCTCTGGCGGAGAGGAGGTCCCATGAACTCGATGACGGGCTACGGCCGTGGAGAGGCATCCGGTGCCGGGGTGACGGTCACTGTGGAGCTTCGGTCGGTCAACAACCGTTTCCGTGACCTGCAACTCCGCACGCCGCGGGAATACAACGCCCTGGGCCCTCGCATCACATCCGTGCTCAAGCGAGGTTTCTCCCGGGGCCGCATTGATGTCTATGTGCGAAGGGTCTGCCATGAAGGTGCTGTGGGCGTTCAGGGTGACCGGGGGCTGGTGACCACCTACATGGCCACCATCCGGGACCTGTTGGAGGGCGTGCCAGGGGCCTCCAGCGAGGTGAGCGCCGACTTTCTCCTGGGGCTGCCAGGCGTGCTCCAGACCGTCGAAGCGGATGCCAACGTCACGGCCGAGTGGTCTGTGGTGGAGACGGCACTGGAAGCTGCCTCAGGGGACCTGAAGGCCATGCGTGCCCAGGAAGGCAGTGAACTCAAGGCGGATCTGGAGGGTCACCTGGGGGTTCTGGACAACCTGCGTCAGCGGGTTGACCTCGAGGCAGAAGGGGTGGCGGAACGCCTGGAGCAAAAACTCCTGGGACGCATTGGACGCCTGGGTGTCGAGGGGGTGGACCGTCAGCGTTTGGGCCAGGAGGTGGCGTTGATCGCCGACAAGGCCGACATCTCGGAAGAACTGGCTCGAATGGGCAGCCACTGCAAGCAGTTCCGCAGTGCCCTGGAGGCCAACGAACCGGTGGGACGCCGGCTGGAGTTCCTGACCCAGGAACTGAACCGGGAGATCAACACGGTGGGGTCCAAGTCCGTGGACCACCCGATTTCGGCCCTGGTGGTGGACATGAAGTCGGCCCTGGAGAAGCTCCGGGAGCAGGTCAGCAATGTCGAGTGAAGGGGGGCGGGTCCCATGAGTCTTACCCTTGACGCCTGGACCCGTCCGGATCTGGGGGCCCTGTTTGTGGTCACCGGGTCCAGCGGTACGGGAAAGACCACCCTGGTGAAGGAGGCATTGTCCGTTTTTGATGGACTCGAGTTCTCCTGTTCCGCCACCACCCGAGAGCCCCGTTCCGGCGAAGTGGACGGCAGCGACTACCACTTTGTGGGCCAAGATGGATTTGACCGACTGCTGGAGGAGAAGGCATTTCTGGAGTGGGCTGAGGTCTATGGCAATCGCTATGGCACCCTGCGCGCCCCGGTCGAGGCAGCTCTGAAGGCCGGGCGTTCGGTGCTGCTGGAGATCGACACGCAAGGCGCCAGTCTGGTCCGCGCCAACATGCCCGGTGCCGTGAGCATCTTTGTGCTACCGCCCGATCTTGGGACAATTGAAGTCCGGCTTCGCGGGCGTTCCACCGACTCCGAGTCCATTCTCCAGAGGCGAATTTCTGACGCGATGATTCAGATCCGGGCCTGTGGAGACTTCGACTACCTGGTGGTGAACGACGATCTGGCCACCGCTCATGATTGCTTCCAGGCTGTGATCGCGGCGGAACTCCAACGTCGAGGGCGGCGGGAGAGCCTCGTCCGTCACATGACCCTCTCCGGGTAAGTGCTACGCTGACCGAGGGCCGTGTCGGGTCGGGCCAGCATCCATGCGAATCGATGACATCCTGGACAAGGTTGCCAAGTACGCCCCGGACCCGGACCGTGGGGTCATCCTCGACGCGTACTTGATCGCTGCAAAGGCCCATGAAAAGCAGCAGCGAAAGGACGGCACGCCGTACCTGACCCATCCACTGGAGGTCGCCGATCTGCTGGCCGACCTGCGAATGGATGTGGACACCATCGCCACGGCATTGCTCCACGACACCCTCGAAGACACCCTCATCACCCAGGAGGAACTTGCGGAGCAGTTCGGGGCTGAGATTGCGGAACTGGTCGACGGGGTGACCAAGATCGGCAAGTTGGAGTT
Source organism: uncultured Enterobacterales bacterium (assembly GCA_964567625.1). Classification (GTDB taxonomy): domain Bacteria; phylum Myxococcota_A; class UBA796; order UBA796; family CAJQPC01; genus CAYFPX01. The sequence continues at coordinate 11,925 of CAZMNK010000084.1, read as the reverse complement.
CCGCTCCAAGCAAGAGGCCGCTGCCGAGAACTTCCGGAAGATGATCCTGGCGATGTCCCAGGACATCCGAGTGGTGCTGGTGAAGCTCGCCGACCGCCTGCACAACATGCGCACCCTCGGGGTGATGCGTGCCGAAAAGCGGCGCCGGATCGCAGCGGAGACCATGGAGATCTACGCCCCCATTGCGGGGAGGCTCGGCCTGAACACCCTCAAGGTTGAGCTGGAGAACCTCTGCTTCCAGAACCTCTACTCCGAGGAGTACCAGCAGCTCGCCGACGAGATGGCGGAGACCGCGGAGGAGCGAGAGACCTACATCCGAAAGGTCTGCCTGGAGCTCCAGTTCCACATGAAGGATGTCGGCATCGAGTGCGAGGTCTCCGGGAGGGCCAAGCACCTGTGGTCCATCTACAACAAGATGAAGTCGAGCAACCTGGCGTTTGAGCAGGTGCGCGATGTCCTGGCGTTTCGGGTGGTCGCCGAGGATGTGGCCGGTTGCTATGGCGTCCTGGGCCAGGTGCATGGTCTGTGGAGGCCGGTGCCCGAGCACATCAAGGACTACATCGCGGTCCCCAAGCCCAATGGCTACCAGTCCCTCCACACGACCGTTCTGGGTCCGGAGAACAGGCGTATCGAGATCCAGATCCGCACCGCGGAGATGCACCGGATCGCGGAGACCGGCATCGCAGCCCACTGGGTCTACAAGGCCGGTCACCTGGCCCTGGGGCGGGAAGACCTGGCTCGCATCACGAGGATCCGGGAGCTCTTCGAGACGGCCAGGGAGGTGGAGGACCCGGACGAGTTCATGGAGGCGGTCAAGATCGACCTCTTCCCGGATGACGTCTTCGTCTTCACACCAGCAGGCGACGTGAAGCGCTTCCCCGCGGGTGCCACGGCCCTGGATTTTGCCTACGCCATCCACACGGAGGTCGGGCACCAGTGCGTGGGAGCGAGGGTCGATGGCCGGATGGTTCCCCTGCGCTACGAGCTTCACTCAGGGGACTCCATCGAGGTGCTCACGGGCAAACACCAGCACCCACGGCGGGACTGGCTGAAGATCGTCAAGACGAGCCGCGCCCTGTCCAAGGTCCGTCGTCACCTGCGGGAGCAAGAGCAGGAAACCGGGTTGCGCATTGGGCGCGAGATGCTCGAGTCTGAGCTCAAGCGCCACGGCAGCAGTGTTGAGAAGGTCGTCAAGGACGGCAGCCTGAAGCGGGTGGTCAAGGACCTGACTTTCCGGGAGGTGGACGCCCTGCTCATCTCCCTGGCCCAGGGAACCGTGCCGCTGGCCCGGGTCGTTCGTGAGCTTGTTCCCGACGCGGTGGATGAGGGCCAGGAGGAGCGCGAGAAGGCATCACTCATGCGGATCCTCGATCGGATTCGCCGAAAGTCGAGGCAGTCGCCGGTCGTCATCGATGGCCAGGAGGATGTGCTCGTGAATTTCGCCAAGTGTTGCAGTCCGCTGCCCGGTGAGGACGTGGCGGGATTCGTGACCCGGGGTCGAGGAATCACGGTCCACCGGAGGGACTGCAGCCAGCTCCTGGAGCTGGAGCCCGAGCGGCGTCTGCCGGTCGAGTGGGGAGGGGCCGCTGGCGAGATGGGACACAGGGGAGGAATCCGGGTGCTCTGTGTGGACCGTCCCGGCCTGTTGGCCAACATCACCAAGACGTGCACCGACTCGGAGATCAACATCACCCGGGCCGAAGTCGTCCAACTCGAGGACCAGAAGGCGGAGTGCACCATGCAAGTGCAGGTCCACGACGTGTCCGAGCTCACCCGCCTGATTCGTCGGATCGCCAAGATCAAGGGCGTGATCTCGGTGGATCGCATCACATTTGGCTGAGCCCCTCGTGCCCGGTGGGGATTAAGGGGCCGGGGTCCGCTTACTGGAGCCAGCCGTGCTGCTTGTCATCGACGTCGGCAACACCAACATCGTCCTGGGTGCCATGGAGGGTGGCGAGGTCATCGAACAGTGGCGCATCAGTACGTCCCGCCGGACCACCGACGAGGTGGGGCTGGTGCTACTCCAACTGTTGAGCCATCGCGGCGTCGCCCCCGCTTCGGTGGAGGGCGTGATCATCAGTTGCGTCGTGCCCAGCCTGCTCTTCAACCTGACCAAGGCCTGCCGTCGCTACCTGGACACTGACCCGATGATCGTGGGAAGTGGCATCAAGACTGGCATGCGGGTGCGCACAGACAATCCACGGGAGGTGGGTGCAGATCGAGTGGTCAACGCCGTGGCGGCCGCTCACCGGTGGGGTACGCCTGTGGTGGTCGTGGACTTTGGCACCGCCACGACTTTTGACTGTGTAAACGCCAAGGCCGAGTACGTGGGAGGAGCCATCGCCCCGGGACTGGCCATCAGTGCCGAGGCCCTGTTCCAGCAGACCTCCAAACTGCCCAAGGTCGAGGTGGGCCAGCCACGGCGAGCCATTGGAACAAGCACGGTCGCAAGCATGCAGAGCGGCCTTTTTCATGGGTACGTCGGACTGGTGGACCACCTGGCTGCAGTCTGCAAGGCGGAGCTTGGAGAACAGGGAGTGGACCGGGTGCAGTGCGTGGCCACCGGGGGGTTCTCGAATCTGATCGGTCGGGCCTGCAAGGAGGTCGACGAGGTCGACGAGCACCTCACCCTGCGTGGCCTCTGGTTGCTGTGGGAACGCAACGCTTCCTGAATGGACTTCCAGCCGCGCTTTGCTGACGAGGCGGGCGAACTCCATTAAGCGGATGGACCCTTGTGAACTTCTGGGAGAAACGCAATGGCCAAGGCCTATACGCCTGAGAACATCCGCAACCTGGCCCTCGTGGGACATGGCTCCTGCGGCAAGACCAGTCTTGGTGAAGCCATGCTGTTCTGTGGGGGCGCCACGACCCGGCTGGGCGTGACTGTGGAACAGACCTCGGTCCTCGATTTCGAACCGGAGGAGCAGAAGCGCGCCGGCTCCATCGCCACCTCGGCTGGCTGGATTGACCACGATGGCGTCAAGATCAACATCCTGGACACCCCGGGAGATGGCAACTTCATCTACGACACCTTTACGGCGCTACAGGGCGTCGACGCGGTGGCCGTGGTGATCTCGGCCCCGGATGGGGTGGAGGTGCAGACCGAACGCGTGTACCAGAAGGCCAAGGAACTGGGCCTGCCGCGGGTGTTCGTGGCCAACAAGATGGACCGCGAACGGGCGGATGCAGACACGGTGATCAAGGACATCAACGAGACCTTTGGTATCGAGGCCGTGGCACTCCAGGTGCCCATCGGCAATGAACATGAGTTCAAGGGTGTGGTCTCCCTGCTGCAGCGCAAGGGGCTCTTCTACAAGACCGACGGTTCCGGCAGCTTCACCTCCGGGGAGGTCCCTGCAGACCTGCAGGATGAAGTCGATGCCGCCTGGGAGAGGCTGGTGGAGACCGTGGCCAGCACGGACGACGAGCTGCTCGAGGAGTACCTGGAGACCTTTGAACTCAGCGAGGACCAGGTCCGGACCGCGTTGCGTGCTGCAGTCCGGCGGGGCGACCTGGCGCCCGTGCTCTTTACGGCGGCAGCCAGCAATGTGGCGGTCCATGCCCTGATGGACCTGGCCAGCTGGGCCCTTCCCAGTCCACTGGAGCGCCCGGTGCCTGCAGCTGTCGATATGGATGGCAACGAGATCGAGATCGCCATCGGTCCCGATGCCCCGTTCTGTGCCCAGGTCATCCACACCTTCATCGACGAGTTCAGTGGCAAGCAGACGGTCTTTCGCATCTTCGGAGGGTCGCCACCCGCCGATGGCGCGGTCCAGAACACCAGCCATGACCAGACCGAACGAATGGGTGCCCTCCACAGCCTCCGTGGCAACCAGAGGGACCCTGTGGTCGCGGTCTGTGGGGACATCGTCAGTGTGGCCAAGCTCAAGCACACCCACACCAACGACACCCTGCTCTCTCCGGGCAAGGCCTGGAAATTCGTCACGGTGCAGTACCCGCCCCCGATGATGTCCTACACCATCACGCCGACCAGCAAGGGTGGCGAGGACAAGCTCAAGCAGGCTGTGGAGCGCCTCTGCGAAGAGGATCCGACGATCACCACCAGCTACGACGACCTCTCACACCAGCTCGTGCTCAACGGGATGGGCCAGGCCCACCTGGACATGGCGGTGGCTCGGATGAAGCGTAAGTCCAAGGTCGAGGTCCGGACGGACCTTCCCCTGGTTCCCTACCGGGAGACCGTGAAGCGCAAGGTCACCAACGTCGAAGGAAAGCACAAGAAGCAGACCGGTGGCGCCGGCCAATTCGGGGTCTGCTACCTCGACGTCGAGCCGCTGCCGAGTGGGGGTGGATTTGAATTCGTGGACAAGATCTTCGGGGGTTCTATTCCCCGGCAGTTCATTCCCTCCGTGGAGAAGGGGCTGGTCAAGTCCATGACCAATGGCAGCCTGGCCGGCTACCCCGTCGTCGATGTC
>CAZMNK010000084.1:0-7479 GCA_964567625.1 uncultured Enterobacterales bacterium | reverse complement strand
GACCGACGGCAAGTACCACCCCGTCGACTCCAAGGACGTGGCCTTCCAGCTTGCCGGCTCAAAGGGGCTCAAGGCGGCAATGAAGGAGTCGGGGATGAAGTTGCTGGAGCCCATCTACAAGATGCAGGTCATGACTCCGACCGAGAACATGGGTGACGTGATGGGCGACATCACCTCCCGCCGTGGCCGGGTGATGGGCATGAATCCCCGTGGAAAGAACACGATCATCGAGGCCATCGTGCCCCTGGCCGAGATCCAGCGCTATGCCCCGGACCTGCGTTCGATGACGGGAGGCAAGGGCACCTACATCATGCACTTCAAGGGCTATGAAGAGGTGCCGGGCAACCTGGTCCGCAACGTGGTCTCCTCATCGCCGTTCCGGGACTCCCGCGCTGACGACTGATCCCTGGTTTCCATCCAGGCCTCACAAGTGCTGGCGCAGAAGCGGTAGCATGCCAACTCCCTGCGGGAGGTGAGGTGGAGGTTCCCTGGGACCGATTGGGGATTCCCCAGCAGTACCGGCAAGCCCTGACTTCAGAGGCTCCGGTCAAGGCTCGCATGGCAGCGGCCAAGGGCTTGCTGCCTGTGGCGCCGGCCGTCCAACTGGCCATGTTCTACGTCCTGTTGGGGGACCAGGACGCCCGGGTGGTGAAGGCTGCAGAGGCGTCCTTTGCACAGATGCCGGAGAACACCGTGGTGACGGCTCTCAACCAGAAGAGTCATCCCAAGGTCCTGGAGTACCTGGTGGAGACCCGGCTCGAGGAGCGGTCGATGATGGAGCGGGTCCTGGAGATCCGCGCCTGTAATGACCGCACCGTGCGGCGAATAGCGCGCCACGCAGACGAACTGCTCTGCGAGACCATGAGCCGAAACCAGGAGAGACTGCTCTTGACCCCAGAGGTCTTCCTGGACCTGCGGGGCAACCCGAACTGTGCTGTGGCGTGGGTCGAGAAGATGGAGGGTTTCCTCCGGATGCAGGGCGCCCTGCCCGACGAGCCCTCGGAACCCCCGCCTCCGGAGCCCCAGGCCCCCGAGGCCGAGCCGGTTGTCGCCTCGGCACTGGCGGAGGTCGAAGCCGCCCTGTCCGGCCAGGTCTCGCCGAGCAAGTACGCGGATCCACGCCTTGGCGAGGAACTCGAGTTGTTCGACCTGGACTTCCTGGGCGACGACGTCGCCCTCGGCGATCCGGACATCGATCCGATGCTGGCGGGCTTCAAGCTGGACTTCGAGGACGAGGCCCAGGAGTTCAGTTGGGACCTCTTGCAGGAGAGCGAGGACGCTCAGCCCGCAGATGCGGAAAAGCACCGCTCGATGGAGCAGATCATCTCCAGCCTCTCAGTCGGCCAGAAGATCAAGCTGGCCTACCTGGGGAACGCCGAAGCACGGCGCATCCTGATCCGGGAGCGGAACAAGATGGTTTCCGGCGCTGTGGTCAAGTCCGGTCGCATGAACGAGCGAGAGGTGGAGAACGCTGCAGGCAACCGGAACCTGGACACCGAGGTCATCCGCGAGATGAGCCGGAACCGCGACTACATGCGCAAGTACTCGGTGAAGAGGGCGCTGGCGAACAACCCCAAGACGCCGGTGTCGGTCGCGACCGGCCTGCTGAAGTTCATGCAGTTCAAGGACCTGAAGGACCTTTCCACGAACAAGAACATCAGCTCGGTCATCCAGACCCAGGCCAAGCGCCTGGTGGCGTCCAAGAAGAACCGCTAGGCAGCGCTGTCGGTCGGAAGGACTACTCCCAGGGCTCGTAGGTGTAGCCCAGGGCGTCTGCAACGGGCTTGTTGGTCACCCTTCCGTGAAGCACATTGAGACCTTTGGCCAGGGCTGGATCGGCCCTCATGGCGCCTTCCCAGCCCAGGTCGGCGATGGCCAGGCCGTGGGGAATGGTGGCGTTGTTCAGGGCGAAGGTGCTGGTTCGCGCCACGGCTCCGGGCATGTTTGCCACGGCATAGTGAACGATGCCATCGACCAGGTACGTCGGTTCGGCGTGGGTCGTGGCATGGGTGGTCTCCACGCAGCCGCCCTGGTCCACGGCCACATCGACAATGGCAGCACCGGGCTTCATCAGGGAGAGCATGTCCCGGGTCACCAGGTGGGGGGCCTTGGCTCCGGCGATCAACACGGCGCCGATGATCAGGTCGGCCTCTCCCAGCATGCGCTCCACGTTGTAGGGGTTCGAGGCCAGGGTCTTGACCCGACCGTGGAACAGGTCGTCATACCAACGCAGCCGGTCCAGGTTGATGTCCAGCAGAGTGACGTCAGCGCCCAGCCCCACGGCCATCTTGACCGCGTTCAGGCCGACGGTTCCGCCACCGAGCACGGCAACCCGTCCAGGCTCGACCCCGGGCACGCCACCCAGCAGGACACCACGACCTCCGTGGTGCTTCTCCAGTGCCATTGCCCCGGCCTGGATCGAGAGTCGACCGGCGACTTCAGACATCGGGACGAGCAGGGGAAGGCGACCATCCGGGGTCTCGACGGTCTCGTAGGCAATGCCGACAACGCCGGCCTGGAGCAGGGCGGCGGTCTGGGTGGGGTCTGGCGCAAGGTGCAGGTAGGTGTAGAGCACCTGGCCGGAACGCATCAGCGGGTATTCCGCCGCCATGGGTTCCTTGACCTTCCAGATCATCTCGGCGCGGCCATAGACCTCTTCTGCTGTGGGCACGATCTCGGCCCCCACACGGATGTATTCATCGTCTGGAAGTCCACTTCCGGCTCCTCCGCCTTGTTGGACAAGCACCGTGTGGCCACGCTGGACCAGGGTCCTCACACCGCTGGGGATGAGGCCGACACGGTTCTCCTGGGGCTTGATCTCCTTGGGAACACCAACAATCACGACCGTTCTCCCTGTCGAGCAGTGTGTGCGACTTCCTTGCCGGAGGCGCCGTCTAACCCGGGGGAAGAGGAGGGGGGAGACCAGCGGTATACTCCCCACTGACCGTCAGGGCGGGCATCTCAGGAGATCTGTATCGAACCGCGGACCGCGCCTCATCGCGTCGCTCAACTGACTCTGTCCGACGCTGATCGTCTGCGGGAGGTCGCTGGAGAACTGGCCCAGCACTTCAAGGTCATGGGATCGGCCCTGGGGGTCCGCATCGACCAGCGGGGAGAGCAGGTCAGCATCAGCGGGGACGACAACGCCGTCGACCTGGCTGCCAAGCTGATTTCCGAACTCTATGACCTGGTGGGGACGGGCTTTCATCTGTATCCAACGGTCGTCGACCACGCCTGTCGCCTGGTGCTTCAGGAGCCCCAGGCCCGGATCAAGGATTTGTTTACGGATGTGGTCTACGTGGGGCGCCGGAAGAAGGCGATCTTCCCGCGTTCGGTGAATCAGCAGCGCTACATCGATGCCATTCGCTGCAACGACGTGGTCTTCGGTTTGGGCCCCGCAGGAACCGGAAAGACCTACCTGGCGGTGGCAATGGCACTGTCGGCCCTGATGAAGGACGAGGTCCAGCGCATCGTTTTGTGTCGGCCCGCCGTCGAGGCTGGAGAGAAACTCGGTTTCCTGCCGGGGGACCTGGTGGAAAAGGTCAACCCCTACCTGCGACCGCTCTACGACAGTCTGCACGACATGGTCGACTATGAGCGGGTCAGCCGTTTCATCGATCGAGGCATCATTGAAGTCGCCCCCCTGGCCTTCATGCGCGGTCGCACCTTGTCCGAGGCCTTCGTGATCCTGGACGAGGCCCAGAACACCACGTCACCACAGATGAAGATGTTCCTGACCCGCCTGGGCGTGGGTTCCAAGGCGGTGATCACCGGGGATCCGAGCCAGATCGACCTGCCGCGGGGCCAACGTTCGGGTCTGGACCATGCCGTCCAGGTACTGGCAGGCATTCCGGACATCCTGAAAATCCGCTTTACCGCGGACGACGTGGTGCGCCATGGTTTGGTCAGCCGGATCATCCGTGCCTATGATCAGGCTGGCCGGTCTCAAGGCTGGTCGCCCGCGAGAACGCCCCGCGGAGGTGAGGAATAAAGAACTGGATCGCCAAGCTACGCCTCCCCGTGGAGGTGGACACTCTGAAGCGGGTCGGGCTGCTCGTACTGGTCTGTGCTTTCTGCTCGCTTTTCCTGTCCGACTTCGTCCGCATTCCGGACATGTCGCTGCAGGCGGGCCAGATCGCGACCCGGTCCATTCGGTCGCCGATCGCGTTCTCCTATGTGGATCAGGCGGCGACGGAGGAGGCTCGTGCCGACTCCGAGCGCAAGGCCCAGGCGGTCTTCGATTTCGACGCCACCCTGGGGTCGAGCCTCCAGAACCGCATCTCCCGCGCCTTCGAGAGCGCTCGACGTCGTTGGGGAGAGGCCCGGTTGGACGCGATCGCCAACGGTTGGGAGGAGGTGCCCCCGGCGGTGCAGGCCGAGATCGGTCGAGACTTCCTGCGTTCCCTTCAGATGGACCTGGAGGCCGACCAGGTGCAACGGCTCGCCGAGAACGGGTTCGAGCGAAAGGTCGAGAACGTGGCGACGGACCTGCTGGGCCAGGCGATGCGCAAGTACGTCGTCGGCGATGGTGGGGAGCTCCCCACAGCCAGTCGGGCCATCACCGTCATCGAGCTGCTGCCCACTGGCCAGGTCGAGACCACCCTGACCGATTTTGAGCGGATCAACACGGTGGCGGAGGTGCGGCAGGCCCTCTCCCTGTATGCCCTGGAGCGCTTTGAGGACACCGAGGACTCCAGTGCGATCCGGGTGGCGGTGAGCATCGCCCGTGCCGGGGTGCGGTCGAATTTCTCCATCAACCAGCTCCTGACCCGTGAGCGTCGCCAGGAGGCGCGGGACCGGGTGGGGACCATCGTGCTGAGCGTGCCTCGCGGGGCCACGATCGCGGAGAAGGGGAGTCTGGTCAGCGTCGAAGACGTGCGTCGCCTGCAGGCTCTCCAGGAGATTCATGGCGAGCGAGGATTCTGGAGTGTTTACGGGAGTTTGTTCCTGTTTGCCATGCTCCTGTTCGGGACTGTCTACCGTTTTGCCAGTGCCACGATCAGCAAGTTCGCGGTCAAGACCCGGGAGCTGGCGGCGTTGGTGATGCTGATGGTTCTCTGCCTGGGACTGGCTCGCCTGGTGGTCGAGATCTCCGGGGCGATGCCCGGGTTTGGGGCCGGCCAGGTTCCGCCTGAATCCCTCTGGTACCTGGCACCGGTGGCGGGCCTGACCCTGTCCGTCCGCATCCTGATGAACAGCGAGACAGCGCTGGTCTTTGCAGTGGTCGCCGGGGTTCTCTGTGGCCTGATGATGGACCAGCAGGCGCTCTACGCCGTCTTCTTCGTGGTTTCCTCCCTCACGGCGGCTGGAACCCTCGGCAAGGAACGGGAAAGACGGTCCATTCTTCGCACCGGCGTCTACACCGGCCTGATCAATGCGGCCTTTGTCCTGCTGGTGGGCCTGGTCCAGATGCACCTGGCGGAACCCACTGTGGGCGCCGTTCAACCCCTGTGGGACGCGGGGTTTGCCTTCCTCTCGGGCTTGCTCTCGGCCTTCCTGGTGCTGGTGGTGGTTCCGATCTTTGAATCCATCGGGTTTGTGACCGACCTCCAACTTCTGGAACTCTCCAATCTCAACCACCCGCTGCTCCGGAACCTGATGCTGCGGGCTCCCGGGACCTACCACCACTCGGTGATGGTCGGGACCCTGGCCGAGGCGGCAGCTGAGGCCATTTCCTGCAATGCGTTGCTGGCCCGGGTGGCGTCGTACTTCCATGACATAGGCAAGGCGGTCACGCCCCAGTACTTCGTGGAGAACCAGGTTCCTGGACACAACCGCCACGACCGGCTCAGCCCACACATGTCGGCTCGGATCATCATTGACCATGTCCGAAACGGCGCCGCCATCGCCCGGCGGCACAAGTTGCCCCAGCCGATGATCGACAACATCTGGATGCACCACGGTACCGGGCTCTTGTACTACTTCTACCGCAAGGCCCTGGAAGTCGACCCCGAGGCCAAGGAGGAGGACTTCCGCTACCCGGGACCCCGCCCGAACAGCCGAGAGGCCGGTGTCATCCACCTGGCCGACAAGGTCGAGGCGGCCTGTCGCAGCATCCAGCACCCGACACCGGAACGCATCCGGAAGATGATCCAGCGAATCGTCAACACCACGCTCGCCGACGGGCAGCTGGAGGAGTGTCCGCTCACCATCCAGGAGCTGTACACCATCACCGGCGTCTTCCAGGACGTCATCCTGGCCATTTACCACCAGCGGATCGAGTACCCCGAGACCCGGGAGATCTCCTCGGGAGAGGAGGCCCGCGCCATCGCCAAGGCGGCGGTTGCCGGGGGCAATGGGGCGCCCAAGGAGGCCGTCATTACCCTGGAGATTCCGCCAGCGGAAGCCGCCGAGATCCGGAACCTCAAGACCGATGTGGAAAACGAGGCGGAGGCCTCGCCAGAACCCGAGGCGGAACCGGAAGGAGTCCCTGATGAGCCGACGGAGACCCCCGAGCCGGTCACGCCGGAGCCCGAGGAGGCGGGTCAGATGGTGGACTACGAGTCCGTCGAGATGCTCCCGGACGTCCCACTCGACGACGGCTGGCCTCAGAAGCGCTGAGTGCCTGTCGCTCTCTCCCTGGAGGACCTGGCCGAGGCCGGGCGGACCCCGACCGAGGTGGCGGCGGACGCCTCGGATCTGCTCCTGGCGGCCCTGCCCGGGGAGCCGACCGCAGAGCTCTCCGTGGTGCTCTGCTCCGATGCCCACATCCAGGCGCTCAATGGGACCTGGCGAGGCAAGGACGCGGCCACGGACGTCCTGAGCTTTCCCCAGGACGACCCCGTGGTCCTGGGGGACCTGGTCCTCAGCCTGGACACTGCCCGGCGCCAGGCCGACGAGCGGGGCTGGTCCTTGCGGACCGAGTTGCGGGTTTTGCTGATTCACGGGCTGCTGCACCTGTTGGGCCATGATCACGAGACCGGACCCCAGGACTTCGCCGAGATGGCGGATGCGGAACGTCGGCTCCTGGACCGATTGGGCTGGAAGGGAAGCGGTCTTGTCGAGCAGGCCGGCGGTCCAGGGGATACAGCGCCGCCAAGCCAGGAGCCGTCATGAGCCCCGAGGACGTACGAGCCCGCCACACTGCCCTCCTGAAGCGCGTCGCTGCGCTACGGGGGCATCTTTGACATCGATGGACGACAGGTACGCATCGCTGAACTGGAGGCCCTGAGCGGCGACCCGGACTTCTGGTCCAAGCCCGAGCGCGCCCGCAAGACCCTCAAGGAGGCCCGTCTGCACGAGCGGACGGTCAAGGCCTGGCAGAACCTGGAGGAGGCGGCTTCGGACATCGAGAGTGCCCTGGAACTGATCGATGGGGCTGATCCGGAAGAGGTTGCAGAGACCTTTGCCGAACTGGAGACCATCGCGACCCTGGAACGGGCGGACCTGGAGACCCAGACCCTGGAGACCCAGCGGCTGCTCGGGGAGGATGGCGACGAGGCCGGTGCCATCCTGGAGATCAACTCGGGGGCAGGGGGC
>CAZMNK010000083.1:0-23037 GCA_964567625.1 uncultured Enterobacterales bacterium | reverse complement strand
GTTGGGGCGTGAACGAAGAGTCCCAACTCGACCACAAGACCATGGACATCTGTCTCGGCGAGATCGATCGCTGTCAGCGACTGTCACCCAAGCCGAACTTCCTGGTGTTGCTGGGTGACCGGTACGGCTGGGAGCCCGTGCCGGCCCGCATTCCTTCCGGTGAGTTCGACGTGCTGAGGGCAAAGGCGAGCTCGGAGCAAGCCGAGCTGCTCGACCGGTGGTACGTCCGCGACGACAACGCGGTTCCGTCCGACCACATGTTGGTACCGCGGGACGAGGACGACAGGTGGGCACCGGAAGAAGAACGCCTGCGCAAGGCCGTGCGTGACCTGGCCGACAAGGCCGGCATCACCAGCGAGACCCGCGACAGGTACTTCCAGTCGGCCACCCACCAGGAGATCGCCCGGGGTGCCCTGAGCCGACCGACGGTTCCCGACAACACCATCGACCCCGCCGAGCATGTTCTCGCCTGTTTTCGGACCATTGAGGGGCTTCCGAAAGACCATCAACTGGGAACACACACCGACGGAACGCCGATTGAAAGTCCCTTCGTCGACAAGGTGAACCGGGCCAATGAAATGTCCGACCTGAAGGACAAACTTCGAGAGAAGCTCTCACAAACCGATCCGGGCACAGACAACGTCTTCGAGTACGGAGCGTCCTGGGCGCCCAGGCAGGACGGCGAAGGCGACATCGAGATCAGCGACAGACAGGCCTTTGCCGGGTGCGTCCTGGAGCACTTCACCCGGATCATCACCGCCCAGCTCGACGGGCTTGCAGAGGTCTCTTCTCTTGAAATGGAGCGGCAGGCGCAGCGTTCCTTCCGCGATGACCGCTGCCGACACTTCGCCGGGCGGGAGGAGACGCTTGCCGCCATCGAGGAGTACGGGAACGCAAACGAGGTCCACAAGAACGTGGATGATGTCCACGCGCGGAGGGCCAGAAGACATCCAGCAGAGAGCCCGGGTACAGCCACTGGAGAACACCTCCAGGAGCCCATCGAAGACCTGGATATCTCGCAACGAGCGAAGAGCTGGCTCCTCCGGAATGGCATCGAGTTCCTCCACCAACTTGTCGATAGGACCGAGTCGGAGCTGTCGAATTCAAAAGGGCACGGCCGCTTTGTGCGAAGGGACATCGAACGCGTTCTCGCGGATCGCGGCCTGTCTCTGAGGATGGAAGGAGCCAGCCAGGACATCGAACCCGTCCTCGACAGCGATCAGAACCGCGTGATCGCCGTGATTGGCGAAGGTGGCTCGGGCAAGTCGGCGCTGATGGCTCAACTGACAAGACGTCTGGAGTCCGGGTCCGGCCTGCTGGTCTACCGCTTCATCGGGGCCACGCCGACCTCGACCCTGATCGACGGCGTGCTGCACAGCGTGGCCGAAGAGCTGGCGCAGGCAGTCGGGGACACGCAGCCTCTCCCGAGCGGGCGAGAGGAGCTGGTCGAGCAGCTGGTGGACTTGCTGGGACGGGCGACGGCAGAGCGGCCCATCACGGTGGTACTGGACGCGCTGGACCAGTTGACCGAGGCCGAGGCACGGAAGCTCGAGTGGCTGCCCGAAAAACTGCCGCCCCACACAAAGATCGTGGTGAGCGCACTGCCTGACCTGAAAGCTGCCCTCAGCAAGACCCATCATGTGGCCCTTCCTCGTCTTTCCGACGAGGCCGGGTCCGTCATCCTGGATGCCTGGCTGGCCGAGGCAGGGCGCGCACTTCAGCCGGAACAACGAGCGGCGGTGCTCGAGGGGTTCGCGGCTAATGGGCTGCCCCTGTACCTGAAGCTGGCTTTCGAGCAGGCGCGGCTGTGGGGGTCCACTGAACGAGCTCCTGAACTGGCCGCCGGCATCGACGGGATGGTCGAGTCGATGCTCATCTCGTTGGAGGCAGACCACACGCCCGGCCGAGGGGAGAGGACCGCGCCCCTGGTCCAGACGGCGCTCGGCTTGCTCCAGGCGTCTCGGTATGGACTGGCCGAGAACGAGGTACTGGATGTGCTCTCCCGGGACGTCGACTTCTTCGAGGCCTACAAGGGCACGACCCACCATCCGCTTCGGGAGAATCGCCTGCCCATTGCCGTGTGGTCCCGGCTGTACCTGGACCTGGCACCCTACCTGGTGGAGCGAGAGGCCCAGGGCGTGGTGGTGCTGGATTTTTTCCACCGACAGGTGGGAGAGGTCATCGGTCGACGCTACGGCGAGGGGGAGGCCGATCGCCGTTCCCATGCACAGCTTGCGGCCTACTTTGGCGCCCAGGAGAATTATCTCGATCCCACCACTCGCCTGAGCCCGAACAGGAGACGGATATCCGAGCTCGTCTATCAGTCACTTCGCGCCGGCGAAACGGACGCGAGCAGGGACACCCTGGCGGACTTCGACTTTCTCGCCGCAGCCAGTATCGGCGGCTTGATGCCCACCGTCCTGTTCGACTTGAGCGACTGTGACACTGTTGGCGAGCGTGACAATCGTGGGCATGTGTTCGGAGAGACCGCCGATTTCCTGGCAGCCTACAGCGCCCTCATGAGCAGCGGCGATCTGTGCGAGCTCCTGACCCACGCAATCGAGATCGATACCGGAGACCACCTTCACATCTCTTCCAGGGCAAACGTCTGGCTCGAAGAGATGGCGACCTCCAACACGAGCCAGGCGGGCTTCTGGCTCCGCGCCACGGAAGTCGATCCTTCCAACGGCAACATATTGCAGCAATGGCAAAACTCCACGTCGTTCTGGTTGGCTGTGAGGAATGGTCGCTGCCTGCCGTTGCCCGAACGCTACTGCATCACATGGAACGACAATCAGATCGAGATCTGGGACACCATCTACGCGGTCAACAAGCCTGTCCAGGAGCAACACGCGCACCAGATCGCAGCAGTTTGGAGGGGGAAGGACGACCAGGTGGTCTCCCTGGATCACGAAAACAACCTCTTCAGGTGGGCGAGAGAGACCACCGGGTCGGATGGATCACCACAGGGAGAACTGGCCGATGACTTCCTCACCTTGGTGTCCAGGCAGACGGTCGAGCCAGGCATGCCCATTCCTGTCTCGCGGAGGTCCACCAAGGGGATCCAGGCACCGCAAGCGGCGCCCTCGGAGCTGTCCCGATTTGCAGAACTGCTGCGTGAGCAGGGCGTCGAGGTCGACCCGGACCACTCCAATATCCAGGTCTTCGAGATCCAGGGATGTCCGGCCGTGGCTGTGGTGGATGATGAGCGGAACTTCGTCTGTGACGTCGAGTCGAGAGAGTGTCGTGAACTGAGCTTCAAAGAAGGTGACAAGCACTTCACAAGCCACGAACTCAAATTCCAGCACGTCTTTCCACTTCCATCAGGGGCCGTGTTCTTCCCCGATTTTACCCCGGCCTTGTGGGGTTCACCAGGTGACCCCGACTCCCCGGTCAGGTTGATCGAACACCAGGAGGAAGAGACATACCCCGATCTCATTGTCGAGCTGGACGACCGTGGACTCTGCCTCTTCGAGAATCACCAGGAACGGTTGCTCCTGATCGACTCAAACGGGAAATCAAGAACGTATAGCTACCCCGAGGAGGGCTTGAAGATCTGCGAGGCCTACGTCCTGGAGACGCTCGAAACCGAAGACAGGCACCGCGAAGCCATTCTCCTCCTCCTCGTCACCGAAGACGAGGCCCTGGTGTGGAGATGGGCCCTGGACGATGACGGACCGGGTTCGAAGGCCACCGAAGCGGTGTCATGGGTCAAGACAGAAGTTCTCGAGCATCCCCCGGTGTTCGACCTCACCAGCCTCGTGAAGGTCGTGGAGCAGTGCCATTCGAGCAACTCCGACCTCGTCTCCACCGGCCACGTTGCCCCAGGTATCGCCCGGGGGTCCTACCTCCTGGTGACCACTGTGGACAACATCACCGTCTACGAGGTCGAGAGTCTGACCGCCCTCGCAGAACACATCGAACGGGCCGTCTTTCTGACCGGCGAGAATGACAAGTACATCCTTGACCAACCTCAATCCGGCCCCACTTCGACACCCCTCATCGAGGGGTACGATCGATACAACCTTCCAGAACCTCCCTCCTGGCCACCGGACGGGTCGAACCATGCGAAGTACCGGGTGCCTGGCAGCGCGGATTTCAAGGAGTACCTTGCTGCTCATGGGAAGAACTCAGCTCCCGAGGACTTTCCAAAGGTCTCTGGTTCGAGTCAGGCAGGCCCCGGAATCGTCCTTGCACTCGACCCCCATACCGCAGTCCACTGGAGAAACCTTCGCCGAGAGCCTGCAGGGGAATGGAGAGCTCGCCACCTGTTTCCCGATGGTCGAGTGCTGATGAACAATGAGCGGGGCCAGTTGAAGTTCCTGCAGTTGATGCGGTGGAACCAGGCCATCTCGTTTGCACAGGCCGAGCCCGGTTGTCGATCGAGTACCGGTGCGGTGGACGTGGCCACCGAAGAGGGCAACGGGGGGGGGCGATGCTGAAAGACAAGGACCTCAAAGACATCCAGGCGCTGATCTCCCTGGGAAAACAGCGCGGGTACGTCACCTACGAGGAGATGAACACTCTCCTGCCAGAACACCTCGTCGCGGCTGATCAGCTCGATGACGTGATGATCATGTTCACCCAGTTGGACATCGAGGTGCTAAGAGAACCCAGGTCCGAACAATCCGATGAGCCGGCCGAGCGCCAGCAGCCGCTACAAATGGACACCCCTGGATTCTTTGACTCGGTGCGGCCGTACCTCCGAAAGATGGGTAGGGTTTCACTGTCTCACAAAGGTGAGATCGAGATTGCCAGGCGCATCGAGGAAGGCGAGAAGATCGTCAACCAGAACGTGCTGACCAGCGCGACCGCAGTTGCCGCTATCCAGACACTGATCGAGAGCGATAATGACCACGCCCAACGCACTCGCGACGGAAGGACCTACCTGGAAGTCCAGCAGCTCGCGGGAGAGTTGCTGGCACTCCTCGAGAGCAACCGCGAGAAGGAAAGAAGGGCCCGCAGCAAGACGCGCCGGGAGGAATCTTCCCAGGAGGTCACAGCCTCGACCCAGAGCCTCCTCGAGGTGATGCAGTCCCTCGGTCTGTCCCAGGGTCGGATCGAGGACATCGCACAGCAGGTCCAGGACAGTTGGAGCCTGATGCAGAAGCACGAGAGCGGCATCGCAGCCATCGCACAGGAGGCGGGCGTTCCCGTCCGCGACCTGCGCCGGATCATCCGCAAGGTACGGCAAACCCCCGAAGAGGACGACGACACGGTCCTCGCGGAGACAGGTCTCGCCCGCGAAACGTGGGCAGACCTCGACATCCGGATCCGCCGAGAGCTGCGCAGGATCCGCAAGGTCGAGATGACCACAGGCATGGATCGGGGCAGTCTCCGCACCCTGGCTCGAGAAGTCCGCCGTGGAAAGATGGTCGCAGAAATGGCGAGAGCCGAACTGGTCGATTGGCATGCGGAGTCGATAGCAGGCATCGCACGCCAGCATACGAGGCAAGGGCTGTCGACCCCCGATCTCTTCCAGGCCCTCCAGAGCGGGCTCCTCCAGGCAATCGGGAACTTCGAGTATCGACGGGGGTACAGGTTCTGGGCCCATGCCGAGTCGGGGGCGCACAGATCCCTCCAGCAGGCGCTCGCCGACAGTGTGCAGACCTTGCATCTTCCGCAACCCATGATCGATGCCATCAACACCATGTTGAGAGCTCGTCACATCATCTCGAGCGAAGCCGAAGGGGAGCCGACACCAGCGGACATCGCCGACCGGATGGGGGTCACCGTGGACCGTGTCCAGGAACTCCTGGCATTGGAAGAAGGGGCACTGTGTCTCGTGAGAGCCGGGGGGGATCCACCTGTTTCCCCGACCGACCATGAGACCGAGGATGGCGACACCCTGTACCGTGCAGCCAACGACTGGAGTTCCACGGAGTTCGAGAACCGTTCACTGACCATGTGTCGCCAGCGGACGGCGGTGTTCGGCTGGGCCGAAGCGCAGCACGAGTTCCATCGAGAAGCGATAGCGCAACAAGAACAGCTCGTTGCCGAGTATCGTGGTGTTCACGACCTGGATGCGAAGGACGCTGAGGCCAAGAAGGAACGCGCTGACAACAACAGAAAAATGCTCGCCACCCTCGCCCCCAGAGAGGAGCGAGTCCTGCGGCAGCGGTTCGGGATAGAAGAGGAGGCCGACCACACCGGTGAGAAGGTTGGTCAGGACTTCGAGGCGACCCGAGAAAAAATCCGGCGGATCGAAATGAAAGCACTCCGGAAGCTACGTCATCCCGGTCGGGCCAGCCGCTTGAGGTCCTTTATCGAGGCCGATCCGACGCCAGGAGAAGGCGAAGAGTAGCCGCTCTCGTGGTCTTCCTCCCTGTCACTCCCCTCAGTCAGGGCCCCTTGGCTACTCAGGCTTCAACAGGTTGATGTCATCACGGTCATCCCAGTCGACGACCCGGCCCCAGGGATCGATATTGATCTTCCTGACGTTTTCCCCCACGTCCTCGTTGGTCGGCTTGTAGTTCCTGGCCTGTTCGAGGGCATCAGCGCCACTGCTGGCCCGAAAAGTCCTGTAGAAACTGCCTTCGAACTCGATTTCCACGCTGTAGTCTTGCAAGGCTGGGTCATTGCCAGTACCGGGTCTGTCCAGGAGCGGCTGGAGACTGCACTCCATCCAGCGATCGACCACGGCCTGCTCAACTGGCAACAGGGCTGAACCGCCACCGCCACGCGCCATGACCTCTGCCATCGTCTCGAACACGAAGAAGCTGGAAGTTGCCAGTGTGTCTCGGAGACCAGTGAGTTCTTCGCACAGATGCTGGGACACCTCGCTCAGAGACTTCACCAGCTGCTCGACGTGTTGCATCGCCGCCTGCAACAGGTCAAAGTCACAGGTGTGGCTCATGACATGCAGCAGGGCCTCGATGTCCTCGGAGTGCGACTCCAGTGCTGCATTGACGGCTTCCCTGGTGGTCTTCACGAAAAAGGGTCCAGCCTGGCCGAAGCACATGCCCGTTGACTCCGCTGTCCACACCAGGAAGGCACTGTTGTCGCTTCCCTCCCACGTCTCCCGCCGTTGCTCGTCTACTTCGCCACCTCGCAGTGTGGTCCAGCCACGTTCCTGGATCTCCGGACCACCCCAGCGCAGGTCGAAGACAAGCGTTGGATGTTGACGACTGCACTTCAGGAGAACACCGGTATCTGGCTCATAGGCCTCTACCCAACTGAACACAGCCTCGGTACCGGTCCAGAGGAAACGTGTCTTCCATACCCGTCCGGTACTCACCTGGCCGGGCTGAAAAAAGCCGAGTCCATAGTCTGCCTCTGTCCGGGGCGTCAGCGAGGGCGTCCTGGGAAGCCCGACGAACCACTTCTCCAGATCTTCGCGCGTCCCCTTGACGTGCAGCGCAACATTGGCCCAATCCGGCATCACTGGCTCCTCGCTGGAGATTGAATAGCTCCCCAGGTCTCAGAGCATAGAAAAGTCCAGGCTCTCTTGCCACGCAAACTCCCACCCAGGTGGCTCGTCGGTAGTGGCACCCAGGTCAGCGATGCGGGTGTGGCCCACCTCCGGTCCCTCCGCCCCGCGTGGTGGATGTCCGGATCGGACCGATGCGTCCACCGGGGTTAACTGCCAACCATGCATGCCCCATTGAACGTCCTCGGCGGCCCTCTCCAGTCCTGTTCCGAGCAACCGCTCACCGGCTGGTACCGGGACGGCTGTTGCAACACCGACGACAGTGATCGTGGAAGCCACACCATCTGTACCCGGGTCACCGAGGAGTTCCTGCAGTTCCTCCAGGAGCAGGGCAATGACCTGATCACCCCCGCCATGGAGCATGGCTTCCCCGGTCTCCAGGCAGGGGATCAGTGGTGTGTCTGTGCCCCCAGCTGGGCCCAGGCCTATGCGGTGGGACGGGCCTGTCCGGTGGTGTTGGAGGCGACCCACGCGGGGGCCTTGCAGTGGGCGCCACTGGACAGCCTGCTCGAGCATGCCATCGTGCCGAACCAGGGCTGAGGGCGCTGAGCCCCTGTCTTTCGCGGTTCCGCTGTGGACCGCGCCCCGGGCCACCTGGTGATGCCACGAAGATGTCGGGCAGGCTCCTATCTCCGGTTGAGGCTATCAGCGCGCTCGCGGGCGTCGCGGCGATCACCATCACGGCCTGTTCACCGATCACCTCCAGGCCGCCCCCCGACATCAACGCGGGGGACGATTCGTCCACGCCGACCAGCTGCATCGAAGACGCCGAGTGGTCTGCTGTACCTGGAACCGCCCTCTACCATGCGTACGAATGTGAATCGAAACTGGGTCCACTGCCCGATTTCAGCCTTGCCGATGGCATTCGAATTCCAATCACTCAAGACGGCTTTGAAGTTCTCGCTGACAACGGAATGGCCGTCGATTGGTGTGACTTCCCTGCGGCTTTCTCCCCCTTCAATCCATGTCAGACAGGGTTTGCGGTCGCAAGATATGAAGGCAAATGCACGGATGGGTCCGAAAATCCTGACGTGACCTTCGTCCTCTTTGGAGCACATGATGACAAGTACGCTGTGATTGGCCACAACGCAGCCACGGGAGCCACGTGTTTCTTCAATACTCAGGACAGCGCGGATGTGGGTGAGCCCTCACCCAGGCCTGGGGAGGCTGGTTATGAAGATTACTGGAGGCCTCCGGCTGAAACCAACGCACTGGGCTGTATGGATTGCCACATGGCAGACCCGTTTATGCATTCACCCTGGATTGACCAGGTCAAGAATCCCAACAACCCCACCGAGCCCATTGTTCCGCTGATCGCCACAGCGGATTCCCCCTATTACGTGGTCGGAGCTGATTTCCGACAGCCCTATACCCAGTCCTTTCCTGGCAACTCGTGCACCGAGTGTCATCGTGCTCAGTGCACAGAACAGTTTGAGAACTACCGTCTGGATCAACTGCACATGCCTGCGCCATTTTACGACATGAATTTTGAGTTGGAATATGAAGTCGGAGAAATCAGCGTAACGGATGCGGACAGGGAAGAGATACGAAGTTGGTGTGCGACCCTCGAGTACTTTATTGATCTCGACTGAAGGGAGGGCCCTGGTCCCGCAAGGGATGGAAGAGTCGGGAGTCATTGTTCGGAGCCAGGCGGAGGGGGGTGTCTGTGCCTGACTGGCGACTGGTGTAGGCTCGGCGCAGGAGTTGGCCATGCAACCTGTCCTTGGGCTATCCGCCTTGTCGGCGCTGTCTCTTCTACTCGGCTGTCCCGGTGGATCCACCGCGCAGGACAGCGGCCTGGTGGAGGAGGAGCCCCCTCCAATTGATTCAGATCTCGCTGCAGAGCTCGAGACCCTGCTGGAGCAGGAGTTGTCGGATCTCGACGGGGTCGGGATCTCTGCAGCGCTTCAGTTGCCCGGTCGGAGCTTGTGGCGTGCCAGCGTGGGCCTGGCGGACCTGGACGCGGGACGGGCTCTGGAGACCACGGACCGCTTTCGTGTCGCCAGCATCACCAAGACCTTCACCGCGGACCTCGTGCTGCAGTTGGTGGAGGAGGGGGTTCTGGAGCTGGATGATCTACTGGTCAACCATGTGGACCTCCTGGACTCCGAGGGTGCTGCGGACATCACCGTGCGTCATCTCCTGGAGCACAGCGCAGGTGTCCTGGACTACACCCTGACCGGTGATTTCCAGGTCGCAGCCGACCAGGCCTGGACGGACGAGGAACTCATCGCGCTGCTGGCCGGGGAACCCCTATTGGCCGAACCGGGAAGCTCCTGGGCTTACTCCAACAGCCACTATGTACTGCTGGGAATGGTGGTAAAGGCGGCCACCGGCATGAGTTGGGACGAGCAGGTCCGGCAACGCTTTCTGGAGCCGCTGGGCCTGGACGATACGGAGATCCCCACCGAGAACTGGGGAGAGATCGTCCCCTGCCACATCAACGGGACGGACTACACCGACTCGATTCACCCCACAGCGGGTAGCGCGGCAGGAGGGATCACCTCCACGTCTGCTGACCTGGCACGCTGGGGCGAGGCCTTTGGCAGCGGTGAGAATCTGGGCGACGAGGTCTTCGCGTTGCAGACGGAGAACCCCTGGGACCTCGGCAGCGATTTCTTCTATTTCGGCCTGGGGGTGTTGATGATGGGAGATGGACTGGAGGATCCCGAGCTCGAACTGGGCCACAACGGCGCCCTCAACGGCGCCGCGGGCTGGATGGGCCACCGCCCAGGCCGAGGGGGCACGATGGTCGTGCTGGGGAACTTCTGGGCCTACAGCTCTGGAAGCTACGACTACCAGTACCCGATGAGCCTCTCCCTGAGGCTCTGGGAGGCGGTCGAGGCCAGTGAGGGTCGATAGAGAAGAACACCCGAGAAGCAGGGACGCTTCACTCTGCTGCCCTGGCCCTGGGCTCGAGACACCACCAGGCGCAGAGACCCTACTGAAGGATGACCGGGACCTGGAGTTCGAACTCGAAGGCGCTGTAGCTGCAGTCCGTGTCGTCGTTGTCGCCCGTGCCGACCATCGTGAAGTCGTAGGACTGGTTCTCCAGGGCATTGTAGGACAGTTGATCCACCAGGTCACCACCAAAGGCCAGCTGCATGGCGCCCTCGGTCTCGGGCTCAGGAATTGTGCAGGTGGAGTCTCCCTGTTCCTCGCCCAGACACCAGGTGGGGATTTCCCCAAAATCCAACTCATTGCCCACCACAGCGTCCCAGTCCCAGATGGGCAGATCGCCGTCCAGTTCGAACCAGTCGATCAACGTCGCATAGCTCGTGGCCAGGACCACGCCGTTGAACAGGAACAGGAAGTTGTCGTCGTACTCCATGTCCTGGGCCTGCCCACCATCGAGCCCCTGGAAGTCGAACTCCAGGTCACAGATGATCGCGCTCTCCGGGAGGTTGAGGGTCTGGGTCTGTTCGAGCCGAGCCGACCATTGCCCGTTTTCTGGCGGAAGATTGCCCTCCATTCCCCAGGGGCAACCCGAACTGGAGGCCTCGAACTGCACGCTCAGGAAGTGTTCCTCGGGGGTCTCCTCATCACAGACGACCGCGATGTCCTCGGGACTCTCAATCTCGATGATTCCGTTCAGACAGCCCGCAAGCATGAAAAACACAAGAGCCTCCCAGGGACTGGAATGATCCTGTCACGGATATCCGGTCTTCGCCAGGGTAGTCCAGTCCCGCAACAGCCTTGGGAGCGTGGTGGTCCTTCACCTCGAAGCCCGGCCACAGAGTGAACTCGCCCGGACCCCTCGGCAAAGAGCCTCGAGGTACCGGGCGAGCAAGGTGCGGCAAGCGGTCGGTTGGGAAATGGGAGAGAAGAAGACCGTTCGCTGCACCTAGTTGTAGATGGCCTTGAGGCTGGTCAGCAGTTCGTGTGCCTGCCTGTGGGTCATGCCCGCGTCCAGAGCAGCACCGGTGAACTGGAAGTCCTGCTTGGTCGTATGACGGTTGGTAATGGCGTCATGAATCATGCCCGCCATCGCCACCGGGGCCTTGTTCAACACCTCGGCATAGAACCCCAGCATCCCGGAGACCGGCGAGGGAAGCACAAAACCCTTCGGATCGCGCAGATTGGACAGGTTGCCGGCGGTCTTCATGCCGCCACTGATCTGGCTCCCGATGTCGGTCGCCTTCTCCTGTCGCGCCTGCAGTCCTGCGTAGAGGCTCTTGGCCGCGACCGGCTTTTCGCCGAAACCCTCCATGAATTCGGTCAGGTCACATGGGTTCATTCGAGAAAACGTCCCCACGATACGACCCCACGTCGCAAAATTGGCGTTCTGCATCACTTGCTTGGCGGTGCTGGGTTCCGCCGCGCGGCCGAGGCGGGCCACAAAGGCCCTGACCAGGTAGGGACGCCTGACGCCACTGCGATCCCAACCGTTGCTGGCCGACTCGAGCTCTTGCAGGTAGCGCTCGAGCAGCCACCCAGCCTTGGACGTCGCCATCCTCCGTACCGCCTTGTTGAACTCCGCGTCGTTCAATTTCATCAAGGTCACGTGGGCTGTCTCCGCGTTGCCATTGGAGACCGCCCAGTCGAAGAGGCCACGGCTCAACTGGTCCTCGATGGTCTTGAGCGCCCGGCCAGCCGACCCACCGAAGCCAGAGTAGTAGAGGCCGCCGCTCAGGAGAAAACGGGTGTCGCCTGGCTTGGCGCCTACCCGGCGGACCTTTGCGCAGGGATCGGAAGGGGAAGAGCTGTCGGTGCCCGTCATGCTCGACGCCAGCGTCGTCTCCATGCCGGGCATCGTCTCCATGCCAGGCATCGCCTCCATGCCGGGCGTCGGCTCCATCCCCAGCGCCTTCCCCATGTCCTGGATGACAGGCGAACCGGGGCTGACACAGGGCGGCGCTGCCTGGGCAGGCGAGACCAGCAGCCAGGCCAGGACCAGCAACCCCTTCGCCGGTCCCATCCCGGCAAGACGCTGTCGCCTTTCCGAGAACCAAAAAAAAGGCATCTCTCTACGCTGGAGTACTCCCCACCGATGATCTTGCGAGCGGTTCATGATTCCCTCCCAGGTTCCCTGTGTTTCCCATTGGCATTGAAACTTCTGGAAGACGACTCGGCCAGCCAGCCAATGTGAGGGAATGTGAGGACGCGTGCTAGGATGGCAATTCGCCGCGACGGAGGGGTGTTTGGGGCTTCGCCTGGAGAGCTGCACGGTGGATCTCAAGCGACGCCGCGTCGAGCGGGCCGGCATGGTCTCCACGCTCACGCCCAAGGAGGCGGATCTGCTCTCCTACCTGGTGGAACACACCAATGAGATCGTGTCTCGTGAAGACCTCCTGCGAGACGTGTGGGGCTACGCGGAGGGTGTGAATTCCCGGGCACCCGACACCGCCATCCGGACATTGCGCAAGAAGGTCGAGACCGATCCCGCGCAACCCAGCCACATCCTCTCCGAGTATGGCGAGGGCTACCGTTACGTCGGCGTGTCAGACGACAGCGCACGCCTGGCGCCGGTGACGTCCGAAAACGCCCCCGTTCGCCGCACAAACTGTGCGCCATCGGGTCAACCGTTCTTCGGTCGCGAAGAGGTGTTGGCCGCGCTGGAAACACACTTTGTCGGAGCCACCCGGTTGGTGAGCCTGTTGGGCGGACCGGGACTCGGAAAGACCACGACGGCCCGCCATTACGTGGAGTCGCTGCTCGACAGGGAGAACCGGTTTCAAGAACTCTGGTTTTGCGAACTGACGAGTGCACGCAGCGCCGATGACATCGTGGCGACCCTCGCCAGCACCCTGGAGTTGGAGGTGGATTCCGGGCTAGACGCCGAGGCGCTCACCCTGCAGGTGGGTAGCGCCCTCGCAGCGCGGCGCCCGCTGTTGATCGTCCTGGACAACTTTGAACACCTCTCGTCGCTGGCCGTGGAAACGGTGGGGACCTGGTTGAGCGTCGCGCCAGATCTTCGGTTCCTGGTCACGAGTCGTGAGCGACTGCGATTGCGCGAAGAGGTGGCGATCGAATTGGCTCCGCTGGACGCGGACACCGGCGCCGCTCTGTTCCGCGCCTGCGCCAGCGCGTCTGGTGCCTCGCTCACCTCGGGAGATACCGAGGCAATTCTGGGGCTGGTCAACGAACTCGATGGGATTCCATTGGCGCTGACACTCGCCGCCTCTCGCACGCGCTTGATGGGGGTCGAGGGCGTTCGCAACCGCCTGCAGAGCGGGTTGGGGGTGCTGACCTCTTCCCTGCGCGACGCATCCACGCGGCATCGCACGCTGAACGCCGCCATCGACTGGTCATGGGGATTGCTCACCCCGACAGAACAACTCGCCTTTGCGCAGCTTGGCGTGTTTCGGGGCGGGTTCAGACTGGAAGAGGCCGAGGGGGTGTTGTCGCTCACAGGGGACGAGCCGGTGTGGGTGGTCCTGGAATCCCTCGTCGACAAGGGCCTTGTGCACCTGTCCGATCCCACGGAGCCTCGTTTTGACCTGTTCGCGAGCCTGCGCACCTATGCGCTCGAGCGACTCGAAGCGCAAGGCCCACGCGACGCCCTCTGGCTCCGACATGCGAAGGTCATCGCGGCTTGTGCCCGGCCGTTGGCAGAGTCCCTGCGCGACCAGGGGCCTCACGCGGGGGCCGAGGCGTACCGGGCCCTTCAGCAGAACATGGCGGCCGGGCTGGAGCACGCCCTGCAACTTGGCGAGGCCACCCTGGCAGTGCAGCTCTCGTTGTGTCTTGTGCCGACCTGGACTCTGGGGGGGGCTTCGATCCCCGTGCGTGTGGGGCGACTGGAGTCGGTGCTGGTACTCCTGGACGCGGTGGACCCCGCCCTTCGCGCAGACTTCCTTGTCACCTACGGCGAGTTGCTCGGACACGCGCACCGGATGGCCGATGCCCGTGACCGTCTCGAGCAGGGTGTGGCGTGCGCTCGCAGTTGCACGGCGAACGTTCCAGAGGTGCGGGGACTTCTGGCGCTCGCGCTGATCGAAGAACAGGCCTCGCACTTTGCAAGGGCGCGAGCACGGATAGAAGAAGCGCTCGCGCTGCCCGAAGAAAGGCCGAGCCTCTCAGCCGCCCTCCATCGACGCGCGGGGTGTATCGAGGCGCGAACTGGTCGCTTTGCAGAGAGCCAGACCCACCTGGAGGAGGCCCTGCGATTGGCCGAACAGTCCGGCAACCGGGACCAGGTGGCGAGCGTACTCAACAACCTGACCAGCCTGCACACCGTGGCAGGCAACATGGACGAGGCCGAGGCCTGCCTGGCGCGCGCGTTTGCGAACGCACAGGAGTTGGTGCACTCGGATCCGTTCGGCTGGCTGCACTCCGTGCGCGCCTTTCTGTTTTACGCGCAGCGCCGATTGCGGGAAGCCGTGACGGCTCAAAGCGAAGCGCTTGCACACTGGTCACGGACGGGAGACATCGGCGCAGAAGTGTACGGCCGCTTGCTGCGCGCGGCCATGCTCCTGGAACTGGATGCCCACGAGGAGGCTCGCGTCGACCTGGTCCGGCTCGAGCAGCTCGGGACCTCAGAGATGGGGTGTGACGCCCTGTTCCTGTGCGGGCTTGTGCACCATGCACTCGGGGCCTTCGGTCGGGCTTCCGAGCGTTACCAACTGGCCCTGGAGCGGCAGCCGGAGGAGGCCGCGGCAGATGCGCGAGCGCCCATCCTGTCGATGCGAGCCGCGGCGGAATTCGAGCGGAATGACGCGAACATGGCGAGACGACTGCTGGAGGATGCCCACCCGGAGGCTCCGAGGGTGGCGGCACTCGTGACCCTCAGCAGAGCCCGCTGCCTGGGCGTTGACCAGGTCGGAGGACAGGAGGTTGTCGACAAGGCACGAGCCGAGATCGCAAACGCATCCTTCACGGAGGAGGTGATTCGATTGCGTGTGGCAGCCCATTTGCTGAAGGCCTGAGGCTGCGAGGTCAAGGGCCTTCAGACACCCGGGACAACACCTCCTGTTGCCACACCCAACTCCTCTGCCAGCACGGCAGGCAGGAAAAAGTAGATCACGGACGTGGAGGGGTTGCGTCCAGACTCCTGGGGGCAGGGATAGATCGTGCGCCCCCGACGCGTATAGGCATCCAGGAGAAGGTAGCCGGCCCTGCTGGCGCACTCGGTCCAGCTCATCGGCATCGGGTCGTCCCCCAGTGGATTCAGAGGGTCGAGCGCCGGCCTCAGCCCCTGCCCGGACTTCTCATGCACATAGCGAAATGCCGGGTGGTAGGTGTTCCATGCGGTCTTTTTCTGGTCCCGAATAGAGAGCGCAGTCTCCTCGGTGAACAGGAGCACGATTCCCGCACCGCAATAGGCGCGGAGAACCGCGACCATGCCCGCGTCACCCTGGTCCCGGATCTCATGGAAGCCATTGCCGACCACCATCACGACACCGTCTCTTGAACCCGGACACCGCGCCAATGGTTCCAGGATTGCGCCGGCATCACCAATGTCGGCATTGCGGATGAACCGCATGGTCGGTGGCAGTCGCCCCAGAGCTTGTTGCTGCTGCGCGGCATCGATCGCCTCGTCTTCGAGGTCTGCCCCCAGGTAGGTCAACCGATCACCGCTGCGCTCGAAGCGCTGGCGCGTCGCCTCACCACAACCCAGGGCATGCTCGATATAGACGCTATAGGTCCAACCGGTGCTTTCACAGAACTCGTCGAGCGCATTGTTTGCATGGGAAAACGAGGCGCGATTGGCCCGCTGACTGGCCGCAACGTTGCTTCCGCGGGTCAGGTGTACAGCCCCGCGTCCTTGCTTCAGAATGCCACCGAGTGCGCTCATGTAGGGGTGATAGGCCTCGACAATGCCAAACGGCCCCGGACCCCGCTCCAGGACACGTCGCCCCAGGACGGTCAAACCCGGCCCTCGGGCATCCACGCAGCCCCCTGCACGCAACAACCCGACCACCCCGGGCAGGAGTTCATCCCCCAGGACCTGCTCTGAAATCTCACCCGCTTGCAGAATCGGTTGAATGCGCCCGGAAGCCGCAAGACCCAGGACCAGGGGAAGCAGACGGTGCCCGAGCTGAATCTCCTCGACCGTCGGGCTCCAACCCTGTTGCGTGGAATCGTTCCGAACAGGTGGCCTGGAGAGCACCCAGTCCACGCCTTCTCTTTCCTCGGAGGAAAGGTTGCCCTTCTCGAAGAATCGTCCCCAGACGCCCGCCATGGCCACCGGGGTACGGCTGGGGAGTGCAGGCAAGGAAAGAGCCCCTTGCCCCCGACCTGTCTCTGCGAGGGAGAACAGGCCTCGTTCCCGGTGCAGCAGCCCAAGGATCGAGAGAAAGGTCAGGTCGATCTCGAGTTCTTCCGCCCGAATGCCCGGCTCTCGACCCGGACGAATCCCCTCGCCGTCCAACAGGCGTTCTGCAATGCCCTGGTCCACAAGATTGGAAAGCACATGTCGTGCCAACCACAAGGACGGAGGAGCGGTGATGGCCGCAGTCTTGAGCACCTGGGCCACGACCTTTCGGCTGGCCTGGAAGTGATGAAGCTCCGTAGCGCTCAGAAATTCACACTCACTGACCAGGGCGGCGAGATGCTCCAGCCCCTCCCAGGCGAGATGTCCATACCCCAACACATGAGGGACCCGGTCCCGCAGCTGCAGGTACGCTCTCTCGGAGAGATAAGGCCAACCGGAACTGCTCACCTGGGTTTCGAAGGACACCACGGGGACCAGGGCTGAAGCCAACGGCACCCTGTCCAGATCGGCATGGGATTCGAGCCATTGCACCAACCGATTCACCGGGCCTCCAGTGCCCGCTGATAACCAGTTTCCAGGTCGTTATCGCTCCCCGTTGTGTGTCTGGGAGACAACCCGCGAGACGCACAACCGGGTACCAGAACACAGGAGAGTGGGAACCGGTGTAGCTTCAGCCCGCTGGAGATTGTCCTTGACCACCTTTGCTGCTGTCATCGTCCTCACGATCGCCATCGCGGCGACCACCGTGCTGCGCATGGTCCGCAATGGCACCACGCCCATTCTTTTCTGGCTGATCCTGGTGCCCGCAGTGGTCTCCCCGATGGTCAGCGGCTGGATGGCGCTGTTCCCCGGAGAGCCTGCTGCCGAGGCGCCGCTGGAACCTCCGAACGGTCGCTCGACACTCTCGATCCCAAAGGGGCACGACCTGATTGTCTCCGCAACCATCGCTGAGATTGGCCTGGCCGATGTCGACGATCCCGGCATCCAGTTGACCGACTACGTCATCAAGCTCTCGGGCACTTCATGGGAACAGACCCTGATGGGCAAGATCAAGCGGGGTGCCGGGAGCGTGAGGGTCAGCGATGGACGGGATGGCAAGGCTTCTCTCTCCACTGAACCCTCGACCATGACGATGCTGTGGGGCGAAGACCGCCAGGATCGTTTCCGGGCCAGGGGGATCGGCTTGAGCCAGGTCTGGATCGGAAACTGGAGCGGAGGCGCTGCATCTGCTGTGACGGTCCAGGCTGTACCAGGCACCCCGTCCCGCCGGGTGCTGCTCGGCTTGATGGGGGTGCTGGTCGGCCTGGCCATCCTCAGCGACGCCCGACTGGGCACGGACAGGCTCGCTGCCGATTTCGGCGTGCTGACCTGCGCATCGATCCTCATCGCCGAGCAGGTCACGCCAGATGGCGGAATTCGAGCGATCCTGTTCACCCTGGCCTTCGCCGTGATCGGCGGAGGGATCGTCGGAAAATCCCTGGGGGCCCTCGGGGAGTTTTTCATCGGAAAGTCTGTCGACGCCGAGTCGGCCTGACTATGCTTGGAACTGCCGTGCGGAAAACAGGGGGTTGAATGCGCGTAAGGTCTTTGGCTCTGATCGGAGCGTTCACCGTGTCTTCGACCAGTTTCGCTCAGGATGTCAGTCCGCCCGGGATCAAACCCGAACGCGTCAAGATAATCGATTATTTTCCTCTTCCTTCTGAGACGGATTCACTCCGAGCAATAGCGAAGACAGGCGCAGGACCACCGTTACTTCCCGCACCACTGGAAGATACCTTCCTGCTGCATAGCAATCCTGACGCGACGAAAGTGATCTATCTTGATTTTGATGGGCACACGGCACCGTGGGCGTGGCTGGAGATCGTTTATAGCCCCTGGAACATGGAAGGCCCCGCCTTCAATTTCTCAGAGACCGAGCGCACAGTCATACAGCTGGCATGGCAGTCCATTTCTGAAGACTTCCTGCCCTTCGATCTTGATGTGACCACGGAAGACCCCGGTGTTGAAGCCCTCAGAAACACGGGTGGAGATGACACCGAGTGGGGTATTCGTGCCGTTATCAACCACAGTACCTATTACTATTCATGGGCGTATGGAGACTCGTTCAGTGACAGTGAGGACACAGAGCTCTTCGCCTGGTCAGGACCGGACCTGTCCTCCGTGGATGAGACCTGGATCTGGATTGCTGATTCCGTTTCCCACGAGGCAGGTCATTCGCTTGGCCTCTCACATGACGGAACGACCACAGGCACGGAATATTATCGGGGTCATGGAGCCGGTGATATCGCCTGGTCCTCAATTATGGGCTGGACAAATTACGGTTTGAGCCAGTGGGACCGAGGTGAATACACCGATGCCAACAACCAGCAGGACGATCTCAGCATCATCACCACGGGAAACGGTTTTGGATACCGTCCGGATGATCATGGTTCCACAACGGAGACAGCGACCGCCGTCGATATCGATCTGCCTTTCGTGGCAGACGGTATCATCGAGCAGAGTTCCGATATCGACTACTTCGGATTCACCATGGTGCGTGACGGGGACCGGATGATCACGGTCAGCCCGGACAGCCTGGCTCCAAATCTGGACATCGCAGCAGCAATACACGACGCAGACGGCGCTGTTCTCTACACCTCCAATCCACCGACTGCCCTGGATGCTGAATTCGATGTATTTCTGACCGCGGGCGACTACTACCTGTCCGTCGACGGCACAGGATATGACGACCCCGATTCGGATGGGTACTCGGATTATGGCACCTTGGGGTACTACACAATCGAATCAACCTTCGACGAGGATCTCGGGGATTCAGGGGATTCCGGTGACTCCGGGAACCCCGGCGACTCCGGGAACCCCGGCGACTCCGGGAACTCCGGCGACTCCGGCGACTCCGAGGATTCCAGTACGGGCGCCTCCTGCGGCTGCACCACCGGAGACGCCCCCTGGCTGGGATCGATGTTCCTCCTACCCCTCCTGCTTGTACGGCGTCGGGACCCGGGCGGTACCCAACCCTAGCCCCTGGTTTGTTTCGCAATGGCAGGGCGTGGATTGACGGCCAGGCGAACAGGCTGGATGTCGAAGAGGACACTGTCCTCGCCCCATCGGATTTTGGAGGTGGGAGTAGGGGTTGTCATCCCAGCGACGCCGCGGGAAGATGCCGGGCGGACGCCGAGCCGTTCACCCTCGCGGCCCCAGGAGCCCCCGTGCAGTTGACGACACCTCCCCCGGCGACGGCGCTCGCAGGTCTGCGGGCAATGAAAACCGTGGCCATGGCAGACGGCGAGATCCAGCCTCTGGAAAGGTCCTACATCCAGGCGATCCAGCACCATATTTTGAAGCTCGACGTCCCGCTGGACGATGTCGCGTTCATCGAACCCCAAGCACTCGCGGAGGCGGTCCCGGACACCCTGTTCCGGGAGCGGATCATTCGAGGACTTGTCCTGGTGGCAGTGGTCGATGGAGACGCCAACGAAAAGGAGGAGACGCTCATCGCCACGTACGCCAAGGCCCTTGGGACAGACCGGGCACCGCTGAGGACTCTGAATCGCATCGTCCACAGACAATTGAACTCTTTGAAGATCGACATTGTGCGTCGGGCCTTCATCGGCAAGCGCCTCAAGGCCCAGTTTGAGGACAAGGGCCTTCAGGGCCTGAAGGAGATCATTCAGGCACTGCGCGGCAAGGAAAACCCCGCCCTGGCCGCCAGGTACCACACACTGGAGAGCAAGCCGCCCGGAACACTGGGCCGAGCCTTCTGGGAGTTCACGCGGGACAACGACTTCTCCTTCCCCGGGGAGATCGGCGGACCACCGGAACCCCTCGTCTTTCATGACTGTGTCCACGTGCTCGCCGACTACGGCACCTCCGTCTCAGAGGAGGCCGCAGTCATCGGCTTCCAGGCGGGGTTCCAGAACTACGACTTCCTCCACACCATCCTGTTTTCAGTGGCCCAGTTTCACCTCGGACTACAGATCTCACCCGTCGCCGGCAGCGAACGGATGGGCGTCACTGACCCCGAGGCCGTGGTAAAATCCTACTTGCTCGGTACCCAGTGCAATCGGGACCTGAGCGACGGATGGGATCCATGGGTCGATTTCGACTACACGGTCGAGGATCTCCGTGAACGCTACAACATCCTCAGGCGAACACCTTCGTGAACCGATCCCGCCGCCTGTGGCCGTCCAACACCACCTTGAAGGGAAGGACCTTCAAACAAGAACCACCGTGCCGACCTCCGACTGCGCTCCAACCGCTGCCCCGATGTCCATGACTCTCCGAACGCTGCATCTCGGTGATGTCCCCACCTTGTGGCGCATCAATGAAGAGGGTCTGCCCGGCGTTGGAAAGGTCTCGGAGACCGAAATCGCCGATCTGCTCTCCCTTGCGGATCTTCCCCTCGGCGCCTTCGATGGAAGCGATCTCGTCGGATTCGTTCTCTGCCTCCTCCCAGGAACCCGTTACGCGAGCCCCAACTACGCCTGGTTCAACCAACGCTACGACCATTTCCTCTATGTGGATCGGATCGCCATCTCACAGCTGCACCGCAACCGCAAAATCGGGTCGCTACTGTACGCAAGCGTCATCGAGAATGCCGACAAGCGCCGTTGGCCCATTGCCGCAGAGGTAAGCCTGAATCCACCAAACGCCGGTTCCATGCGCTTTCATCAGCGGCATGGATTCAACGAGGTGGGCACACTCCACCACGAGAAACAATCCGTCACGATGCTGCTCCGCGGGGTCCGATAAACGGCCAACTCAAACCCGTTCCCATCGAAGAATGGATGGATGGTGGAGGCGGTGGGAGTCAAACCGGTTGAGTAATTTTCAACCCAGGGGGTTTGCTTGAGGCGGTTTGGGGACTCGATGCTGCGTTCGCAGGCTCGTCGGCTTCGCTGTCTGGTTTCGGGATGGATAGTGATGACCAGGGGTGTTTGGCGGTTTATTGGGCACGTTCTGAGCACAGTCATCCAGGGCCTGGTTTGACTACTGGCAGTAGTCGACTCTGGGACCCGCCTGCTCGACGAGGGACCTGGCGAGACTGTCTGTGGCCGCCTCTGCAGAGTAGCTGTAGGACTCGTCGGGGTTGAACACTCGACTGGGCTCATTGACCGAGATGTCGGCGCCCTCGAGAGCGAGGTCTCCTTCGCTGCGGGTATAGCCGGAACCATAGTCGGACCATTCGGTGACCAATGCCTTCTTGGAGACGAGCCATTCATAGTCCCCGCATTCGTTGGGGTCAGACGTGGTACTGATGGTTCCAGCACGCGCCTGGTAGATGTTGGACTCACTGTAGAGTTGGGCCCCGTCTACGCTGGCGGCACCGTGCTCATACCATTCGAATTGGTAGTTGTTGTAGAAGTGCGCCCGGCCGTAGTGAATCTGGGGACCTCGGAGGCTCAGTCTCTCGAAATAATTGTGGTGGTAGGTCACCTGCATGCCCTCCGTCGTCGCTCCATCGACGTCATAGCTGTTCAACATGCCCTTCATATGGCTGTGCAGGTGGGACCAGGAGAGCGTGATGTCGGTGCCTCCTCGAATGTCCAGGAGGCCGTCTCCGCCTTCATACAACTCCACATGGTGAACCCAGATGTTGCGAGAGGAGAAGTCCCTCGGATCCCTGCCCCCGGTTCCACGGATGGAGATGACGTCCCCATCCTGTCCACAGGGCTCCTCCAGCTGGTTTGTGAGCGACAGGTCGGAGAGGATCACGTTCTCTGCGTCTTCGAGGCGGAGCTCGCCCTCCACGGTGATCGAGCGCCCTCGGCCGTCGACGGTCTTGTTGGAGGTGATCCGTACAGGATCGATGTGGGTGATCCCGCCCTCGACGTCGAAGACGATCCAGTAGTCCTGGTCACTCTCAAGAGCTGCCCGCAGTGAGCCAGAACCCCCGTCTGCCAAGGTCGTCACATGGTAGATATTGTCGGGATCGCCACCGGTTGCTGCTGCGCCGTACCCGGCTCTCTCTGCCCACAAGGTGTCCGCACTGTAGGGGTAGCCGTCACACTCGTCTTCCTCGGACTCGGGCGGCTCGTCATTGCCCACTTCAGGCTCTCCACTGCAGACGCAATAGTCAGACTGGTGGCCCGAAGGGGGGTTGCAGGAGAGGGCAGGCCGCGTCTCATCCGGCGCACACTCGCCATCGACGTTCTCATAGACCGCCGAGCACTCCAACCCGACGGCCTCACAGACCGCCAGGCAACCCGCAGCGTCATCGAACACCGCCGCGCAATAGCTCGGTCCCGTGGCGCATAGCTCCCAGTCTGAAGTGTCCAAGATCGCGCTGCAGCCAGGTGGAGCGGTGTCTCCTGTATCGTTCCAGGTGCCCGTGTCTTTTCCATTCTCTGGAGTGTTCGCTGTGCCGCTATCTCGGACAGCTCCAGCTTGGAGAGGGTCAGAATGTTCTATACACCCAAGACAGGTGATGAGAACGATCAGGGTGCCAATGCGA
>CAZMNK010000082.1:0-23101 GCA_964567625.1 uncultured Enterobacterales bacterium | reverse complement strand
CTGTGGTCACGGCAACCGGGGTGGCCAGCGCTGAAGAGGGACAGGCCGTGACCTTCGACTGCACGGCCACCGATGCGGGCATCGATGACGAACTCACCTACCGTTGGAGCTTCTCGGACGGCGCGGCCTACAGTGGCGCCAGTGTCAGCCATGCATTTGGGGACGATGGGAGTTTCCGTGCGACATGCACGGTCACGGACGACGATGACGACAGCGGTTCCAGCATCCTGCTGCTGGCGGTTTCCAACGCGGCTCCCACGCTGGCGGCTACCGGAGACGAGACCTGCATGGAGGACGGTCCATGCAGCCTCGCTTTGACCCTGGAGGACCCGGGATCGGAGGACACCCACAACTGGACCACTTCTCTGCCGGATGGTGCTGGATTCGACGAATCCAGTCTCCTGCTGAGCTGGGTCCCGACCTGGGAGCAGGTGGGCAAGGTCACTGCGAGCTTCACGGTCACCGACGACGATGGGGGCAGTGAGACTCTGAACTGGACATTTGATGTGGCGCCGTTCGACCAGGATGGCGACGGCATGAGTGACCACTGGGAGTTGGAGAACGGCCTGGACGCCAGCGATCCGGACGATGGTGGGTCCGATCCGGATGGTGACGGCCGTACGAACCTGGAGGAATTCGCCCTGGGAACCGACCCCCAGGAGGACGATGGCCCGACCACGCCGACCCCCTGGAGTCCAGCTGACGGAGAAGAGTGGACGGAACTGGGCCTGGAACTCCTGGTTCAGAACGCCGAGAGCCCGGTGGGGTCCTCGCTGACCCTTCGGGTGGAGGTCTACGCGGACGAGGGCATGACCCTCCTGCTGGCGGCCTCGGAGGACCTGGAACAGGATTCCAGTGGGTTCACCGGTTGGACCCCGGACCTCGAACTGACCGAGAACACCTGGTACCACTGGTGGGTTGTGGCCGAGGATTCCTGGACCACCGGGTCCTGGAGTGCCCCTGCGGCCTTCTTCTACAACACGGTCAACGAGGCGCCGGGAGCACCGGGCCTGAACCTGCCCTTTGATGGTGCAACGGTGGATGGGGGCCAACCCCAACTGCTGCTGGACCCCGCCCATGACCCGGATGGGGATCACCTGACCTACACAGTGGTGCTGTTGGACGAGCACTTCGACGAGCTCAGCCGGGCGACAGGCCTGGAGGAGGAAGGTGGCGCCGTGTCCTGGGCGGTCGATGTGTCGCTGTCCGAAGAAATCCCCTATTGCTGGCTGGCCTGGGCCACGGATGAAGAGGGGTTGGATGGAGAGACCACCCCAGATGCCTGTTTCCTGCTCGATGCCACGAACGAGGCCCCCACTGCACCGGTCATCGACTGGCCGGACCAGGATGACCGGGTCTGGAGCCTGACGCCGACGATCCAGGTGACCAATGGCCAGGACCCCGAGGGCCGGACCACCCAGCACCTCTTCCAGCTCGACACGGACTCGGCCTTCAACTCGGACGACCTGCAGGTGGCCTGGATTTCATCGGGGGATGAAGGGACGACCACCTGGACAGTGCCCCAGGAACTCGCCGACGACAGGACGTGGTGGCTGCGGGTCACCTGTACCGATGGTTCAGCTTCCAGTGAGCAGGTCCAGGCCAGTTTCCGGGTGAACAGCGCCAACGATGCCCCCACGGAGCCGGCGCTCCACAATCCTGCCGACGGGGCCCACGTCTCCCATGACGAGGTCTTCTCGGTGGTCAACAGCCACGATCCCGATGGCGAGAGCCTGGCCTATGAATTCCGGATCACTTCGATGGAATACGGCCAGGTGGTGGCCGAGGGGTTCGTTGATGAGAACCCGGAAGGCACCACCAGCTGGGAACCCGGTCTACTGGCCGACGGGTGGTACATCTGGACCGTCCGGGCGGTGGACTCCAAGGATCTCGTGAGCGATTGGGCCCTGCCCCGGGGCTTCCAGGCCGGCGACGAGGGGGGGCTCTTCCAGGGGGCCGAGCCGCTCAGCTTCTGGGGCTGCAGCACCACCGGGTCGGGGAGCCATGGCCTGGGGGTTGTGCTCCTGCTCCTTGGAACTGTGATGAGGCGTCGCCGCTGAGTCGGAAAACGATCGGCCGGGTTCTCCACAGCTGTGGAAGAATGTGTTGACAAGTCAACTTAATCCTTGAAGTGACTTGGGAATTCGGATGGCTTGGCCGCCGCAATTGAGGGGGGAAGTCCCTCTTTTCAACAGGCAGGTCCTTTTTCGAGCACCTGCGCTGGAATCCCATGGTTCTCAACAGGTGTGGATGAATCTATTGACAGGTCAATGCTTCTCTTCAAGTGGGATGGAGAGGTCTCGTGTCCCCAAAGTCGATACCAGGGACGCCGGAGGTTCTCCTTGAAACAGGACGGTCAACTGCTGGTCGTGGACGATTCGCACCTTGCGCACTTTGTGGCTGTCGCAAGTGCGGTTGGATTCGATTGTGAGACGGTTTCCGACAATGGCGGGGCGGAATCCCTGTTCGAGCGCCATGTGCGAGAGGGCGCCCCTCTGGACCTGGTGCACCTGGACATGACCCGGGTGCGGGGAATGCGGGGGATGCAACTCCTGGAGTGGCTTCGGAAGCAGCCGGAGGATCAACTCCTGCCGGGCGGGCAACGGCTGAGGTCGGTGCCGGTGGTGGTTCACAGCCCGACCATGGGCCCCAACAGTTGGAAGTCTCTGCGGCGAATCGACAAGCAAGTGCCCTGCGTCTCGGATCCAATGGAGCCGGGTGCGCTGTTGCGAACCTGGGCAGAGACACTTCGGAATCGCGCTGAGAGCCTGGCTGCCGAGCTCCTCGAGGCCCAGGATGGAGAGGCCATTGCGACCCCCTCCTTTGCGGGAACCCGGGAGGAATTCGAGGGTCTCGTGTCCCGCCTTGCTGCGCTGGCGGCACAACTTGAATCGGGCCTGAAATAGAATCCTGTCCGCATGGGTAGAGTGGTCAGGACCCGGGAGGCCCCATGTTTCAGAGGATTTTCGACGACCTTGTGGGTCGTGAAATGGACGAGTCGGAGCGCGAGGAGCGTGCTCGGAAGCTGACGGAAACCGCTGGCTATGCCGCCTCTGCGCTGACTGTGGTGCCCCTGCCCGGCACAGAACTGCTGGGCGTGACGTCCCTGCACGTGGGCATGGTGGTGGGAATTGGCCAGATCTATGGGGCGGACATCTCCAAGGACTCGGCCTCGGAACTTCTCATGCGCATCGGCGCCACCGTCGGGGTGTCCGTGGTGGGCAGCCGAGTGGCCACGACCGTCGCCAAGCTCCTTCTTCCCGGGTTTGGTGGCCTGCTCCTTGCCCCGTTCATCTATGCCACGACCCTGGCGATCGGGGCGGTGGCGGAACGCTACTTCGCCCAGGAGGGGGAACTCACCACGGAGGAGATGAAGGATCTCTACCAGCGGACGGTCAGGGAGGCACGACAGTACTTTGATCCCTCCAAGATGCGGACGGATGAAGCGAAGGACCTGGCCAAGGCCGCAGCCTCCGAGGGGGCCAGCGAGGCAGTGGATTCGGCCACAGAGGAGCTCGGCGACCCCGAACCCCCCCTGGACGAAGACCCGATCTCCAGGCTCCGGCGGCTGAAGGGCCTGTTGGAAGAAGGGCTCATCGAACAGGCGGAGTACGACGAGGCCAAGGCCCGTGTTCTGGCCGAGGTCTGAACGGACGCTTTCAGGCGGCGGGGAAGGCTGTGATAACGGGGGAGTATGGTGCTCCTCACGCTCTCCATGGCCCTGGCGGCAGATCCGAAGATCATCGAGGGAAGCGATGAGGCTGGCTGGCCCCAGGTGGTCTCGCTGGGAGCAGGGGGTGGTGAGTACGCCATCAGTGGCTGCACCGGAACCCTGATCACCCCGCGGCTGGTTCTCTCCGCAGCCCATTGTGGGGCCGAGTTCTCGGTGGAAGCCATCGTGGCCTTGGGGTCTGCCTACTTTGGGGAATGGGTCGGTGATCCGGACCACCAACTGGGCTTCTCGGATGCCGTGATTCATCCGGACTATGTGCCCCTGGAGAACCCGGGAGGGTTTGGGGGACAGGAGTTGGGCGAGTACGACGTGGCCCTGTTCGAATTGGACGAGGACGCGCCGGTACAGGCACTTCGCTACGAGGACTCGGCCCTGACCGAGGCACTGGAGGGGGAGACCGTGCTGAGCGTGGGCTACGGGCTCACCGAGCGGAACGAGTCCGGGCACAAGCATTCGGCTCCGCTCACGGTGGATCGTGTGGAGGAGATGTTCCTGGTCTCGTACTCGGACACCAACGACGACGGGGCCAACATCTGTTCTGGGGACAGTGGTGGTCCCATGATCCAGGAGTCAGATGGACTGCCACGGGTGGTCGGAGTGCATTCCTGGGGGGACAACAACTGCCGGTCCAGCTCCGGGAGTACCCGTGTGGACCTGGTCAGCGATTGGATCCGTTCCAATGTCCTCGAAGTCCACGGCACGATGGACCTCTGCCACGTGAATGATCGCTACTCGGATGGCGCCTGTGATCCCGACTGCCTGGCGCCGGATCCTGATTGCTTCGAGGAGACCGCTGGCGGGGTTGGATGTGACGCCAGGGGCAGACAAGGGGGTCTGATCTGGGTCATGGCACTGGTCCTGGGGCTTGGGCGGATTCGTCAGGGGCCATCGGGCTTCGGGCCAGGGTTCATCCACTCCTGAGGGGTCTTTGCCACCCCGTCCTTCAGGGTCCACTGCACGGTCCACACGGCGTCGATGCCCAGCAGGGGGTCCTCTTCAAGGATGACGAGGTCGGCACGCTTGCCCGGCGCGATGGTGCCCCGGTCCTGGGAGACCCCCAGCAACTCCGCTGCCTGGGAGGTTCCTGCCTGGATGACTTCCATGGGGGTCAGCCCGGCCTCCTCCAGGAGTTCGGCTTCCCGGAGGGTCGTCACGCCATGAGGAAAGCCGGTCAACACCGACCAGTTGCCCGAGTCGCTGCCCAACACGATGGGGACCCCGGCCCGGTGCAGGCGGATCAGGGTCCTCTCCATGCGACGCAGCTTGAAGTGGTAGGTGGTGTCGGCGGTGACCCCCCGGCGAAGCACCGCCACAGCAGGACTCGGCAGTTCTGGTGCCATGATCTCCAGGATGGCGGTGGCGGAGTCCTTGCGCAGGACAGGATCGACCGCTGAAGCCCTGATCCGTTCCGGAATCACGGTGTGGACCAGGGGCGTTGCCAGGCGCTCCGGGTGGTGGGTCAGCCGCATTCCATCGACCACCGAGAGGGTGGAGATCTGCCAGGTGCCACTGGCCGCCACCCTTGCCAGGTGGGTGGGGTTGCCGGAAAAGGCGGTGTGGACGAGGGCCCGAGGCCGGGCTTCGAGGGCCACCAGTTGCTCCAGGGGCGTCATGGCGTGGACGAAGACACCCAGTTCTCGGGCCTCGGCTTCCCGGTGCAGGGCCCGGAGCTGGGTGGGGTCGTAGATCGGCCAGTTGCGGGTGATGAAGCCGTCCTCGACGGTGAGCTTGACGCCGGAGGCCCCCATGTCGACCAGGCGGTCCAGGTGGGAAACGATCTCTTCCGGAGTCCCCTGGGAAGGAAGGCCGATCGCCAGCTGGTCCATGTACCCCCCAGGTGGGGACAGGGGCTCTCCCAGGAAACTGATCTCGGGCCCTACGTGGTCCTGTTGGAAGTCACGGATGGCCTCGACCAGGAGGTGGGGGCTGCCTGCGTCGAGCACCGAGGTCACACCACAGGCCAGGTAGGCTCGGAGGCGGCGATCCATGGCTGCCGCATCCCACACCAGGGGCTCTTCCCGAAGGGTGGCGCCCGCGTCGGCGTACAGGTGCACGTGGGCATCGAACCAGCCGGGCATCAGGGTGGAGCCGTCGACGTCGAGTACTTCCACCCCGGGTGGAGGCGGGGGTGCCTCTCCGGGCCAGACACCAGCGATCCGGCCGTCGAGCACCAGCACCGAGGCCTGTGGGATCGGCGGAGCACCCGTGCCGTCGATCAACCGGGCATCGGTGATCAACAGGTCCTGGGCGAGGGCGGCGGAGAGCAGAAGGGACCACACGGGGATGTCCTTAGCCCGGGGGTCCTCGGTGTTCCGTTGGCCCGCGTCGGTCGTGTGCACTTCGGAGGACCGTGATGTTCCTGCTTCGCCGGTGGGCGCCACCACTGTGGGCTCCGAACTGGCACACGGGCTTCCCGTCAGGCGAACCACCCGTGTAGCCACCAGTCGCCAGTCTCTCGGTCCAGGAAGACCCAGGCCATTCGACCGTCGGCCAGGGCGAGTTGGTGGTAGTCCCGTTCGAAAGGATCCGGAGTCCACCACTCGCCGCAGAGGCGCTCGGGTCCCACCGACGTGTCGACCTGTCTCCAACTGCCCTCGACCTCGACGGCCCGTACCTGGCCGGTCGGCTCCAACTGGACCCGCAGTGGGCGTGGTTCCGGCAGCAGGAGGGTCGGTCGGGGCGGAAAGGAGCAGGGGGGACGTGTGAAGAGAGTACCCACCTGTCGTGGTTCACAGGACACGGCCACCCACGCAGCTTCGGGCCTGTGCACGGGGTTGGCTTCTGCCCGGAAGAGTGCACCCTCACCCAGGGTATCGAGCAGTCGGGCCAGCAATTCGACCAGGGGTTCGAGCGCCTCTGTGCGATTCAGAAGCTCGTGTTGCCGGCCGTGGTAGGGACAACTCTCCAGGACGTCCAGCCCGACTTCCACCGCCGGGGCGGAGAGTTGTAGATTCTCCAGACGGCGCCGGATGAGGGGGCCCAGCCGGGCCGGGTCCCGCCCTGGCTGCCCCAGTCGGATGGACAGCAAGGTGTCAGGGGCATCCTCCAGCACCAGTCGGAGTTGGACCCGGACAGCCGCACGTCCGGTGGCCTGGAGTGCGACACAGAGGCTCTCCAACAGAGGGGCCAGGGTGGCCTGGATCGCTTCGGCCCGGACCTCGGGCGATGGGAGTTGCGCCCGGACCGAGGGCCCAACGGGGGTCTGTTGGACCGAGGAACCAGGGGGCCCGAGATGGGAGGAGACCCGGTCTGCTCGAGCCAACTGCAACAGTGCCAGGCCCGCTGTCCCGTACCGGCTGGCCACCGAGGCCGCCGAGAGTCGGGCCAATTCACCCAGGGTCCGCACACCCACCGCTCGTAGTCGGTCCTCCAGGTGCCCCGAGTTGTCCAGGCGGGCCAGGGGCAGGGATGCCAGGGCCCTCGCCAGGCCGCCCGGGGGCACGATGCGGTGTTGGTCGTGCTCGATGGCCAGGGCCCGTGCAGCGTGGGCAGCCCCTGCCCGATCTGCATCGACGATGATCACCCGGCAGCGATGTCCGACGTTGTTCAGGATGTCCACCGCCCGGTCCAGGCAGGCCTGCTCGTTGCCGAAGAGGTGCGCCGTGTCTGTCAGGTCGGCGGTGATGGCGTCTCTGTGTTCCACCAACGGAGCCAGTGCTGGCGAGAGCACTTGCAGGAGCCGACTCAGTTCCTGCAGGTCCTGAATCTCTTCGGTCGGGTTCCGCTCCTCGGAGACCTCAAAGACCAGATCCGGCACCAGGGCCCGGGCCTCGGCCGCACCCATGCCGCGGCGGATGCCCAACCGGGACGCGCCGGGGGTAAGGGCCTGAACCCGCATGGCATTCCTCTCGGGGGCGATGAGGGCCACCTTGTCCCGGGCCTCCCAGCCACAGCGCTCCAGCCGAAAGGCCGGAAGCCAGGCCACCAACAGGCGTTGAGGACGCTGCGCTGGCGCACTGCGGGGACGCCCCAGGGGGATTGCGGTGGAAATTGCCATGCAGGATACTGATCGGGCGTTCAGTATGCGTACTGTAGCTCAACCGCGCACGAACCGTGGCCAGAACCTGTCCGAGGGGGTTTGTTGCGAGCGCTCAGGACCCTTCGAGTTCGGTTCCTGGGGAGACACCCTGGTCTCGCTGGGTCCAGATCTGGCTGATGGAACGCTCCAACAACAGGTCCAGTGTCCAGTCCAACACCACCCGAACCTTGTTTCCAAAGCCCACGAGCTTGGTCAGGTACAGGGCTCGCCAGACGAGCCAGGCCATGAAACCGCTGAAGCGAATGCCCATCAGGTCGACCACGGCAAAGTGCTCGCCCACGCTGACCAGGGCGCCGTAGTCGAAGTACTTGAAAGGCTTCGTCGCCTTGCCTTTCAACAGGCGGACCAGGTTCTTTGCGCATTGTGCGCCCTGTTGAAAGGCCACCTGGCCCAGGGGAGGGTAGGGCCGTCCCGTCTTGGGGTTCTCCAGCCAGGCTGCGTCGCCCAGGCAGAAGGCCCACTGATCGCCTTCGATGCGCAGGTCCCGGTCGACCTTGACCCTTCCCGAGCGGTCCAGGGGAAGCCCGGAGTCCACCAGCATCCGGGGTGGTTTGACCCCAGTGCACCAGCAGACCGTTCGGGATGCCAGGATTTCGCCGTTCTTCAGAGTCGCCGAGTTGGGGCCGACCGCCACGGTTCGCGTGCCCAGGACCAGCCGTACGCCGATGTGATTCAACTGGTCCATCGAGCGCGCTGCGACCATGTCGTGCCACCCGGGAAGCACCCGGTCACCGGACTGAACCAGGCAGACCTCGACCTCGCTCGCCTCGATCTCCGGGTAGCGAGAGAGCAGGACGTTGTGGGCCAGGTCCTGGAGCTCGCTGGCCAGTTCCACACCGGTGGGACCTCCTCCCACGATGACGAACCTCAGGAGTTCCTGCCGCAACGCCTGGTCGGGCTCCCGGGCCGCCACTTCAAAGCAATCGATGACGTGATTGCGAACGGCGATCGCGTCCCCGAGCTCCCGCATGAAGAAGGCGTGCTCCTCGACGCCGGCCACGCCAAAAGTGTTGGTGATGGCGCCGGGAGCCAGCACCAGCAGGTCATAGGGCAGTTCGCTGCGCTCCTGGATCGGTTGACCGGTCTCGGCGTCCTTGCCCATGGCCACAGAGGTGTGCAGGATTTTCGCCTCGGTGTCGATCCGGGTCACAGCCTCTTTGCGGAAGGTGATGTTGGTTGCCTCCAGAATTCTCCGGAAGGGTGTGGTGACCTGAAGGGCTTCGATGGCGCCAGCGGCCACCGAAGGAAGCAGGGGCGGGAAGAGAAAGTAGTTTCGTTGGTCCACCAGGGTGACCTGGAGATGCCTGTTCCAGCCCAGGGCCTGGTCCAGGCCCATGGCGCAGTAG
This sequence comes from uncultured Enterobacterales bacterium, assembly GCA_964567625.1. Taxonomy (GTDB): domain Bacteria; phylum Myxococcota_A; class UBA796; order UBA796; family CAJQPC01; genus CAYFPX01. Next base: position 13,983 of record CAZMNK010000082.1, on the reverse strand, counting down.
ACCCCGGCGAATCCACCACCGACGATGACCACCCTCTGAGGCTCGGCCGGGAGCTTCCGCCAGCGTGTGAAAAACCACATGTGCTTGAGGATCCAGATGGCCTTGGCGGCGTAGAGCAGGCTCACCACGAGCATCAGGGGACCCAGCAGATGCTGGAAGTGCGCACTCATGTCGAGAAGTGCCCAGGTGAGCAGGTCCAGGAGCGCCACGAGTGCCGGGACCATCGTGAAGACGAAGCGGGTTCCTCGGGGCAATGGCAGCAATCGGAACAGGGTTTCGGTGACCCCGATGATGAGGGGGAGACTCAGCGCATGGGCCCCGAATGCGAACCAGAAGGTCTTGGGCGACTGCTGCTGGAAGACCAGGAGGATCTCCCCCAGGGTCCAGATGCCTTCCAGGTTGATCGAGTACTAGGCCAGGAGCACGGCCACGATCCAGCCGGCGAAGAACAGGAGCACCCCGACCAGGAGGGTCATCGTCGCCAACATCCGGCGAATGAGGGACATGTTCGGGAGCGAATGGGAGTTGTCTTTGGTCACTGCCCTACCGGGTCGGAGAACGACCGAGGATAGCGGAGAGGAGAGATTCCTTCGAATCCCGGCCCAGACAGGGTCGTGGCAAGCCCGTGATTTCGTCCTGGGGTCAGGGTGGGTAGACGCGCAGGAATCGTCGAACAGGCAGGTCGCGGAGCCGACTGACACGCCCTCCGGGCCAGTGGAACACCCACTCGTCGATGGTCTGGATGTCCCCCAGACCAGGGTGGGCTTCCAGTGGTCCTCCCAGTCGCCTGCTTCCGGGAGCAGGGCGGTGTCGGTCGTCGATGGGACAGGGTTGGATGCAGTGTCTTGGAGTCGGTGTCGCCGGTCGCTCCTGTGCAGGCCGCGGCCATGCCAGGATCTTCACTCCCCCCAGGAGTACAGCCAGACCGGCTGGTCCAGCTTCTCACTGACGGTCAGGTAGTCTCGGCCATTGGCGGCAAACCCCACCGCTTCCCCTTGGGGTTCATGGGCCAGGGGAGATGGGCAGGCGTTGTGTTCAAAGGCCTGCCACAAGGTCTTCTCGGGATTCCGCCACCACAGGAAGAGAGAGCTGTAGGTGCGAATGACGATCCACTCCCCGTCCTCCGAGATGTCCGCGCCGGTGGCCAGGTCCGAACCGGGCAGGGCATCCCCACCAAAGATCAGTTCCGCCACCTCGACAAGGGGGGCGGGGGCTTCGGAGCCGAAAGGGGCCGCGGCCCGAAAGATTCCGCTGATGCCCAGGCCGTCCCGGTCCTTGATCACCAGGTAGATGTCGCCGGTCAGGGGGTCGACAAAGATCGCCTCCGAGTCCCGTGGGATGCCGTCTTGGAAGAAGAGTTCGATCACTTCGGGGGTCACCGCCTCGTTGAGGGGTTCCGGGGCGTCCGTTTGCACCTGGGGTTCCGGCAGACGAAGCACCCGAAGTTCATCTCGAACTCGATTGTTGTCTCCCACGTCTCCAAGGTAGAGGTAGTTCGGTTCACCATCGGGCCCGGGCCCGATGGCCAGGTCTTCCAGGTCCCGGGGCAGGACCCCTTCGATCGACCAGGTTCCCAGCAATTCCCCGGTGCGGGAGATGGCGAAGAACCGGTCGGTGTCACCGCTGTCATTGTGGGTCCAGAGCAGGCCGGGGTGACGACGGCTCTCGACCACACCGGAGAGCTCCTTGAGATCCTCGTGGGTCACGATGCCCAGCTCCACGGGCTCTCCAAAATCTGGACACCAGGCTGGAGGCGACGTGTCCAGGGGTCCACCGGTCTCCGGTTCAGTAGCGGTGTCCTGGGAGGAATCGCCGCCGCTGTCATGGCTGTCGACTGCGGTCTCCCGGGTCCCATCAGTGTCCGTCGAAGCCGTGTCTCCAGTGTCGTGCCGGGCCTGTGAGTCCACGGGTTCGGACCTGAGAAGGGTGTCCGAAGTGTCGAGGCAGGCAAGAGTGGGCAGGAGCCAGAGCATCTCAGGGACGCAGAGTGGCACGATCAGACGGTCCTTGCCGTCCAGGAGGTGTCTGGATTGGATAGAACTTGTGGGTGAGCCTGTTCTTCTGGATCGCTGTCACCCTGTTGCCCCCAGGCATGGCTGCCGAGCGCATCGTGGCGGTGGGGGATCTGCATGGCGACCTGGACAATGCGCTCCAGGTTCTTCGCCTGGCAGAGGTCGTGGATTCCCAGGGCCACTGGAGCGGTGGCACGGCCACGTTGGTCCAGACCGGCGACGTCACGGACCGGGGGCCGGACTCCAGGGAACTGATCCAGTTGTTTCAGCGGCTGGAAGAGGAGGCCGAGACAGCCGGTGGCGTCGTCGTCGCACTCAATGGCAACCACGAGATCATGAACCTGATGGGGGATCTGCGGTACGTGGACCCGGCCGATACCGCGAAATTCGGCGGTCCTGCGGCCCGGGAAAGGGCTTTTTCGCCCCAGGGGGAACTGGGACAACGCTTGCGGGAGTTGGGGGTGGTGGCCGTGGTGGGCGATGCGGTCTTCTGCCATGGTGGGGTCGCCCCCCAGTACGCCCGCATGGGGGTGGAGGGGATCAATGCCCTGGCTGCCAGCGTGGTTGCGGGAGAGACCCCCTCTTCGGCGATGGGGACGTCCTCGCCCATCTGGTATCGGGCCTATGTCCTGGACCCGGAATCCGAGGCCTGCCCCTTGTTGGACGAGGCACTGGCATCGCTGGGTGCCAGGCGGATGGTCGTTGGTCACACCACCCAGCAGAGTGGACGCGTGGGCGTGCGGTGTGGGGGCAAGTTGTTGGCCATCGATCTGGGTATCGCCGATCACTATGGAGCTCACCTGGGCCTGATCGAGATCGTTGAGGGGGACGCTCGAGCACGCTATCCGTCGGGCTCCGTGGACCTGCCGGACCCACCATGAGGCCCGAGAAAGGACAACTCATCACGCGACGCCGGGTCATTCTGGGCGGGGTCGGCCTGGGGAGTGCCCTGGCCGTGGTGGCGATGGTCCGGTTGCCAGGGCCAGCCCCCGGGATGAAGCTGTTGGCCCGGTCGGAACAGGACCTGGTCGCCAGCCTGGGAGAGGTGCTGTTTCCGCCGGGCAACCCTGTGGGGCCTTCCTGGAAGGAGATCGATCTCGTGGCAGAGGTCGACCGGATCCTCTCCGAGGTCCTGCCGTCCGAGGGGGCGACTGGGTTCCGCTACCTGCTCTCGGCGCTGGACTGGAGTGCCTATTTCGTGGCGGGGAAGCCGTTCAGGCGCTGCACGCCCCTGGAACGCCTGGAACTCATCGAGGTCCTGGAACAGCGGGAAAGCGTCCTGCGCCGGGCTGCGCGTGACGGTCTGCGTGGGGTCTTTTCGCTGGCTTATTTCGACCACCCCGAGGTCTGGCGGGCCATCGGGTTCCGGTCCCGCTGCACCGGGGAGCCGGCATGAGGTCGGGCATCTTCTCCTCGACGGACCTGGGGGGGCCTGGACGGATCCGGGCCGATGTCTGTGTCATCGGTGGAGGAGCCGGGGGTTCGGCGGTCACGCTGGCCCTGGCTGAACGGGGTCTGCGTGTGTGCCTTCTGGAGGCCGGCAAGGCCTGGGCACCTGCGTCCTTCCGAGCTCGGATGTCCTGGGCGTTGACCAACCTGTATCAACCCACCGAGACCGCCCTTGGGGACGTGGCCATCCCGATCAACCGGGGCAAGGCCCTGGGCGGAGGAACGGTGGTGAATTCCGCCATCTGCTTCCGACCGCCCAAGGACCGCGTTCGGGCCTGGCGAGAAGCCAATGGTTTCGACCGCGACGAGACGTTGGCCGAGCATGCGGAACGCATCTGGACCACGATGGGGGTGACCATCAATCCGCCCGAGGTCCAGAAGTCCAACAACCTGGTCTTCAAACAGGGGGCAGATGCCCTGGGGCTCAAGGGCGCTTTCATGTCGCGGAATGCCCCCGCTTGCATCGGTTGTGGCATCTGCAACACGGGCTGTCCCACGGGGGGAAAGGCCAGTGCCGATCGCACGTTGCTGCCCCTGGCCATGCGGTTGGGCGAGGTCGCCATCTACACGGAGACGGTGGCGCAGGAGGTGGTCACGGAAGGGGCCCGGGTCCGCCGGGTCGAGGCCCTCTGCGGGGATGTGCCGATTGTCGTGGACGCGGACCACGTGGTCGTCTGTGCCGGCACCGTCGCCACCCCGAGGTTCCTGCTGGCGAATGGACTGGCGGACAGTCAGCACTGCGGTGCTCACCTCCGACTTCATCCCGCCTCCGGGTCGATGGCTCGCTTCGACTGGGAGATCATCCCCTGGGAAGGGGTCACCCAGGGCTACTACGTGGACTTCCACGAGCGGGGATACCTGCTCGAGACCTACACCATTACCCCCGAGTCCTACTACATGATGATGGCGGCCAGGCTGGGGGCCGAGGACTTGAAACCCATGGCCGACCTCCGGTGGATGGCTTCAGCGGGAGTCATGCTTCGAGACCAGGTCAGCGAGGGCCGCGTCGCTCTTCGGCACATGACCTACAGCCTGGAAGCCGAAGACAGGGCTCGACTCCTGGACGGGCACCGGGAGACGGCTCGGATCTTCTTTGCGGCCGGGGCCACCCAGGTCCGCCTGCCGATCTTTGGAGTGCCTCCCATTCACAGTGTGGAGGAGATCGACACCCTGATTCCAGGGGATGTTCACCCGACGGACCTGCTCTTGGTCTCCTCGCACCCCCAGGGCACCTGCCGCATGGGATTGGATCCGGACACCTCGGTGGTGGACCCGGAGGGTCGGGTCTGGGGCTGGGACAACCTGTACGTGGCCGATGCTTCGGTCTTTCCTGGAGCGCTGGGGGTCAACCCCCAGATCACCACCATGGCGGTGGGGCTCCAGGTGGGAACCTCTCTGGGCGCCTGACTCTCGATCTCGACAAAGAGCCGGTCCACGTTAGACGGGCGGCCCCTGATCCGGTTGGAGGCCACCATGTCCGAGCCCAAGTCCAAGAACATCACCTTTCATGGTGCCAACGTCACCAACGATGAGCGAGAGAACGCTCGTGGGCAAAAGGGCTGCGTGGTCTGGACGACTGGGCTGTCGGGCTCCGGCAAGAGCACCGTGGCTCGTCGGGTGGAGCAGTTGCTGCTCGAGCGGGGTCACCAGGCCTTCGTGCTCGACGGGGACAATGTCCGCTTCGGTCTGAACCAGGACCTGGGTTTCAGCCCGGAGGACCGGACGGAGAACATCCGCCGCATCGGCGAGGTGGCCAAGCTCTTCTCCGAGTCCGCCACGATCACCATCACGGCGTTCATCTCTCCCTACCGGGCTGGCCGAGACGCCGTCCGCGAGATCCTGCCCGAGGGCCGTTTCCTGGAGTGCCTGATCGATACCCCCCTCGAGGTCTGTGAATCTCGGGATCCCAAGGGCCTCTACCAGAAGGCCCGCAGTGGCATCATCCCCAACTTCACGGGCATCAGCGCTCCCTACGAGGCTCCGCTGAACGCCGAGATTATCGTGAAGACGGATGGTTGCTCCGTGGACGAGTCCGCTCTGCAGATCATCGACCAGCTGGTCGCCCAGGGCTTCGTCTCCTAGTCAGCCTGTCTGGACAGGACTTCTCGCCTGGACCTCGGGATCAAGGCCGCCCCTTGCCCGGGAGTCCCGCCGACGGGCCGGGCAATCCTGGTGCTCATGGCCCGGGATCTCCGGTGGCGTCCTGCCTGGTGTTCGAGGGCCTGTACTGACCGCTCAGCAACGGTAGTCCGGGTTCGAATGTCCCGGCTCGCAATACCGGATGTGCAGGTGGTTGTCGTGGCCTGAAGCAGGTTCGACCAGGCCCTTGCGAATGAGCTTGGGGTCGTTGAACCAGATGACCTTGATGTGCCCTTCTGCACGCTTGCGGATCTCGTTCACAAGGCGGAGCGTGCCGAGCCGGTCATATTCGGACCAGTTCCACTGCGCGGTCTTTCTGCACTGCTTGCCGTCCCTGCGGATGGGGCGGATGTCGACGTCCAGTCCCACCTCGTGTGAGGCGTGGTTGGGAATATCGCCTCCATGTTCTCGGCTGAGGTCTCCCACGGCCACCCTCCCGCGTCCGCCCAGGGCGACCCAGGCGTCTGCAGCGGCCTGAAACTGGCCCACGGTGCTGGCACTGCCCCACATCTCTTCGTTGATCGAGCGGGCGTCACCATAGGTACAGATCGTGGACGCCTCTCGTACCCGGGCAAAGTGACCGAGCAGACGGGTCCAGGTGTCCATGCTGACCACCCCATCTCGGGCAACCTGTGAGTGTTGCTGGAAGACCCGGACCGCCATCAAGGTGGCAGGGCCGAAGTGCCCGTCGACCTCCAGGTCCGCTCCTCGCTTGCTGACGAGTTGGTGCTGGAGGGCGCGCACGGCCTCACCGCGATCTCCGATTTCCAGGGGTGTCAGCAGGTCTCTCCAGGTGTCGGCGCGGACTTCCCCGGAGGGGCGCTGAGAGCCAGATCGCTGGATCTCCAGCACGGCTGAGACCGTCTGGTCGCCAAAGACGCCATCCGGATTCAGTTCATGCCCCTGTGCTCGAAGCAGGTGCTGCAGGGCCTGGACGTCGGCCCCACGGTTGCCGGGGGACAGGCCCGGTGGCCTGGCACTGGAGCGCGCTGTGGCTGGTGCTGCCCAGGCCACCAGGAAGCACAGGCTCAGTACTCCTCCGAGTACCGCCATCCAAGTACGCCAGACCTTGCCCACGACGGGACGACACCCGGCAAGGTGGGGGACATTCCCATGGTTCCGATCACGGAGCCTGGTAGAGAAGAAGGAGATGGGTCTCACGGGGAGGAGTGACTGGAGTCCTGTGAAGGGATCGGTCAGGGCAGGGGTAGGTCTTTAGGTTTTGTCATCCCTTCAGGACTCCTTGTCTACCTCATCGGGATCCTGTGGGCTGGTTTCCGGAGCCGCCTGGGGTCAGCGGCGGAGTCTTGCCGCCAGGGCGTGAAGGGCATCGGTGCGGTTCTCGAAGGCCTCGGAACCATCCTCGTCGACGATCACGCAGGTGCTCTGGAGGGCGCCGATCACGTTCCCGAAGACCCAGTCCGACCGGGTGCGTCGCAACTGGGCTCGACAAATGGCGACCAGTTGCTCGGCGTCAGTGTTGGGGCCTGCGGCCTTGAAGGTCACAAAACCACAACTCGGGTCCCAGTCCTTGACGTGGTCTGCGATCTTGGGTGCCCGGCGAAGACGAATGACCAACTCATCCAGACCGGAGCTGAGCTTGTCCGGAGAGGGCTGGGTTTCGTAGTCGCCCACTGCCGCAGCGTGCACGACCAGGCCCCCTCGATGAGCCCGAACCCATTCTTCCATTCGAGTCATCAGGTCCCGGGTGTCCCCGAAGAGGTCCGGTTGCACTGGCGCCTGGACCCGCAGGCAGGCTTCCGGGGATCCGAGCAGTGTCACCTGGTGGTCTCTCGCCAGTTCGGCAGCCAGGGTGACCCCGGTCCGACCCGAGGAATAGGCGGCCAGGTACCGCATGGCGTCGATAGGGTTCCGGGTCGCGCCTGCGGTAACGAGACAAGGTCGGGCCAAAGGGGCTCCAGGCTCCAGGAGGTGGGTACAGCCGTATCCAGTCGATGACGGTCCTGCTTGGTGCGTTCTGGGGGGCCTTTCCGGACGGGATGCTCACCATTGAACACAGGGACGGGCTACACTGTGGTCGTGCGGTCCCCATCCGTGGAGTGAGCCAGAACCCGGTACAGCAGGCCGTTCAACTTCTTTCGGAACACCTGGGTCCGGCGCCTGGGACTGCCATTGTGCTGGGCAGTGGTTTGAGCGGGCTTGTCGATCGTCTCGACGGTGCTCGCCAGGTGCCCTATGGCGACCTGGGCCTGCCCAGTACCGGGGTGGAAGGACACCACGGGGTGCTGGTACAGGGGCACCTGGGCGGCGTGTCTGTGGCCATGCTGGCCGGGCGAGTGCATGTCTATGAAGGCCGCTCCCAGGAGGAGACGGTTCGCGCCGTGAGAGCCATGGCGGGCTGGGGTGTGAACCGGGTGGTCCTCACCAACGCGGTGGGTGCTGTGGACCCGACCCTCACGCCTGGAAGCCTGGTGGCGGTCACCGACCACTTGAACCTGATGGGGGTCAACCCCCTTGAAGGTCCCGCCCAGCCCACAGGAAGCCGATTCCCGGACCTGACCCGAGCCTATGCACCCGCGCTGCGTGCAGATGCGTTGGAAGAGGCAAAACGGCAGGGGATTCCTTTGCATTCGGGTGTCTACGCGGCCATGCGGGGCCCATCCTATGAAACGCCGGCGGAGATTCGGATGCTTGCCTTGATGGGGGCCAGCACGGTGGGGATGAGTACGGTTCCCGAGGTCATTGCCCTGGCCCAGAGAGAGGTCCCGGTGCTGGCGATTGGCATGGTCTCCAACCTTGCCGCCGGACATGCTCCCGCCCCTCTGAACCACGCAGAGGTCACCGAGACCGCTGCCCGTGCGGGTGCGGACCTTGCCCGATTGCTCGAGGCACTGGTGGTCCGGTGGGGCTGAGCGCAGACCAGGCCCAGAAACTGCTCGAACGGGCCATGGAAGTTCGTCCACGTGCCCACGCGCCCTACAGCGGTTTTCTGGTCGGTGCCGCGGTGTTGGGCACCGATGGGCGCATCTTCGCCGGAGCCAACGTGGAGGTCTCCAGCTACAGCCATACCTGTTGCGCCGAACGGGTCGCCGTCTTCAGTGCCGTGAGCGCAGGGTGTGTCTCCCTGGTCGGGTGTGCGGTGGTGACGGACAGTACGCCCCCTGCGCCTCCCTGTGGTGCCTGTCGCCAGGTCCTGAGCGACTTCAGCCAGGACATGGAGCTTCTGCTGGCCGACCTGGGTGGCCGGGTGGACCGGGTGCTCCTGGCAGACATGTTGCCCCGAGCCTTTGGCCCGGATGATGTCCTGGGCAAGATCCGTGAAAGGCGCGGTGGTGAATAGCCGGGTTGGGCTCTTTCAGGACGAACGGGCCTCTTCTGGAGGATTGAGGGATCCATGCGACTGGCGGTGACCGGATCCGCCGGGACGGGCAAGACAACCCTCTGCAGAGCCCTGGGAGAGACGTTGGGGTTGCCGGTTCTTCCGGAGGGCATGCGGGAGTACCTGGAGCGGACGGGGGCGGATCTGCACGAGTACGGACCGGAGCAGCTTCGTGAACTGGTGGAGTCCTTGTGGGCAGAACGAGTGCCCCGAGAGGAGGAGGGATCCTTTGTCGCTGACCGGTGCAGCGTGGACTATGGCGCCTTCTGGCTGCTCTACCGGTTTCACCACCAGCATGGGGCGGACACGGACACGGCGATGGGGGCTTTTCGAGAACAGGCCCGGCGCTACGACCGCATTGTGCTGCTGCCTCAGGGAGTCTTCGAACTGGCCCAGGATGGGGTCCGGTCTCCGAACCAGTGGATCCAGTTGCACTTCCAGCTGGTCCTCGAGGGCCTGTTGCAACGCTGGGGGCTGGGAGACCGAGTCTTGAGGATCCCGGACCCGGTCGACCAGTTGGAGACTCGCGTGGCCTGGGTGATGTCTCGGATCTGATGTCTCGAGTCAACTCGGCGACCTGGTGTCGTGTGGCCTCACCACGGCCCAGGGACCCGGTGGGGATCCCCTGTCATCAGCGGCTGGGGCAGATCCTTCAGGGTGACCTCGTGCAGGTGCCAGAAGTGCGTTTTTCCAGGTTCAAAATGGTGGCCAGAAGGGGGCTTCGTGCGTGCTATTCCTCGACATTCCCTTCCTGGTCCTGGTGAATCAGAATGCTGTTGCGCAGAGTGATGTTCGGGCGGCGAGACAGCAGATGGCCGTTGATAACGCTACGTTGCCCGATTACCGGTCTCTGCTGCAAGACGCTGAATGCTGAAAACTCCGCTGGTGATGATCGAAGACGATGAAGCCCTTGTGAAGGCTTGTCGTTCTCTTGCTTCTGAGCCGGTGCTCGGGGTCGACACCGAGTCGGATTCGATGCACCACTACCAGGAGAAGGTCTGCCTGATTCAGATCTCTGACCGGGAGCAGGACTACATCATCGATCCCCTGGCCCTGTCGGACATCTCTACGCTGGGCACGATCCTGTCGGACCCGAAGATCGTCAAGGTCCTGCACGGGGCTGACTACGACGTGGTCTGCATGCAGCGGGACTTCGGGTTCACCTTTGCGAACCTGTTCGACACGATGATCAGCGCCCAGTTGCTCGATCTTCCCAAGGTGGGACTGGCGGATCTCTGCGCCCGGTACTTTGGCGCCCAGATGGACAAGAAGTACCAGCGTCACGACTGGGCTTTGCGACCGCTGTTGCCGGAGCACCTGGAATACGCGCGGGGAGACACCCACTACCTCCTCGCCCTGCGGGAGATCCTCCTCCACAAGCTGACCTCGCTGGAGCGGCTCGACGTGGCTGACGAGGAGTTCAGGGTCATCGAGGCTCGGGAGTGGAGCGGGCGCTCCTTTGATCCCGAGGGATGGGTCCGGATGAAGCGGATCTCCGGCCTGGATGAACAGGCCAGGTTCGCCCTTCGTCACCTCTGGCGCTACCGGGACTCCCGGGCCAAGGAGAGCGACCGACCCCCCTACAAGGTCATCCCGGAACATGTCCTGGTGCTCCTGGCCCAGAGTCGGCCTGAAGACCTGGGGAGTCTGGGGCGTCATGTCCGCCTGAAGTCGACAATGATCCGTCGTCACGGGGAGCACCTGCTCGCCGCGATCCAGACGGGCAAGGTCGACCGGGACCCCTTGCCCAGCCCCAAGCCCAAGAAGCGAATCGGTCCCCGGGCCCCATACCGGGGGCGGGAGGTCGATCGGCTGTTGGGCGAGCTGAAGCGCTGGCGTACCCAGGTCATCTCGGAACGAGAGGTTCCGGCCGCCCTGGTGGCCTCAAATGCCCAGCTGAAGAACCTCGCTTCCTGGCGGCCTCAGTCTCTGGATGCCCTGGGCGAGGTTCCGGAGATTCGCGACTGGCAGGCGGCCCGCTATGGCGAGGAATGGCTGGAGTTCATCCAGGGCTTCGAAGGGGGGATGAACGAATCGCGAGACCAATCGGATGGCAAGACCGCGAATCGTCGGCGTCGGCGTCGACGTCGCAGGAAGCCTGAGGGTGGAAGCGGCGAGGAATCGCCCTGAGGCGCTCAGAGCGCCGCGATGCAGTCCACCTCGACCACCGCCCCCTTGGGCAGGCCCGCCACGGCCACTGCGGCACGGGCGGGAAAGATCACGCCTTCGGTCTCCTTGAGGGGTCGCTGCCGGAGCAGTTCGCCGGATTCATTCCGAACCGCAAAGGCCTCCGGGCCCAGAGCGTGGCGCCAGACCTCCTCCAGGAACTCGGCATAAATCTGGTTGAAAGTGCCATATTGTTCCATCGATGTCAGGTAGACATGGACCTTGAGCACCCGGTCCCAGTCGGTGCCGGCGGCCTGGAGGACGGCCTGTAGGTTCCGAAGCGCGTTCAGGGCCTGGGCCTGAAAGGATGTGGCCAGCGCCCAACCGCCGTCCGGGTTTCTCTCAAAGCCGATCTGGCCTGCGCAGTACACGACGCCGCCGTGAACCAGGGCCTGGCTGTAGTCGGCCACTGCTCCAGGGGCCTGGTCCGTCGAAACACGCGTCATCGGGTACCTCCGGAGTTCACGGGTGGTAGACCCCGATGAAGGGCAGGTTGCGGTAGAGCTCACCGAGGTCCAGGCCATAGCCGACGACGAACTCGTCCGGAATGGTGAAGCCGACGTAGTCGACCGGGACCTCGACCTCTCGGTTGCCGGGCTTGTCCAGCAATGAAACGACCTTGAGGGACCGAGGGGCCCGGACATGGAGCATGCGAAGCAGGTAGGCCATGGTCAGACCCGTGTCGACGATGTCCTCGATCAACAGGCAGTGCTGTCCCTCGATGGACTGTCGCAGGTCGTGGGTGATGCGCACGACGCCGGTGCTACGGGTGCCGCCGTGGTAGCTCGCGACGCCCAGGAACTCGCAGCGGACGTTGCCGCCAATGGCCCGGACCAGGTCCGCCATGAACATGAAGCTGCCCTTGAGGACGCCGATACAGGTGATCGGGTCGTCTCCGTACTCTTCACGGATGGTTTCGCCGAGCTCTCGGATGCGCTCCTGGAGCGCTTCGGCATCAATAAGTGGCTCGATTCGGGGGATCTCCATGTCCCAGACTCCTGGTCACACCCAGGCGTTGTTCAGGACCTCTCCGAGGCCACCAGCGCCAGGCACGATGTACTGGTGTTCGTTGAGCCCGACCTCGGCCTCCCAGTGCTCTCCCGGCACTGTGTCGAGCACAGCAGGTGAGGAGAGCCCCCGGTCGAGGCGAATGGCATAGACGCGCACCTTGGGGAACGTCGAGGTAATGCGACGCAGGTACTCCGGAGTGACGATCAGGTGAACCGCCACAACTCCCCGCGGCTCCCCGTACAGTTCATCCTGGTAGAGCTCGAAGACGCGGCTGGTCGAGGACCCTGTGGCGGCCATCGGATCGGGAATGAACACGGTGGCCCCTTCGACGGAACCTCCGATCTTGCTGCCGTGCAGGTTCACGCCGGTCACGGCGCCCGTCGCATCGGTCTCCCGGTTCATGAAGATGTGGTCCTGGCGGACCCGGTCCGGGTCGAGCAGAAGGTTGAGGCCCTGGAAGAAGCGAGCCGAGGGCAGGATGCCTGCCCGTGCGATGTCCACGACCACAGCGCTCTGGTCCGGATCAATGGCCTCTCCGGAGTAGAGGCCCTTGTCGGTGAATTCCGCCATTCGGGTGGGGTTCTGGACGGGACGCGTGGCGAGCTCGCGGCTGGCGACCCGGGTGAACAGCCAGTCGTAGAGGGCCTGGCAGATCAGGTCTACATGGGGCTGACGGGTCTCGGGCAGCGACAGCCTGTTCAACAAGGACATGGCCCAGGGGTGGCTCAGCAGCTGTACCTGGGGCCCGTAGTGATGCTCCAGCCCGCCTGCCGGGCGGGGGAGTTGGGCATACTGGCGATCCGCGGTCATCTTCCGCCTCCGGTGACGGGGTAGGACCTGCTATAGCGCGATCAGGACCCGGCCGATCAGTCGAAGCACCGACGCCAGCCCACCCTCGACCCGTTCCGCCGGGCAGGTACCCGGGGCACCATCGGTTGGGAGAGTCGGGATCTCGAAGGGAGTTCCGCTGAGTCCTGTGGGGCTAGTCGAAGTAGTAGCGAACGCCGAGGTTCACGCCGCCCCCGTAGCTCACACTCTTTCGGTAGCGGAGGTGGCCGACGGCTTCTGCGTGGAGGACGTACTTCTTGTTCAGCACGTAGTGGATGCCGGGACCGATCTCGACCAGGAGGAACTCGGTGGAGTCCGGTGTGATCGCCCCGGTCCCCAGCGAGGTGACCAGGTTGATCTGCAGCCCGGTGGGATCGCCATAGAGTCCCCACTGGAGGCCTGCTGTGAAGACGCCGATGCTGCGGAAGGTGAAGTCACAGGGCCGAGGAGACATCAGGACGGGTATCGTTCCATCCCGACCCTGAGCACAACTGTTCGGCGGGTCCAGGGGAATGGTGGGATCCTGGACGTTGCCGGTCTGGACGTTTTCGGCCTTGGCCTGGAAATCGGTGACGTAGTAGAACTTCATCAGGCCGATCAGGCGATCGTCGCGATCGCCGAGCAGTGCCTCCAGGCCGAACCCGGTGGTCGGACGGAGTTGGATGTCGCTGTACTGGGCGCCGTCCTCGTCGTAGAAGTAGACCTTCTCCGTGTGTGAGGCAGCGAGACCCACGAGCCCGACCCCACCAGCATGGGTTGGGGCAGAAGAGAGCAGGACGAGGGCGGCGAAGAGAGACATACCAGGTCCTCCGGTGGAGGGTGCACTTCAGGGGGAAGGAGAAGTGCAAGGACGGGGGTGTTTACACCGTGACTGAACTGCCAGCAACCCGTCCCCGGTCTGGGACAAGGGACCTGGACAGGGCCTTGACGCTCCGGGCACTGGAATGTGGGCTTTTCGAGTCCCTTGCTAAGGGCCGGATGGAATCAGTTCTGGGTGTCGGTGTCGGTGTCGCTGTCCGGACTTCAATCCGACCCGCT
>CAZMNK010000081.1:0-23195 GCA_964567625.1 uncultured Enterobacterales bacterium | reverse complement strand
CTGGCTCAGCACCCCTGCCGCCTCTTCGAGTTGGGTAATCCCCCGCCTGGTCTCACCCTGGAGGCTCCAGGCGAGCCCCTGGAGGTACTGCACCTCACCGTCCTCGGATCCACCGGCGGCCAGGTAGGCTTCCAGGTGGGCCAGGGCTTCCTCGGCTTCCTGGCGTCCTGCGGCAGCGAGCCAGGAACGCTGCAAGTGAACCTGCGGGTGCTCCTGGAGGGTGGCAGGCAGGTCTGCCACCGCCTGTTCGGCCTGCTCCACCCGGTCCAGGTCCAGCCGGGTCTGAAGCAGACCTGTGTGACAGGCCATGTCCAGCGGTCGCAGTTCCAGGCAACGGGTGAGATCCCTCCGGGCAAGCAAGGGCCTGTTCGAGGCCAGGTGAACCGCCGCCACCCGGTACAGAAGCCCCGGGTTGTCCGGATCGGTGGCCAGGGCCTGTTCCAGGGCCTGCTGTGCCGCCAGGGGGTCTTCGAGTTGGTAGTACAGCTCTGCGCTGAGGGCAAAGGCACGACCCTGGTGACGGGGCGCCACAGGACCTGGATTGCCCAGGAATCGCTCCAAGGAACCCAACCGTGCCTGGGCTTCACCACCCCCCAGGGTCACTGAAGCCAGGCGAACCATGGCCAGGGTGGGGCCCACCTGGGAGGCTTCCGCAAAAGCCCGCTCCACACAGTCCTGGTCTCCCGCTCTCTGACACGCCTGGGCCAGTCCCAGCAGGTACCGAGGGCTGTCCGGCTCGATCTCCACCGCCGCCCGGGCAAAGGCCACACCAGGGACCAGGCCATCCCGGGCGATGGCCACCCGTGAGCGCAGGTAGTTGACCTCGGCCTCGTCCTCGTCAAGTTGTTCCAGAATGCCGCTTGCCGCGACTCCGTCCCCCAACAGGGTTGCCCGCCAGGCCGCTGCCAGGGCAACCAGCTCTCCAGACCCACCCAAGGTCGCCGCCTCCAGGGTGGTCTCATGGGCCGCCTCGAATCGCGGCTTACCCCCCGTAAACTCTTCATAAAGCACGAGTTCCAGCACCGCATAGGCCGCCAGGTAGGTGCTGCGAGGCTCCTCTTTGGCCTTGAGCAGTGCCTCCAGCCGGACCTCTTCCTTTAGAAGTGCACGGTAGTCCCCCGAGGCAAGAACCTCGGCCGTCTCGTCCCACACTCCCCGGGCGACAAAGGACCCATGGAGTCTGTCGGCCAGGAAAAGTAGAGCCAGCAGGGTCGTCAGAACCAGCCCCACGGCGAGGATCCGTTGCGGGCCAGAAACCCGGCGAACCCCCGATCCCGCCACGGCGGGTACCCCATCCGGGGGCCTGGGTTGTCCAGGACGGGCCCTTGGAGGCGTGGGGGGGACCGGGGCAGAAGGCGGGGGTCCCATCGGCCGTTCGATCACCTGGATCGGACCCGCTGGAATTTCCAGGTCATCGGGGAGTTCCGAAGAATCCGACTCCCGACGGGTCATCACGATCAGGTCTTCGTCCTCCTCTTCCAGGTACTGCTCATCCTCCAAGAAGTCCGCCAGGTCACTGTCCAGGTCCGTCCCTCCAAGATCCGGGCCCAGGTCCCCCATGCCCATGGAGGACCGGTACCGGCGCAGGTTCAGGGACTGGACCAGGTCATGCCCGTCTTCCGGGTCCCGCTTCCGGTGAAGCGGGCCGCCGCTGTCCTTGCCGACGACCACCTGGATCTGGGTGTCCATCGGCACGTCCTCGCTCGTGGCGCCCGCGTCTGTCTCCTCCGAAGGCAGGACTTCAGCAGCTTCGTTCGGCTGCGCAAGCCGAGAGATCCGAGTCACCTCCCCGCCAAAGTGCCCCGGGTCGGGGGTCGGGCTCTCCACACGACGAAACAGCGAAGGAAACGCGACTTCCTCGTGCTCGTGCTCGTGCTCGTGGTCCTGGGCCACCGCATCGCCGTGGGCCGTGATCTCCGAGAGGTCGGTCATCTCACCGACCTCGGACAGGGGTGCAGTGGCCATGACGGCAGTCGCTGCCGTGACCGGGTGCTCGACGCCCGTGATGAAGTCGCCCTCCAGGCCCCAGAGCAGGTCTTCCACACGGCCGCTCCAGGCCCCACGCTGCCTGCGCAGCTTCTCCAGGATGCTCCGAGCCCGCAGAAACGATCCCGCACACAGGAAGCGCTCAGCGAGCCTCAGCAACTCCGCAGGTGAGCCGGTTCGCTCAATGTCACGGGCATTGGCAGGCGGCTGAATCGGGGGCTGGTGGGAACGGCGCAACTGTTCGTGCAGCCTGGGATTGCTCGGATCCTTGGTGAGGGCGTTGGCGATCGCCTTGCGTGCCCGCACAGGCCAACCCCGCTCGATGAACATCTCTGCCGTCAGGGACAGCACCTCGGGGTCATCGCCCAGGTTGTCTCCGACCTCCTTGAGCCGCACCCAGGCGCGGTCCATGAGCCCCAGGTGGAGGAAGGCCCGGGCCTGGGCAAGGCGCACCCGGGCCGTGGGGTTGCCCAGCTCCGCCCATTTCTCGACGAGCCGGATGAGCATCCGAACCTCGCTCCCGGCCTCCAGGCGCTCCACGGCCTGCTCCAGGAGTTCGACCTGGTCAGCCGAGACTGGCCCAGTGGCATGGGTAGAGGACATCGAGGGACCGTGCGGGGCTCCGAGCATAACCCCAGATGGAACCGAAGATCCGGGTCGAGCCGGGACAGCCAAAAACGACAGAAGGGGAACCGAACGAACCGGCTCCCCTTCTCCAGGTCGGGCGAACCCGCGGGGCTCAGTCGCGCAGGGAAGCCTGGAAGGCCTCGGTCAGGGCCGGGCATACGTCGAAAAGATCGTCGACGATGCCATAGGTCGCATGCTGGAAGATCGGGGCCTCGGGGTCCTTGTTGATCGCCACGATGACCTTGGAGGTTCGCATGCCAGCCAGGTGCTGGATGGCGCCGGAGATCCCGCATGCCAGGTACAGTTCCGGGTTGACCACCTTGCCGGTCTGGCCGACCTGCCAGGAGTGGGGAGCGTAGCCGGCATCCACAGCGGCACGGGAGGCCCCGGGGGTGGCCCCAACAGACCGGGCCAGGGGCACGATGACCGCCTGGAAATTCTCCTCGGACTTCAGGGAACGCCCACCGGAGACAATGCGTTCAGCCTCGGTGAGATCGGCCACAGCCGAAGAACTGGCCTTGACCTCGACGACCCTGGACCGGGTATCGGCCTCTCCCAACGCCACATCGACAGCGACCACGCTACCGGTGCCGGCAGCGGCTTCGATGGGGAAGCTGTTGGGCCGCACGGTGTACATGGCCGGGCTGCTGGAAATGGCCACGTCCACAATGGCCTTGCCAGCGTAGATGGGGCGCTTGGCCATCAACTGTCCACCGACCACATCCAGCGCAGTGCACTCGGTGCCCAGCCCTGCATCGATCCGAGCAGCGACCCGCGGGAGCAGGTCCTTGCCGACCGGAGAGGCAGCCGCAAGAACAACAGCCGGATCGGACTGGCGGATGACGCTTTCCAGGGCCTTGGCAAAGGCCCCCGTGGTGTACGGGGCAAAGGCGTCACCGGACACCGTGTAGATGGTGTCCGCGCCATGAGCTGCGAGGCTGGCTGTATCGCCCGCCCCCACAAGCACGGCATTGACACCGCCGCCGAGCTGTCCAGCGAGGTGCCGGGCCTTGGTGAGAAGTTCAAGGGCGGTCTTCTTGACCTGGCCGCCTTCTGACTCGCAGAAGACAAGGATTCCGGATCCCATGGGGGACCTCCTGAAGAGAAAAGTGGTTTGAAGTAATGGGGGGCCGGTCAGATGACCTTGGCCTCTTCCCGCAACAGGCGAACAAGCTCCCGGGCCTTGTCCCCGGCGCTGGCACCCTCAATGGTGCGGCCGGAGGGTCGAGAAGGCGGCGGAGCGAAATTGGAGACGGTGACGTGGGCCCCTGCGGCGCCGACAGCGCCAGCGTCCAGCCCCAGGTCCCCAGCACCCCAGACATCGATCTTCTTGCGCTTGGCCATCATGATGCCCTTGAGCGTCGCGAAGCGCGGTGTGTTGAGCCCCTTGTCACAGGTCAGAACGGCAGGGAGGCCGGTCTGGACCACGTGGCTGCTGCCCCCGGCTGCGGCGCGGGTCGCGGTGAGGGTCTCCCCCTCCAGTTCCAGGGTGGAGATCGTGCTGATCTGACCCCAGCCCAACAACTCGGCGACCATGGCCGGCACCTGGAAGTTGTCCGTGTCGACGGACTGGCGGCCACACAAGAGGAGGCCGACCTCCGCTTTCTTTACGGCCGCGGCCAGCACGCGGGCCACGCCCAGGGAGTCCGAGCCCGCAAAGGCTGCGTCATCCAGGCGAACCGCCTCGCCCGCACCTCGTGCCAGGCCATCCTTGATGCGGGCATCCGCATCGGCACCGCCCATGCTCAGCACCACGACCTCGGAGGCCTTTCCGGCCTCCTTCAGTTGCAGCGCCGCTTCCAGGGCAAACTCATCGTAGGGGTTCACAATCCACTTCACGTCATCGGTGACGATGCCGGTGGCATCACCATTGATCTTGATGACCGTGTCCGTGGCGGGAACCTGCTTGAGGCAGACACCGATCTTCACGATTCCTCCAGGGAGGGTTGGTTGGTGATTTTCAAGAGGACGATCCCGTGACGCCGCGAATGAAGACCGAGGCGATCTGCTCGGCGGCCGTCTCGAGGTTGAACAGGTCTTTACCGCGTCGAGTCGCCAGCACCCACTGCATTCCGAGCTCGTCCAGTGCGCCGAAGAACGACCACATGTGGATGAAGGGGTCGACATCGTCCCGGATCACGCCACGCCGCTGGCCATCCCGTAGAATCTCCGAGAAGACCCCCAGGTACCGCCACAGGCTCTCCGGTCGGTAGTCGTGCAGGAATTTCTTGCTCTGGCGGATCTCGACCTGCATCACCTCCGCCAGGGCCCGGTGGTCCCGGACGGAGAGAAAGTGCCTGTTTGCGAAAATCCGAATGCGCTCCAGAGGATCCTCGACGTTCTCCATGGAGGCGACCATGTCGGCGGTGAGCCGTTCCATGGCGTCCTCGAAGATATTGAGGAGCAGGTCTTCCTTGTTGCGGAAGTACAGGTAGATCGTCCCATCCGCGACACCAGCCGTTCGAGCGATGTCGCTGACACGGGCCTGGTGGAAGCCCTTCTCGGCGAAGACCTCGGTGGCCGCCTCGCGAATCGCTCGACGCTTATCGGCTCGCTTCGGTGCCGCAGTCAACGCCCTACCGACCAGTGCGATCGAGGTGACGCTGGACCAGGCCGACGATGTCGGTGTCGGGCACACCCTGCCAGTCCGCCGTAAAGGCCGCGTTGCCCTTGTCGGTCAACGGATGGCCCAACAGCTTCTTCATCACGCCGTAGGGGATGGTGGAGACATGAGCCCCCGCCAGGGCAGCCTGGGTCACGTGGAGGGGGTGGCGAATGGAGGCCGCCAGCACCTCGGTCTTCAGTTCCGGGTAGTTGGCGTAGATGCTGACGATCTCCTCGATCAACTGCATGCCTTCCCAACTGATGTCATCAAGCCGACCGACAAACGGGGAAATGTAGGCAGCGCCGGCCTTGGCAGCCACCAGCGCCTGGTTGGCCTGGAAACACAGGGTGACATTGACCCGAATGCCTTCGGCCGAGAGTTGGGAGGTCGCCGAGATCCCCGCCTCGGTCAGGGGAACCTTGACCACCACGTCGTCGTGAAGCCGAGCCAGGAGCCGTCCCTGCCTGACCATCTCTTCCGGTGTTTCGGCGACCACTTCGGCCGAGACCGGACCCTTCACGATGGTGCAGATTTCGAGGATCGTCTCCACGAAGTCCCTGCCCTCCCTGGCAATGAGGGACGGATTCGTGGTGACTCCATCCAGGATGCCCCAGGCAGCGATTTCCCGAATCTCGTCGAGGTTCGCGGTGTCGAGGAAGAACTTCATGGGGTCTCCCGTGCGGGGGTGCGCACTCAGGGGCAAGACAGACAGATTCTCTGAGGGAGACCCCCTGTACACCCCTGCCTCGGGGGCGGCAAGGACTCCCACCACTGGTGGCACCCCAGTGTCCTGCCGAAGGAGACGCCCCGAGGTGGGGCAACGGGCGTCCGGCGCAACGTCCAGCAGCGGTTGCAGGGCAAAAGGACGTTCTGTCAGCCGGGGGTGTGGAACGACCAGTTGAGGAAGTCGGACGGATCGACCGGCGATCCACAACACGTCCACATCCAGAGGTCGGTCCCCCCATCGAGGTCCGTCCCGACGCCCCAGCCGCTTCTCGACCTCCTGGCAGAAAGCCAGCAGTTCGAGAACGTCCCCACGCCAGTCAACCCGTACTGCCGCGTTCAGAAAGTCCCCCCTGGCCACTCCGCCGTCCGGGAGGGTCTCGAAGACCCGCGAGGTCCGGCGCACGGTCAGGCGCGGGTCGGCCTCCAGCAAGCGGAGTCCCAGGGCCAGGCACGCCCGACGATCACCCAGACTGGACCCCAACCCCAGTACCCCATCCAACATCAGCGCCCGGCGCGATGGGTGGTCAGCATCTGCCGTTCGCGCTTGATCGCTCGTTGGGTGCGATCCATCACATCGACGCTCGAGCGAATGCTGCCATCCAGGTCGATGACCCACTCCCCACCCAGGGGATCCGTGGGCAGCATCTTCAGACCCCCGGTTCCCACCAGGTCTCCAGGGGAACCCGGCGGTCCTCCATGGGCATCGTTGAACTGCGCCTGGAGTTCCTCGAACTTGTCGACCATCTCCCCATGCATGAGCATCTTGAGCTTGGCCTCCAGGGGTTTCCGCAGCTCCGGATTGTCGGTTTGCGCCAGTTCCTCGCGCAGGTACCGAATCGCCACCGGTCGTTGGGAATCCTCCACGATGAAGCCCCGGGCAGCCGCCGCATACCAGACCGGCGCCGAGGGCAGGCCCGCAGCAAGCTTCAGCCACTCCGAGGCCTTCACTGCATCGCCCAGGCCGATGTAGTAGTTCATGCCGATAGCAAAGGGAAAGAAGTGGTCGTCCGGCAGCGCTTCATGGCCTTTCATGAAGATCTGGTTCGACCGCTCGTGGTCCCCGGTGACCCGCACCATGACCCCTCCGTAGAAGTAGGGGGTGCGCCAGTGGGGATCCAGGGTGGTGACCGCCAGCACCATGCGCAACAGCCATTCCTGCCAGTCCGAATCCGGATCCTCGGCAAAGTGCTCCCCAAAAGTGAGGACCGTCCGGACCCAGAGGAGGTCCGCCAGGTGCACGCCATAGCCCAAGGACCCGATCTTCAGGGCCTCTCCGCTGGGCATCACCAACAACTCGGTGGCGGCCGTGGTCTCGTGCCGTTCCGCGTCGCTCTGCACATGGCCCACCTGGGCGACCGTCGCGCCAAGGGCCGCAACCAGGAGCCCGACTGCCACCCCTCTCAGACGACGGCGCCTCATGCCAGGCCGACCGTGAAGAGGGGAATGGGCCTTGTCATGGTCAGCCACTAACGACCTTCCTCAGGGCACCCACACGTCACTCCGACAACCGGCCTGCAAGGAGGCCTGGACCCTTGCCCCATAGCTCTTGGGGCCCTGCTGGGCCTGTTCGGACAGGATCTGGAATTGCCCGACTTCACCCTGCATCAGGGCGATCGCCCCGGCCAGAACCAGCGCCCGCTCTCCACGGTCCCCTTCGGCCCTGGGAAGCACTTCCAACACCTCCTCCCAGAGGCAGTTTCGCGCCAGGACGGTCGCCAGCACCGCCATGAAATCCGGGGTAGCCTCGCAGCCCTGGCCCTTCAGCCTCCGCGCATTGACGAGGGCCTGTTCGTCCTGTCCCTGGTTCAGGGGCCCCCGAAGGACGTTCGCACAGGCATCCGCCATCGGAGGCGGATCATCGATCGCCTTCCAGAACCAGGCCTGGGCCTCGTCCTGGCGACCGGCCCGATTGAGTTCGTGGGCATAGCCGGTGAAGGCATAGCCATTGGGCGTGTCCCGGGCGGCCGCTTCCCAGAGGCCCAGGGCATTCTGCCACTCCGGCAGCCGCAGGTGGAGGACATAGGCCCAACAGAGCGCCACCGGCAGCCCGGCCAGCAGCCATCGTCCACGGGCAGGTAGAGAGGCGGCCAGGCCGATGGCCAGCCCCACCAACGGCAGGTAGAGGTAGCGCTCGCCCAGCTGGCCCTTGCCCGCGATGGCTACCAGCGATGGGGCGACCGCCACGAGGGCAAAGATCAGCCCCGCCAGGCCCAGCTTCTGCCCACGGCGGATCAGCAACGCCGCCAGGCCGACCACGGCCACCAATCCCAGGAGGACATGGGCCGGGGGTTCCCGCATCCACTCCAGGGTGCGTCCCGTGCTCAGGGGCCAGGGCACAAGGAGGAGCTTGCCGTAGCTGGCGAGCACCAGGTGGCCTCGCTCCAACAAGAGACCCACCCCTGTCGAATCCGGCAGCTCGGAGAGGTGCACACCAGCGGCCTGGCGCAGTCCGAACCACACCGACAGGGCAATGCCTGCCGCCAGGTACCGGGCCATCGATCCCGGGCGACGCCACCTTGCCAGGTCCAGCAGGACCAACAGAACCGGCGCCAAGACCCCCGATTCCTTGGACAGGGTCGCCGCGAGCACCAACACTCCGCCCACACACAGGCGCCAGCGTCCACACTGGCGAGGCAGGAGGACAAGCACCGCGGCGAGCACAAAAGTCGCCACCATCGGGTCGTTTCGGCTGGCGATCCAGGCCACCGCCTCGCTCTGGAGGGGGTGGAGTGTAAAAACCACCGTACCCAGGAGCGCGGGCAGGGGCGCCACAAGACGTCGCAACAGAACGAGGAGCACGGCGCTGGCACCCAGGTGCCAGGCCACCGAGTGCAGGTGATGGCCAGCAGCGGACAGGCCCCAGAGCGCCCGGTCCACAGCCAGGCTCGTCAACATCAGCGGGCGGTAGTACCCGCTGTCATGTCCCTCGACACCACTGCTGTGCCACAGGTCCTCGGAGAAGAATCGGGGCAGGTTTGCCAGGTCCCCAGTGAGGCTGTTCTGGACCACCAGGGGCACGTCGTCCCAGACAAAATCCGCCAGCGCCAGTGAACCGTAGACCAGCGCAGCCCCGACAAAGAGCGCCAGGGTTCCCAGACGCGCGATCCGGTCCTCATGCATCGGGCAGCACTCTACCGGAAAGAACGGCCTTCAAGGGGGTCAGGGGCCCTCGAGAGTCTCCACGGACCCTCCACCAAAACGCAAGAAAGGGCGGGTGCCGAAGCACCCACCCTACTCTCGGGTCTGTCGACCTGGAACGAACCTCAGTAGGTGTCGTTGTTGTCCAGGAAGACGGTATTGATTGACTTGGTAGCGGTGTAGTCCGACTGGTTTCCATCACCGTCCACATCACAGATACCGGTGACGGTAAAGTCCGCACCCTTCACTGTGGAGCCAGCAACAGTCGTGGTGACCGCGTAGGTGCCACGAACCTTTCCGTCCGGGGACCAACCCAGCTTCTGGAAGTCGGTGTTTCCACCGGCCCAGTCGACCTGCTTCTTGCCGATACCAGATGCACCTGGATGGTCGGAGCAGCTGATGAACTCATCAAACGCTGCGTCGTAGCCCATCTGGGCCGTCTTGATGCCATCCACGTTGGACGGAATTTCAGCCCGCTTGGCGCGGTACTGCATCTCGACGAAGTTAGGAATAGCGATAGCCGCCAGGATACCGATGATGGCGACAACGATCATGAGTTCGACAAGGGTAAAACCCTGACGCAAAGACTTCAGCATGTGTACCTCCCTGACAGTTGGTGCTGGTCATGTCCGATGCAATGTTGGACGCTTCATTTCCTATACAAGAATCATGCCAACCCGTGGATCCGCATTTATATGCGGATCCAGCATGCCAAGACCCTCAGATCTGACAAATTGGGGCACATGAGGACTGACAATTCTCGTCACATTGACGCGGCGTGTCAGTTCTGATCCGGACCGCCCCAGGGACCATTCTCCTGGTTCTGCTAGGCATATCCGCCTTCGGCATCCAGTTGGGGGGCGAGTTCCTCTGGGACGACACCCTGCTGGTCGTCGAGAATCTCCTGACAGGCGACTGGCGCAACCTGCCCCGCTTCTTCACCGTGCCACTGTGGGAGACCACCCCGGTCGTCCGCCCCGACCAGAGATTCTACCGTCCCCTCATGCTGGTGGACCTCTGGCTGGACCGCGCCCTGATCAGCCCCCCCGCCGCCTGGCTGCACCGCCTTCACAACCTTCTCTGGCACCTGACTGGCGTGGTGTTGTTGCAGGCTCTGTTGAAGCGTCTACGGCCCGGTGCCTGGCTGGCCTTTCCCGCAGCGGCCCTCTACGCCCTCCACCCGCTCCAGACCGAGGTCGTGGCCTTTACGGCAGCCCGAAATGACGCGATGGCCTCCACCTTGATGCTCGGGTGCCTGCTTGCCCTCCTGCCTCCTCGTGTCTCCCGGGCCCGCCTGGCCGGAGGGGCGCTCCTGTTCGGCGCCGCACTGCTCAGCAAGGAGGTGGCCATCGCCACGCCCCTGCTGCTCCTGGGCCTGGACCGTCTCCTCCGGGGCCGTCCAGTGGGTGGGGCCAGACACGCTGTTCTCTGGGGTCTACTGGGCCTCTGGGGAGTCCTTCGGCTGGGACTGGGCATGGAAGACGGACTTGCCCTGCCCCCCGATCTCCTGACCTGGGCTGCCCACAGTGCCCAGATTCTCCTCGCCCCTGGCACGACCTCCCCCACCGCCTATCTGGACGCGGTTTCTCCCGTCTGGTGGGGCCTGCCCCTGCTGGGTGGCACGTTGGCAACCATCGCGCTGGTCGGGGGGGCGCAAGCGCGACTGGGCCTCCTCTGGGCCCTGTTCACCTTGCTGCCCTGCCTGCCCGCCGTGGCCGGCACTGACCAGATGCCCTATCGCTACCTGACCGTGCCCCTGGCCGGCCTGGCGGTGGCAGTGCATGGCGCCTGGCCGGACCGAAGGCCTTCCTGGATCGGTGTGGCGCTTGCCCTCGGGCTGACTGTGGCCACCCTGACCAGCGCCTCCCAGTGGCACGATGCCACCGCTCTGTGGCTGCGCGGCTGGCAGCTCGGCCCCAGTCCTCGCAGTGCCTGCGGCGTCTTCAAGGCCATGCAGGAGACCGATGAAGCGGAGCCCTGGCTCCAGCGAGCCCTGGCTCCACCACCGGCCCAGTACTGTTGTTTCTCTGCCACCTCCTACCACCTCAACCGGGGTCGGCCCGACGAGGCGGTGCTGTCGGGTCGACTGGCCCTGGAGAATGGCTGCATTTCCAGCCCCGAACTGCTGGCGCCCCTGTCGATGGCAGAAGCCGCCACTGGAAACTGGCTGAGCGCCGAGAAACACGCGAAGGCCGCCCTGCCTGACCCCACGGGACTGGCCCCGATTGTGTTGTCCGCCACCGCTCTACGAAGAGGTGACTCCACGGTCCTGGAGGAGTGGGAGAGAGAAGGGCATGCCGGGGAAGCCCGGCCGCTCCGGGAGCAGGTTCAGTGGCTCCTGGAGGTGGGAGGGCCCTGACCCCCGCCCGGAAACAACGCCAGCCTGGCGAACAGCCTCAGTGGTCGGCGTCCAGGCCACACTTGGCCAGCCGATATCGGAAGGACCGAAAACTCAGCCCCAGCAGGGCGGCCGCACGTGTCTTGTTGCCACCGGTTCGCTCCAGGGCGAGCTCCAGGAAGCGACGCTCGAAGTCGGCAAGCAACTCATCCAGGTTCACCCCGTCATCGGGAAGCCCGACCCGCCTGGTTTGCTGGGCGACGACCACGTCGGCCACATCCACCTCTCGCAGCATCCCTGGCAAGGCCCGGGGCGTGATCTCTGGCCCGGGCTCCAGGGCGACCGCCCGCTCGATGACGTTCTTCAACTCCCGAATGTTGCCCGGCCAATGCCATCTCTCCAGGAGTCGCATGGCCTCAATGGAGATTCCTCGCTGGTCCTTGCTGTACTCCTCGGAGTACTCCTCGCAGAAATGACGGGCGAGAATCCGAACGTCCCCGTCCCGTTCCCGCAACGGAGGCAGGTCGATGCGCACCACATTGAGCCGGTAGTACAGGTCCTCTCGAAATCTTCCCTCCTGGACCTCGACGTCGAGGTCCTTGTTCGAGGCCGCGAGAATGCGAACGTCGACAGCCACCTCCTGGGTGCCACCCACAGGCGTCACGACCCGCTCAGCCAGGACCCGCAGCACCTTGACCTGGGTGTGTAGAGGCATGTCCGCGACCTCGTCCAGGAACAGCGTTCCGCCGTCCGCCGCAGCGAAGGTCCCGATCTTGTCCCGGTTGGCACCGGTAAAGGCGCCCTTCTTGTAGCCGAACAACTCGGATTCGATCAGGGTCTCCGGAATCGCACCACAGTTGATGGCCACGAACGGCCCTTCCTGGCGAATCCCGGAGTAGTGGATGGCCCGGGCAACCATCTCCTTTCCGGTCCCGCTCTCGCCAGACAACATGCAGTTGATCCGGGTGTCCCGAACCCGCTCGATCATGTCGTAGACCTCCTGGATAGGAGCCGACCGACCCAGCAGATTGCCGTACCAGTGGCGTTCCTTGAGTTCCTTCCGGAGCTGGAGGTTCTCCTCCTTGAGCCGCCGCAGCCCCAGGGTCTTGCGAACATCGATCAGGAGTTCGTCATTGTCAAAGGGCTTGAGGACGTAGTCCGCTGCGCCCATCTTCATGGCTTCGACGGCCGAGGCCGCGGTCCCGTAGCCAGTGATGATGATCACCGGGACCTCCCGCTCGGCGTGGGCATGGACATCCCGGAGCAGGTCCATCCCGCTCAGACCGGGCAGGTTCAGGTCGGTCAGGATGAGGTCGTAGGGGTTCAACTCGAACAGGGTGCGAGCCTCCTCACCAGTTCCTGCCAGGGTGGTTTTGTAGCCCTCCCGATCCAGCAGGATCTTGAGGAACTGTCGCATCGACAGGTCGTCGTCAACGATCAGGATTCTCTCGTCAGCCATTGCTGCCCTCAGGGGCTGCTGCGTCTGGCGCGAACTCCCCAGAGAGGGGTAGCCAGATCGCGAAAGCCGTGCCGCCACCGGGTTCGGACCGGGCCCAGACCGAACCCCCATGTTCTCTTGCAACCCGCTCCACCGTGGCCAACCCGAGACCCGTACCCCCCTGCCGTGTGGTGTAGAAGGGGTCGAAGACCCGGGACAGGTCCTCCTCGGCAATACCCACGCCTTCGTCGGACACCAACAACCGCACCCGTTCGCCGACCTGGGTGGCTGACACGTGGACGATCCCCCCTGACGGCATGGCCTGGGCCGCATTGAGCAGCAGGTTCCAGAGCACCTGGCGCATGCGCTCGGCGTCGAGCTTCAACAGCGGAAGGTCGTCGGTCTCCTCGACCACCTGGATCATCTCCCGGTAGCGCCCATCCTTGGCAAAGGTTTCCACGACCTCGCTGACCAGCAGCCCCAGGTCGACCATTTCCGGCTTCAAGGACGCGGGCCGGGTGGTCTCCAGGAACTGGGTCACCAGGTCATTGATACGCCCGACCTCCCGGTGGATGATCTCGTGCAAAGGCCCGTCCGCTTTCTTCTTGTGCAGGAGTTGGACGGCCCCCGAGAGGCTCGCCAACGGGTTGCGAACCTCGTGGGCGATGGCCGCCGCCAGGTGACCGACCGCGTTGTAGCGCTCCTCTCGTCGCAACTGGCGCTCGATCTGCCGCAGGGAGGTCACGTCCTCGAGGGTCAACACATTGCGACCATCGTCCATGACCGAGCGGGTCACGATGACATGCCGGACAGATTCTCCATGAGGAATCACCACTTCCCAGAGCCCCTCTTCCTCCCCCTGCCAGCCGGGAATGGCCTCGGGAGCGACCTCGGACTCCAGGTTCGGAAACAACTCCAGGGCCCTCTGGTTTGCCGACCGCAAAGTGCCATCCCGTCCAATGATCGCCAACCCGGAACGAATCGTCTGGGCCACCTGTGCGAGCTCCGCCTGCAAGCTGCGGCTGTAGGCTTCCTCCGCTTCAAGCTGTCGGCCCGTGGCCCGCAATTGTTCCGCAAGCTGGCCAGCCAACAGGGCCACCAGGAAGAAGCCGAAGATCGTCAGCAGGACCTCGGCGTAGACCGGTGCGGAGGGACCCCCACCCCCCGGCCCCTGGGCAAGCGGCCCGATGCGCATCCCCGCCAGGAGCCCCAGCGTCAGGAAGACCGTGCTGTTGATGCCCGCCAGGATCAGAGCACCTCGCTGGTAGACCAGTGTCGAGGAGGCCACGATCGACAGCATGTAGAGCGGGGTGAAGATGCTGCCGGTACCGCCAGTGAGAGACACAAGCGCCGTGATGATGCTGGTGTCCGCGGCGAGCTGGAGCCAGGCGAAGCGATGAAGGTTCCCGACCGCTGGCAGGCCCGCGGCCGACAGCCCCATGATCAGGTAGGTCGCTGCAACGAGGGCAAAGTACCGGCCGGGGTCCAACAACCGGCTCTCTTCCCCCACCACCAGCACCGCGGTGAGGGCCAGGAGCCCGGTGGCCAGCCCCAGGCGAATCAGGATGTAGAAGACGACCCGGCGCTTGAGCCCCCCTTCGCTGACCATCTGAGGGGACCGGACCCCTTCCAGGACAGCGTCCTCAGCCGCCAATAGCATTCGCCATGGTGAAGATCGGCAGGTACATGGCGATCACGAAGCCGCCGACCACGACGCCAAGGAAGACCATGATCAACGGCTCCATCATGGCCGTCAGGTTGTCGACCGCCTGGTCGACCTCGTCATCGTAGAAGTCCGCGATCTTGGTCAGCATGATGTCGAGTGCACCGGTGGACTCACCGACCGAGATCATCTGGCAGACCATCCCGGGAAAGACCCCGGACTCGCTCAGTGGGTCGGCAATGTTCCGGCCTTCAGAGATCGCCTCCCGGGCCTGGAGCACCGCCGCTTCAATGACCTTGTTGCCTGCAGTACGGGCACAGATCTCGAGGCCGTCCAGGATGGGAACACCGGACGAGACAATGGTTCCGAGGGTTCGACAGAAACGGGCGACGGCGACCTTGGTCAGGAGTTCACCGAGCACCGGCAACTTCAGGAAGATCCGGTCATACAGGACCCGGCCCCTGGAGGTGCCGTAGGTGAACTTGATCGCGTAGACCGTCGCAATTGCTGCCGCGAACATGAACATGAAGTTCTTCTGCATGAACTTCGAGAGGTCCACAACGATCTGCGTCGGTGCCGGCAACGCACCACCAAACTCCAGGAACATGCTCTCAAAGGTGGGAACGACCTTGAGCAGCAGCACGGTGACGACCAGCAGCGCAACGCCCATGACGATGGCCGGGTAGGTCATCGCGCCCTTGATCTGGCGCTTCAGCTTCTCGTTCTTCTCAAGGAAGGTCGCCAGGCGGTTGAGGATGGTGTCCAGGATACCGCCGACCTCACCCGCAGCGATCAGGTTGCGGAACAGGTCGTCAAAGGTGGCCGGGAACTTCTTCAAGGCGTCAGCAAAGGTGGAGCCGGATTCCACGGACTCCTTGATCACCGCGAGCTGCTCGCGCAGGGTCGGATTGGACGCCTGGGAGGCCTGGATTTCCAGGCACTGCACCAGGGGCAGTCCGGAGTCGATCATCGTGGCGAACTGCCGCACGAAGATGACCAGGTCCTTGGTGCTGACCTTCGGCTTGAGGAACGCGAATTGAGGCATTGAGAGCGCGCCGCCCTTGGCCTTCACCTTGGTCGGGCTGATCTGCATCTGGCGCAGACGGGTGCGTGCTGCATCCTGGTTGGCTGCCTCGACCTCGCCCTTCTTGACCTCACCGGACGCAGTGCGCCCTTCATAGGCAAAAACAGGCATGGGTCTCGGACCTCCGGGCAGCAATGCCCAGGCCCGAGTCTACTGGAGCCGCCCACTCCGCCGCAAGCACGGGTCCAGGGGGCTCACGCAGAACAAGAGTTCAACAGGCTGCGATCTCGGTCGAGCCAGGGCCTAGTCCGGCGCCGTGGAGCGAACGACTTCCTCCATGGAGGTCATACCCTCGGCCAGCTTGGTCAGCGCCGACATCCGCAAGGTCTTCATCCCCTGGCGAATGGCTTCCCGCTTGAGCTCCATGGTCGAGGCACCATTGAGCACGAACTCCCGCAGCTCCTCGGTCATCGGCATGATCTCGTAGACCGCAATTCGGCCCTTGTAGCCCGAGTTGTTGCAGGTCCTGCAACCGGCGCCACGCATGCCCTGGAATTCCGCGACCTGGTCTGGAGGAACGCCGATCTCGATCAGAGTCTCTTCCGGGATCTCGACCACCTGCTTGCAGTCCGCACAGAGCTTGCGCACCAGGCGCTGGGCACCGATCAGGTTCACGGCGCTGGCCACCAGGAAGGGCTCGATGCCCATGTTGAGCATTCGTGAGACGGTGCTTGGCGCATCGTTGGTGTGCAGGGTCGAGATCACCAGGTGACCGGTGAGCGCGGCCTTGATCGCGATTTCCGCGGTCTCGAAGTCCCGGATCTCACCGACCATGATGATGTCCGGGTCCTGACGCAGGAAGGACCGCAGGGAGGCGGCGAAGTTGAGGCCGATGTCCTCGTGCATCTGGACCTGGTTGATCCCGAACAGGTTGAATTCGACCGGGTCCTCCGCGGTGCAGATGTTCTCCGTGGACTTGTTGAGCTCGGACAGTGCCGAGTACAGCGTGGTCGTCTTTCCGGAACCGGTCGGACCGGTGACCAGGATCATCCCAAAGGGCAGGGCCAGGGTGATCTTGAAGTGCTGAAGGGCCTTTTCCTCGAAGCCCAGCTTGGTCATGTCCAGCTGCAGGTTGGACTTGTCGAGCAGCCGCATGACGACCTTCTCCCCCCACAGGGTCGGCAGGACCGAAACACGAAAGTCCATCTCCTTGCCCCGGCCCATCTTGAGCTTGATCCGGCCATCCTGGGGCAGGCGCCGCTCGGCGATGTCCAGGGAGGACATGATCTTGAGACGTGAGGTGATGGCGTGCTTGAGCTTTGCCGGCGGCTTCATGACCTCGTAGAGCACGCCGTCGATCCGGTACCGGATCCGGAACTGCTTCTCGTAGGGCTCGCAGTGGATATCGCTGGCGCCCTTGCGAATGGCATCGAGCAGGATCAGGTTCACGAGCTTGACGACCGGGGCGTCGCCCGCAGACTTCTCGAGGTCCAGGACATTGATGTCCTCTTCGACCTCTTCGATCTCGAATTCCTCGTCCTCTTCGGCGAAGTCCATCATCACGTCTTCAAACGTGACGTTCGAGGTGTAGTACTTCTCGATGGCCTCGGCGATGGACTGCTCGCTGGCGACCACGACCTCGATGTTGAGGTTGGTCACGAACTTCACGTCGTCGATGGCGTAGATGTTCGAGGGGTCGGCCATCGCCACGATCAGCGTGTTCCCGGCACGGTTGACCGGAATCACCTGGTGGCGCATCACGACTTCCTTGGGCACCAGCTTGAGCACCTCGGCGTCGATCTCGAATTCGGCCAGGCTGATGCTCGGAACGCCGTACTGCTTGGACAGGAAGGCGGTGAGCTCGTTCTCCTCGATGTAGCCGAGCTTGGTGAGCTGGTAGCCAAGTCGACCGCCCTGCCCGCGCTGCTCCTCCATCGCAGACTGGAGTTGGAGAGGCGTGATGAGCTTCTCGCGAACGAGCAGTTCGCCGAGACGCTGAGAACCGGGGCCTTCTGCCATGGTGGGGACGCTCCTTGCGCGGTCCGACGGGGCTCTCTGGTCTCCGCCGGCCTCCAGGGATCCTACACGATCAGCCGACGGGCCTCCAGACCACCTGGAAAGCCAGCCCTGCCACCTCGTCCAGGGGCACGCCGGCCACCAGGGAACAACCCCGACCGCCTTGCTCCCAGTAGATGGCGCTGAAGCCCTGGAGTTGATGGCCCTGGAGCACGGGACCGCTTCCGGTGTCGGGCCGGAGCACCCGGTCCGGGGTGCGGTAGATGTCCATCGGCGCCCCTTTCACAAGCAGGAAGGTCCCGCCCTGGGCGTCCCGCCAGACCACGGCCACGCCTTCATCGGCCAGGAGCGCGCCATCCAGGAGCAGGCCCAGCGAACCCAGATCCTCGATGGTGGTCCACGCTGGCGGCACCTCGGCCTGGAGCAGTGCCTGTTGAAGGCTCCCGGTCTGGTTGCTCGAAATCAGGTCCAGATCCCCGATCCGGGCGGCAATGAGCAGGTCTTCCAGGGGTTCCAGTTGGCCCAGATCGGCTGATGTCTCCACCGTGGAAAAGGACAGAAGAGCCAACGATGCGGCAGTGATCAAGACCGCCGCTCGGGACCAGGCCGCGGACAGGAGTGTCGGGGCTTTTTCTGTCACCACGCCGCGCAACTCCGCGGGGGCCGCCTGTCGAAGGGAGGCTATGGTCCGCCGATCCGCGTCCTGGATGGTCGCCAGCAACTGGCGCAAGGACGCGTCCTCGTGCAGGGCCTGACGAACGGCGTCTGCCTGGTCCGAATCGAGCTGAGCAGCCCGGTAGCAGGGCAGCAGCCCCACGATCCTTTCCAGTTCTTCTGGTGTCACGACCGGAGCTCCTGGAGGACGCGCCAGGTGGCAGCCGAGCGGGCCTGGCGCACGAATGACGGACGCACACCCGCAAACCGAGCGATGCCATCCACGGTGCAGGGGGTAAGCAAGGTGAACAGTTCGATCAAACGCAGGGCAGGCGGCAACTGGCGAACGGCGCGCCGCGCAGCTTCCGAGTCCTGATGCAACTCCCATCTTTCCTGCGGAGGCTCACAGTTCATCCACACCGCCGGGTCGAGACTTCCCAGTGGTGGCAGCCCCATGGCGCCATGCACCTCCTCGTAGAGCCGGGCAAAAGGGACTTCCACCCAGCGAGGCCCCACGGCGAGACCGGAAGCCCCCGCCTTCAATGCCTCTCGCGCAGCCAGGACCACCTCCTCGGCCTCCTGTTCCTCCAGCAACCCCCTCGCGACCGACCAGACCTCATCGACAATGCTGTCCCAGAGGGCTCCCAGGGCCCCCAGGTCTCCATGACGTGCCCGCCGCAACAATCGCTCCTCGGCCTGTCCGAGCCCTGTCCCCGTCCCTGAAGATTGCATCCGTCGCTCTGCTCCTCGTTGGTCGGCCATCCGTGAGCATCGCATGCGCTGCGGGGTAGCATCCGGTCATGAGCGCCGGTCCAACCCTGTTGATCCTCGCCCTGACTGCCTGTGCACCAGGCAAGGGGCCGCTGTCCGGGGACGATCCTCTCGCCACCTACGACGCTGAATATGCCCGGATCATGAACCGGCTGGGAGTGGCCGAGACCGACACCACGCGCAACGTGCACAACAAGGAGGCCCAGGATCGAAAGATCCAACGACAGCAACGGCGCGTGGCCTTCTTCCGAGATCCCAGGTTTCGGGCGGTGATCGAACAGGCTCGGGAGAGCAGCAACCCCTCCGTGACCACACGGGCCGAGGCCTATGCCCGCCACGCGGCCTTTCTCCGGTCCTGGACCGAGGATGAAAAGGCCACAGAGACCCGGCTGTTGGCCCAGATCGACGAATTGCGCAGCGAACAGGCCAGCTGGACGAGCCCAGATGGCAAGGTCGAGATCAACCTGAAAGGGCGCTGGTCCCAGGTGTCCGAGGAAGCTGACGACCTGGACCAGCAGACCCGAGCGGCCCTGGCCGAGGCCTGGGTGGATCACCGCATGGCCTGGATCGGACCGGAGTTGGAGGAACTCCTTCGCCTGCGAAACGAGATCGCCCGCCGGGAGGGCTACAAGTCCTACTGGGAACTCGCCCTCTTTCACCGGGCCCTGACCCCTGAGGGCGTGGCGGCCATCTCCCAGGAGCTCCGAAAGCTGGTTCAGCCCCTGAATGCTGCCGCCGGCCAGGAGATAGCCAGGGCGGCCCAGGAACATGGTCTTCCCGTGGACTTCGTCCACGAGCCGATGCTCCGTCGACTGGCGGGCCTGGATCTGGATCTGTCCCAGGCGGAGGGCTGGTTCGATGCCGACCTGGCGGAGCCCCGAGTGGCCCAGGCCTTTGTGGACCTGGGGTTGTCCATCGACGGCATCCAGATCTACAGCGGCCCCTCCCGCTACACCCGGCCGGGCGCCTACAGCTATCCCCTGAAGCCTCCCGAGCACGCCGCTGTGGTGATGTCCGTGGACAGTCGGTGGGGTCTCTGGCCGTACCGGGCGCTCACCCACGAGATGGGGTTCTCGACCTGGTGGCGCATGCTGCCCGAGTCCGCAGCCGCCTCACCGGTCAGCTGGCAGCCACCCACGGCCTGGTTTGAGGGCTATGGCCAGTTCTTCGAGCGGATGGTCTTCCAACCGGACTACCACGGCCGCTATGCCCCAGAAATGCCCGAGGACCAGCGCCTGGCCCTCCAGAACAGCGTGCGTCACGACATGGTGGAGATCATCTCCTGGTACCTGGGCTGCACCGAGGTGGAGCGCATGCTCTACGAGATGCCCGGCGCCTGGCAGACTGTGGCACGAGAGGCGGCAGCTCTGGAGAAGGAGATGCGGTCCCGCAGCTGGGACGCGCCTGTCACCGAAGCAGGCCTTGCCTGGACCTCCTTCCTGGGGTCGAGCCTGATGCTGAACTTCCCGGCCTATGTCCAGAACTACCTCTATGCCTACCCCACCGAGGCGACGCTCTGGGAAGCGGCGGTCAAGGCCGTCGGCGAACCGATCATCGGGAACGAGAAGGTCGGTCCCTGGCTTGCCACGGAACTCGTCGCTCCGATCAGCACCGGCACCCCGTTTGAGACCCGACTCCAGGAGCTCTCGGGCGGGGAAGCGACCACAGCCGCCCTGGCCAGGTTCCTTGGCGGCGACTGACGAGCCCGGAACACCGTTCCTCCCGATCGGACTCTCGCTTTCGCGTTGACTCGAATCCCACTGTTTTTGCTACAACGGAGACCAGGCCATGCGCCACCTTGTTGTTTCTATACTAACGATTTCTGCCGTTATTACCTTGGTTATCCCCGGATGTAACCTCTCCGACGATGAACTCACCGGCGATTGCGACACCGGTACCCTGAACTGTGTTGGTGAATCGCAGATTCAGCAGTGTGGTTCAGATGCCATCTGGGGGGAGGCCACTGACTGCCCCGAAGAGGAAGTCTGCGTGGTCGAGTCGGACGGGCTCACTCACTGCGTGGCGGCAGGGACCGAGGACACGGCCACCTAGCGAATCATGGCCGCTGCACCCCACTCGCTGACCAGCGTGACCGGTCCGGCTATCGACCCCACAGGTAGAGGGTCCAGGGGCTCTCCCGGTACCAGCTGCTGTTGCCGCAGCAGCCCAGGCCCTCGGCCGTATCGGTGGTGTACTGATAGCACTCGTTGTTGAAGAACCAACCCCACTTCACACCCCCACTGGTGTACTCGTGGGAGGTCTGGTTGAACCAGGGGCCGGAACGCCAGCACAGGCCGTAGCCCGTGTTCGTGCTGGTCCAGGTCTCGTCCGTAAAGGACTGGGCTGACCAGGATGTCGTCTCCTCACCACCCAGGTTTCCAACCGAGTTGGCCGAGTCGTCACTGAGGGCGTCATAGGGGGTGGCGTTCACGGTGTGTTGCCAGGCTCCACTGGCGTCGTCCAACCAGGTCTCGGAGGCGGTGAGGCGTAGATCCTGGACGTTCAAGTCGCTGTAGGCCGCGTTCACCATGTTCCCGTCATCGACCGAGGCGTCAGTCTCGTTGACAAGTTCACCCGGGGTGGACCAACCGGCCCACGCGATCACGGAGAGCGTCGAGCCATAGCCCGAATTGGCGGCCTGCTTCATGACCAGGGTCCAGCCACCGTCATCCCGGGTCATGTCGCAGTAGACATCGATGGCCACGCCACTCCCCGTGGGGTCGATGGCATAGACCCCATCTCCAGTCGAGTGGCCGAAGTCCAGGTGGTACAGGCAGCTCGGGCACTGCACCAGGGAGTTGTCGGTGTCGTCACAGTCGAGGTCGTCGGAAACATAGGCAAAGGGTGCCTCACAGGCCGTGGTCGTGTTGTCCGGATCGCCATAGCCGTCGCCGTCCAGATCCGCGTACCAGGTGCTGCCACCGGAGACCTCCGAGTCGTCATCATCGATGTCCCCGTCACAGTCGTTGTCGACAGAGTCGCAGACCTCGGTGGCCTCGGGATGGACGTCACTGGCAGCATCGTCACAGTCGGAGTCATCCGAGATGAAGCCGCTGGGCTGCTCGCAACTCTCTGTACTGTTGGCTGGATCTCCGAACCCATCGAAGTCGTCATCGGCATACCAGGTGCTGGGACCGGACACGTCCGGGTCGTCATCATCGATGTACCCGTCACAGTCGTTGTCGACAGAGTCGCAGATCTCGGTGGCCTCGGGATGGACGTCCGTGGACTCATCGTCACAGTCGGAGTCATCCGAGGTGAAGCCACTGGGCTGTTCGCAACTCTCCGTGCTGGTGGCCGGATCCCCGAACCCATCGGAGTCGCCATCCGCGTACCAGGTGCTGGTACCGGACACCTCCGGGTCGTCATCATCGATGGCGCCATCGCAGTCGTTGTCGACAGAGTCACAGACCTCGGTGGCCTCGGGATGGGTATCCGTGGACGCATCGTCACAGTCGGAGTCATCCGAGATGAAGCCACTGGGCTGCTCGCAGCTCTCCGCGCTGCTCTCTGGATCTCCGAACCCATCGGAGTCGCCATCGGCGTACCAGGTACTGGTCTCGGAGACGTCCGAGTCGTCATCATCGACGTCCCCATCGCAGTCATCGTCGATCTCGTTGCAGACTTCCTGGGCGTCGGGGTTCACGGTGCCGTCGTTGTCGTCACAGTCCGAGCTGGTATCGGTCCAGCCTGGAGAGACCTCGCAAGCGCTGGTGGTGTAGTCCTCTGAACCAAACCCGTCGCCATCGTGGTCGATATACCAGGTCGAGGTCTCGGTTACGCCCGAATCGGCGTCATCGATATCGCCGTCGCAGTCGTCATCGATGTCGTTGCAGACCTCGTCGGCCCCGGGGTTGATGTTCGCGTCGGTGTCTTCGCAGTCCGTGTTGTCATCCACCAGCCCCGATGGGGCCTCGCAAGCCGCCACAGAGAAGGCATTCGAGCCATATCCGTCGCCGTCAAAGTCGAGATACCAGGTCTCGGTGTCGGTGACATCGGGGTCGTCGTCATCGATGTCGCCGTCGCAGTTGTCGTCGATGTCGTTGCAGACCTCGGCGGCGTCCGGGTTCACCGCAGCGTCCAGGTCGTCGCAGTCCAGGCCATCGGTCACGGCACCGTCTGGCGCCTCGCAGACCATCCTGGATGTGGAGGCGTCCCCGTAGCCATCACCGTCCACGTCGTCGTACCAGGTGTTGGCCGTGCTGCTGT
>CAZMNK010000080.1:0-23280 GCA_964567625.1 uncultured Enterobacterales bacterium | reverse complement strand
GAAATGAATTCGGTCCTCGTGGGGCGTGTCCGGGAGGAGGTGCTGGAACTGGCACCGGAGGCCCTTCTGGAGCTCTACAGTGGCGCGGGCAACCTGGGGCTGCCACTCGCAGCGGCTGGTGTCCCGGTCACCAGCATCGAATCCCACCCCGGAGCCGTACGCGACGCCCGGCGAAATGCCGAGACGGCGGGGCTGTCACCGCACCTGGTCCAGGCCAATGCGGACAGGGCCCAACCCGGCGAACACCCCTTTGATGTCCTGTTGCACCAGGCGTCCTGGAGGCACTTGCGATGGCTCGGCCCCGCGGGATCGTGTACGTGAGTTGCAACACCAGGAGCCTGGCCCGGGACCTTCGGCCTCTTCGTGCCACGGGATACGGCATCCATCGCCTGGAGGTCCTGGACATGTTCCCCCAGACCCCCCACACCGAAGTCCTGTGCGTCCTGCACCGGAACTGAATCCCGAGGCAGGCGTACCGCTTCACGTGGTCGGCGTGATGGCAGTGGCCGTCGTGGCCGTCAGCACTGCAGCCCCGCTCGTCCGGCTGGCGGAAGGGGTCCACCCTGCGTCCGTGGGCTTCTGGCGAACCCTGGGGGTCGCCCTGCTGCTGGCCCCAACCCTGCGACCGGTGTCTCGCCGGGACGGGCTCTGGATCCTGCTGGCGGGCACCATGCTGGCCCTCCACTTCTGGGCCTGGTTTGCCAGCCTGGCCCACACCACTGTCATGCGGTCCACGTTGCTGGTCACCCTGACACCGGTGTGGACCGCACTCGTGGAGTGGCTGGGCTGGAAGGAGACTCCCCGCCGGGCCTACTGGATCGGCCTGGGGGTGGCTGTGCCGGGGGTATTGCTGCTGGCCGGGGGCGGCAGCGCTGGGCAAGCCACGTTGCTCGGTGACCTGCTGGCGCTATTGGGCGGGGTGTTCGGTTCCCTGTACTTGCTCGTCGGACGTCGGGTGCGCCAGCGAGTCGGTATCGCCACCTACGGCGGTCTCGTTTCCGGGGCAGCCGCACTGGTCCTGCTGCCCATCGCACTGGCCCTGGACGCCCCGATCTGGGGGTACTCCGACAGCAGCTGGCTGGCGCTCCTGGGACTCACGGTCGGTCCTCAGCTGCTGGGCCACAACGGCTTCAACTACAGCGTGCGCTACGTCAAGGCCTCTGTGGCGTCGATCTTCATCCTCCTGGAACCGGTGGGCGCCGCGCTGATCGCCCTGGTCCTCATTTGCCGAGGTCCCCAACAGCCTGGAGATCGTGGGAGGGCTGCTTGTCCTGATCGGGGTCGGGTTCGGGACCCGGTAGAACGGTCCCTAGTTCCGTTCGGGAAGGCCCTGGTCAGGCCCTTCCCTCCAGGCCTGAATGCCCTGCGAAAACGCCTTGGCAAGTTCGCCCAGGGCCGCGGGGTGCCGCCACTCCACAGCCCGCTTCAGGGCGATGCTGCTGTAGGTCGCCGCGACCAGGGGCAACGAGGTCAGGCCCCGGTGCTTCAACGACCAGTAGGTGCAGTTCCGGAAGCGCCAGTACTCGGTCCTCAGGGCATCCTCGACCCGGACCCCGCCCTGGATGGCAGACAGGTGGACCAGCTCTGCCTCGGGAAGGAACAGCAAGGTCCATCCCCCGGCCCGAATGCGTTCGCTGAAATCGGTGTCCTCCAACAGGGCCGTACCCGTGAACATCCGGTCGAAGCCTCCGCCGATCTCGCGACAGGCCTGGGCCCGGTAGCTCATGTTGGCGCCCTTCAGGGTCTGGATCTCACAGGGCTCGGTGCCCCAGAGATTCGTGAGCACCCTGCCTCCCGGGGAGATCTCATTGCAGGTATCCGGCCGGTTTGGCCGCACCGTCCGCTCCACAATGCGCCCGGTCACACCGCCGACCTTCGGGTCCTCGTAGGCGGCCACATGGGCCCCCATCACATCCCCCAACAGAATGACGTCGTCGTCCAGGAAGAGCCAGACCTCTCCCCGGGCGATGGCCATGCCTTCATTGCGGGCATTGGGCAGGCCCTTCACGTCGAGATGCCGGTAGACCACCCGCGGATCGTCCAGCTCGGCCAGCAGGGCCTCGTTGGCTGCACGAGGCTCCGGGTCCGACTGGTCGATCAGGATCAGTTCCAGGTCCCTGTAGGGCTGGGCCAGGACCTGGCGCACAGTGTCATGGAACAGCTTGCCCCGATTCAACGTCGGGATGAGGACACTGAGAACCGGGTCAGCCAAGACGCGCTCCAAGGGCCCGCTCCCAGAGGGACCAGAGGTGGTCCACACTGGCCTCCCAGGTGTAGCGGGACAGCACGGTATCGCGCGCTGCTGCCCGCATCGAGGAGCAGTCCTCTTCCATGGCCTGCCTCAGGCAGACTCGAAGGGCCTCGATGTCCTCGACCGGACACATCAGGCCGTTGACGCCATGCTCCAGGTAGTCCTCCCGGGCTGCCTCCACGCCTTCGGAGGCAATGACCGTCCGCCCGGCACACATGCCCTCCAGGACAACACCCCCGCCAGCCTCCCCTCGACTCGGCAGGCAGATGACCTCGGCATCGCTCATCAACGCCACGAACTCGGGCCGGTCCAGGCGACCAAACACCACCCGGTCCCCGTGGGGCTCCGCCAGTGCCTGGACATGCTCGTAGAAGTCCGGCTCATTCACCGGTCCGAGAAACACCAGGCGGCATCCCTCCTGGAGCAAGGGCCCGGCCGCCTGGACCAGGAGATCGGCTCCCTTCTGCCTGGAGATGCGCGAGGGAGACAGGATCAGGCGGTCCTCTCCCAGCCCAAGGGCCGTCCGAGCCGAGGCGACCTGGTCGGGGGAAACCCCTTCAAATTCAGCGGGATCCACCCCCGAACCCATGTGGTAGGCCACGTTTTCCAATCCCAGACGATCCCGGAGACCCTGGGCCGCCAGTGGAGAGTCTGCCAGCACCAGGTCTGCTCTTCCCAGGGCCCGTCGCACCCAGGTCTGCCAGTAGAGACTTCGAATGCGCTTGTTCAGCCCCCCCTCACCCGCCAGGATCTCCTCCAGGAACTCCGCAGTGATGTAGTTCTGCACCACCAGCGGCGTGCTCCGAACCAGGGCCTGCATGCTGCAGGCATCGAGGTGCAGGGAGGGGTAGCCCATGGACACATGAAGGTCGGCTGGCTCCCAGGCCCCCCACCACATGCCAGGCGTCACTGCGTCCTTCTCCAGGGGATT
Source organism: uncultured Enterobacterales bacterium (assembly GCA_964567625.1). Lineage (GTDB taxonomy): Bacteria > Myxococcota_A > UBA796 > UBA796 > CAJQPC01 > CAYFPX01. The sequence continues at coordinate 20,098 of CAZMNK010000080.1, read as the reverse complement.
CTGCACGGGCAGGACCCAGGACCGGTGGCGGTGAACATGCACCCCCCCTTCCTGGGAGGACCCCACTTCCGTGGCGCTGGAGAGATCCAGGTTCGTGTAGGGCGTGCAGTGCACATGGACCTCGTGCCCACGCTTTGCCAGCACTCGAGCCTGGTTCGCCAGAATGACCTCACCTCCCCCCACACAGGGCGGATAGAAGTAGGCGAAGAAGCGAATTCTCATGGCCGGGCACGCTCGCTGTTGCCCGGGATATCCTGCGTCGGCGTGAAAGGCTGCTGGGGAGGGACAGACCGCTGCTGTTGAGAGGACTGGCCCTGGGCTTGACCACCGGCGTCGCGTTCTTCGGCGCCGAGGAGTTGGTGAATTTCGCCCTCCTTCAGCCCCCGCTGACACCCACCGAGGTGCTGGCGCTGCTTCCGCTCTACGTGGTGGTGCCGGGGTTGGTCGGCGCTATCGCAGGAGCCAGAACCCGGGATCCCCTTCCTGTCTGTGCCTGGATCTGGACCGGCACAGCCACCTTCCTCCTCGGCGGGCGGCTCTGCTTCCAGCTGGCCGAGCGCACCCTCCCAGCCTGGCCCGGTTTCGGGGTGGCTCTTGTCCTCTGCGGCGGGGCCATGGTGGCCACTCGGGTGTTGTTGCGGAACCGGGAAGCCCTCCAGTGGGGGGCACTGGCAGGCGCCTGGCTGGTGACTGCACTGGGATTGGTGGCCAACCTCAATGCCCTGGGATCTGCGTTCTCCGGAACCGCGCTCCTGGTGGACCTTGCTGTCCTGGCACTGGGAGCGCTGTTGGCCCTGGGCCTGGGCTGGTTCCTGCGGGCCCGTGACCCGAGACCCCTGCGGAGCATCAGCATCCTGGCTGTTCTGTTCTGGATCCTCCGTCTCCCCCTTCCGGCCCTGGTCGTCCCCGGGTACCCGGACCCGGCACCTGCTCGGGAGGCTCCACCCATCCTGCTCGTCGTCATCGACACCCTGCGGGCAGACAGGCTCAGTGCCTATGGCCAGGTCCGGGACCTGACCCCGAACCTGGACCGACTGGCGGACCGGGGTTGGGTCTACCAGCAGCCCATGTCCGGCGCGGGATGGACCCTCCCTGGCTTTGCCTCGATCCTGACCGGGCTGGCCCCCGACCACCATGGGGCAGGCGTCAACAACGGGAGCCGCAACCTGGGGACCGGACTCAGAAGCGGCAGCCAGACCCTTCCGGGACTGCTCAAAGAGGCCGGCTACACCACGGGTGCCATCGTCACCAATGCCTGGCTCAAGCGTCTCTTCGGACTGGACCAGGGCTTTGACTACTACGACGATGCCCTGGGACTGGGCCACATGCCGCTCATCCTGCAGCCTCTGGACCAGGTGGGCCTGACACTTCTGCCCGATCGGTCCTACACGCCGGCGAACCGACAGGCAGACAAGGCCCTCGCCTTCCTGGCCGCCCAGGGAGAGGGGGCCTGGTTCCTGATGCTCCACTTCATGGATCCCCACGGCCCCTACAACCCGCCGGAGCGCCACCTGGAGGGTCTACCAGAGGACTACGCGGACCCCATCGAACGGTTGTACGACGCCGAGATCCGTTTCGCGGATGAACAACTGGGACGGGTGCTGGAGGCCCTGCCCAAGAATGCCTGGGTGGTCGTGACCGCAGACCATGGAGAGGAGTTCGGTGAGCACCCCGACGCCTACCCCGGGGAGCCCATCCCCCCGGGTACCCGGCACGGTCACTCCGTCTACGAGGAACTGGTCCGGGTTCCGCTGTTGGTCGCCACAGGGGCCGGGTCTCCTGGGGCGTCGGTGACGCGAGCTGTTCGAACCGTGGACATCCTCCCGACCCTGCTCAAGGTCGCATCTCAGCCCATCCCCCAGGGCCTGGACGGACTCCCGCTCTACGAGGCGCTGGGCCAGCCGGTGGAGGATCCCGTGGCCCCATGGCCTTCTGTGGCAGCGGCCATTCGGTATGGCCAGGAGCGAAAAGCACTGCGACTGTGGCCATGGAAATACATCCAGGGAGAGGATCACGAGGAGCTCTACAACCTGGCCAACGACCCTGGGGAACAGGTGGATCTCCTCTCGAGAGAGGTTCCGGAGACCGGCGATGGTCCGATGCCCCACGATCGGGCCCGTCAGATGGCTCGCCTGCTGGACAGCGAACCACGAGTGGAAATCCCCGACGACGCCCCAGAAATCGATCCCCGGACGGAACAACAGCTACGCGAACTGGGCTACATCGAGTGAACCAGACCCGGCCTGCTCCCGGCCATGCTCCGGGACAGTCCTCACCCGTTTACCGCCTGAAGCGTGTAGTCTCCTCAATGCCATGACCCTCCGCACACTCCGAATTCCGAGCCTCTCCGCCATCCTGGCCGCCGCGCTGTTTCCCGGCCTGGCCCAGGCAGCGGGCGTGGAAGACAATGTCTTCACCGCCATTCAAGCCATCGCCGAAGGCGACTTCGCCACTGCCAAGTCCTTGTTGACCGAAGCCGAGACGATCGCCCCGAGCCACGAAGGCGTCGTTCCCGGGTACACCCTGGCCGGCATCTTCTACTACCAGGGCGTCATGGAGTTCTTCGCCGGGGACCGCAACGAGGCAGCCCTGTCTTTTTGGCGCAAGGCCCTTGAGAAGGACCTGTTCTATTCCTGGGACACGGGGCTGGTCGCAGACCGAGAGGCCCAGGCCCTCTTCGAGGCCATTCGTTCCGAGGTGGACAGCAGGAACCTGGTCGACATTCCCAAGCAGGCCTCCGACATCCAGGCCTATGTGGACGGCGTGGAAGTGACCAAGACCCTGCCCCTCGTCACCGGAACCCACCTGGTCCAGGTCAAGTGTCCCGACGAAACGCTGCAGGGTCAGTGGATGGAGATCATGGAAGTCCCTGACCTCCGGGCCCTCTGTCCCGGCCTGGGCGAACCCCCGGCAGAAGAGGGCGAGGACGACGGTAAGAAGAAAAAGAAGAAGAAGAAAAAGAAGAAATAGCGGGCCGCATTCCCGCTTTTCAAACGAGCAGGACTCCAGAAGCACCCCGAACGCCGCTGTCGCTAGATCTGGACCTCGAGAGCCAGGTCCAGCCGGACCCGTTCCTCTCCCCAGAGGCTGACCGGCCAGCCAAATAGCAGACACTGGCCCTGGTACACCGTTTCCAGACCACCGCTCCCGGCCACGAAGCATTCGACCGGGTAGAACCACAGCGTGGCCATCCTCCGGGTCAGCAACACGATCCTGAGCCCCCGTGTCTGGTCCACAAGGACCACCTTCTGAATACCATCCACCTTGCCCCGCTTTGTGACCGGAACGCTGCGGCCGTCCTCCAACTCCAGGGCGATGAGGTCCCCCACCCGGCCATCGAGGCCCAGGTTGACTTCGACCCCAAAGGTGCTGTGAACCGGGGAATGGTAGCGATTGCTGATCTCATACCGGACATCGACCCGAGACTGGGTGCCATGGAAGCGGTACTGCTTGTTCACCTGGACGAGACGATCTTCCACCCCCTTGGCGCCCACCTGCCGCACCAGCCCCTCTCGGGCCATGTGAACGTCCACCAGGTCCGGGCCGACCGTCTCCGCCTTGAGCACATTGTAGGAGCCGTAGACGAAGTCCCCCTCCTCGGAGTGCTGTCCCCGCCACAGGTTCTCCAGTGTCGTCTCGCTCCCGAGAAAGTGGTCCATGAAGGAGGCCCTGGTCCCTCGATCATGCTGTAGGCGATCGCCAAGCGTGGCTTCCCATCGCGGGTCGCCCAGGTCCCATCGTCCAGACTCGTACTCATCGTCGTCGACCACCATGATCGACGCGGTCTCCTCCTCGTCCTCCGGGGACATGCCCAGGCCTGTGTCGGCCTTCATTCCCTCGAGTCCCTTTTCCACCAGGGCCGGGAGCAATGAATCGCGCACGAGACGGTCGTGGTACAGCTCCTGGCGCCTGGTGATTGCATTGAGGACGTTGACCGGCTGCCGCCAGATGGAAAATTCGCTGAGCACGCCACCGGCTTCTGGCTCGACCATCGCCAGGCAGTGGGGGGTGTGGACCAGGACCTCCTCCCGACCATCTCCGTTGTGGTCCCCACGCTCGCAACGCACGCCCTGGTGGGTACCCAGGACCTGGTTGCAGGTCTTCTCGGCTTCGAGGAGCGCACCCCAGGCAGCCTGGCGAATGGCCGGATCGTAGACCCCAGCCCAGCGACCAGGCGAATGCCACAGACCATCCGCCGATCCGGCCCGGGCAAGCGCTTCCGTCACCCGTTCCAGAGACTGCCGGTTCTGATCATCCAGGCCTGTCTTGCGAAGGTGGATGCGCATGCCCTGGACTTCACGGGAGACCCGCAGGACAGCTTTGTGCAGGCGATTGGCCTCCGAGTAGCGCGCCAGAAACGCCTCCCAGCCGGCCGGCGGAACGGTCTGGATCTTGGAGAACTGCGCCACGGCCCCCGGGGGCAGAGCGCATTCCGACAGGGAAGGCGGGAACCAACTGGGCAGGTAGACCACCCTTCGTTCCTGGTAGCGCTGAAGAGCCTGGGTAGGAAAGAGCGTCCGCAGCCAGTGCTCGTTCTCGGTCAGGTTCTCCAGGAGGCTGTTCATCCAGGGCCGCAGCCCGGTCTCATGGGTCTTCTCCCCCAACTGGGCCAGGTCCCCGAACCACGAGGTGACGCCGAATTCCAACTGGGCCCGGCGGCGAAGGTAGACGATGAGGTCCGGAACCGGGCAGCGCGGGATGAGGGAGTCCATCAAGCCGTCCAGGGGGAAAAGAGCCAGGGTGCAGCCCTCCCGTTCGGTCAGGACCGGCCCCCGCAACTCCTGCGGGAGAATTCCGGCCGCCATGAAGGCATCGTCAGGCAGGAAGGTATGGCCAAGTCCTTCCCGAAACAGGATTCGAGGAAGGACCGGGTCCCAGGCCCCCTGGGACAACCAGGCGCCCCGAGGCATGACGTCGAACAACCCCTTGAGCTGCCGAGCAGCCAACTGGACCTGGGTCATCGCATCTCGCTCTGGCATGCCCCCAAGAAAGGCCGAGGACCAGGCCCCACCGAGCAACTCCACCTGTTTCCCCGCCACCAGGGACTGAAGGGCCTGGAGCGTGGAGGGTTCCCTTGCTGCCAGCAGTTCCCAGGTGGTGCCGGTGAGGTGCAAGGAGACCCTCGGGCCCGGCTTGTCCCACAGACTCTCCAGGAGCGGTTGCAGGGCGGCCGCGTGAAACCAATCCCACCGGTCGGATGTCACACCTGGGGGAACATGCAGGTGAAAGCCCAGGATGAGGCCGATCTCGTTCATGGAGCCCTAGGTCCTTGACCTGGAAGGCTAACAGTTCCCCGTCCTGCCACAGCCAACTGGGGAACCGGGTACCGGCCAACCGAGCGTCGACGCGGCATCCCGCCAACGAATCGGCGCGGGAGGGGGCGACACGGGGGCCTTCCACCAGACCGCCGGTCATCGGGCGTGCATTCGGGCATGGCAGGTTAGGATCAGGCCACATGGCTTCTCTCGCCGACCAGTTCTGTCCCAACGTGCATGATGCGGCCATCACGGCAGCCTGTCATGACCCCGTCAGCGGTGCGGTGGCGACCGCCGACCAACTGGGGGTGGTCGCGGTGAAGAGGCCAGGCGAGAGCACCCCGGGGCTGGTCTTCCGACCAGGCGGCCCCGTGACAGGCGCCCTTGGGCTCATCCAGGGCGGCAAGTGGTTGGCGGTCGGCGATGACCTGGGAAGCATCGGTATCTACCGGACCAACGATGGCGGCCCGGTCTTCCAGGAAATCCGGGAAGGTGGCGAGGGTCGTGTACGTGCCATGCGGGGTGTCGCCCTTTCTCCGGAGGGAAGCCGGCTTGCCTCCATCGCCATCGATGGGCTGATCCGCCTCTGGGACATTCCCAACCAGGAACGCATCATTGCCTGGAAGGGTTTCGGAGGCCTCAGCGTCGAATTCGATACCCGAGGGGATCGACTTCTCTGCCTCTCCGACGACGGCCAGCCCCGCCTGGTCGACCTGAGGACACACGAGTCCTTGCCGATGGACCGCATCCAGATGGCTGCAGAGCATGCCTGTTTCACACGAGACAACACGATGGTGCTCTGTGCCGGGCCAGCGGGTCTGTCGCTCATGCGCATCGTGGACGGCGTCCTGGCGGGTTCCTTTGCCACCCGAGGTGGCTCGGGAATCATCGGTATGTCCCTCTCGCCCAAGGGAGAACGGGCCGCAGTGGTGACCCAGCGTTCAATTCACATCTTCAACCTGCCCGACCTCACACCCACAGCCTCCAGTCACCACGGAGCACCCGATCCGACGGGGGCCGCTGTCTGGTCCCAGCAAGACCCGGAGGTCGCCGGGACCGATGGCCTCATGCACGGGGGCAAAGAGGCAGAAGGCATTGCACCGGTGGGTGCCGTGACCGGGTTTGGCAACACCCGGATCGCCGTGCATGACAATCGCCTGGCGGTCTGGAAGGGCGACGAACGCCGGGTCGTCTACGAACTGGGGGCGACCTTGCGGCACCTGGTTCTGGATCGTGACGGCCACTACCTGGTCACCGTGCCGGACCGAGGCCCGATCGCAGTCATGAAGGCCGGCAACGGCGAGGTGGTCTTCGATGGCGGTCACGAGACCTACGGGGCCCTGGACGTGGCGGTCGGTGGCAACATCGTGGCGGTCCAACTCCGTGCTGGTGGGGTGCGTTGGTGGGACCTGGCCAGCAACCGCGCCTTTGAACTGGGCTGGGCGCAGTCCATGGCGCTCTCCGGCAGTGGAACCTGGCTGGGGGTCACGACCCCCAAGGGCGCCGTGCGAGTCCTGGATCCGACCACGGGCAAGGACGCCGTGGAACCGCCGACGCCACTGGCCGACGTCCCCGTCGTCAAGCTGGCGTTCGTGAACCGACGGCCAGACCTCCTCGTCATGGATCGAGATGGTGTGATGGGCCACTACGACCTGGCCGAAGGAATTCGCGGCGGGTGTGCCGCCGTGGGTCAGGACGTTCTGGACTTCGAGGTCCAGGTGGATCGTCTGTGGGGGATCACCGGTGGACGCTACGCAGCTGTTCGTCTGCCTGAGGGCGATCACTGCACCATCGTCGTGGTGGATCTGGAGCGGACCTCCGTGGTTTCCGAGGTCCAACATCTGGATGCTCGCTCCTGGGTCGATCCCGAGTCCGGGCACATTCTCTCCCCAGCTCGCTCCGCTGCCATTCTCGAGCGCGACCTGACCGGCAAGGAGGTACGGGTCCTCCGCTCCCTGCCCGGTCAGCAGTGGGTCGCCTATGGAGACCGTGGAATCCTGGCTGCCTCGGACGGGGCAGGGAGCGCAATGGGGTTAGGCTAGTCCTGGCGCGTCGCGCCCCTTGCTGCCCCCCCTTTTCCGCCCTCCCCTTGGTTTCCTGCGCGGCCTCGTCGGGCCGACAGCTCCTGGTCGATCCGCGATGATTCCGGAGATCCAGCCGGTGCGCCTTCATGAGGCCGCCCGGCGCCGCTATCTTTCCTATGCCCTGTCCGTCATCACTTCTCGGGCTCTGCCCGACGTTCGCGACGGACTGAAACCGGTTCAACGCCGCATTCTGTATGCGATGCGCCACAACCTTCACCTCGGCCCCGACTCGCGATACCGCAAGTCCGCCGCCGTCGTGGGCGAGGTCATGGCCCGCTACCACCCCCATGGCGACAGTTCCATCTACGACGCCATGGTGCGGATGGCACAGCCCTTCAGCCTGCTGCACCCCCTGGTGGATGGCCAGGGCAACTTTGGGAGCCTCGATGGGGATCCCCCCGCGGCCATGCGCTACACCGAGGCCCGCCTGACGCCACTGGCCCTGGAACTGACCGAGGAGCTCAAAAAGCAGACGGTGCACTACAGGCCAAACTACGACGGCCAACAGTTCGAGCCCGTTGTCCTTCCCGCACGGTTTCCCCAGCTGTTGATCAACGGTAGCGAGGGCATCGCGGTGGGGATGGCCACCCGCATTCCTCCCCACAACCTCCGGGAGATCATCGACGCCTGCATCATGGTGATCGACGACCCGGAGTGCACCGTCCGCAAGCTCTGCCGCAAGGTCAAGGGGCCGGACTTCCCCAACGGCGGACAGATCCTGGCGGACCGAGAGGACCTCATCCTGGTCTACGAAACCGGCCAGGGCCCGGTCACGGTTCGCGGGGAATACACCAGTGAAAAGGTGGGACGACGCACCTACGCCGTGATCCACTCGCTGCCCTATGGATTGAACAAGGCCAGCCTCGTGGAGCGCATTGGCATGCTGGTGCGTCAGCGAAAGCTGCCCCAGGTGCTGGACGTACGCGACGAGTCCACCGATGAAATCAGGGTCGTCCTGGAGCTGCGGAAGCCCCAGGATCTCGACGCGGCCATGGCCTACGTCTACAAGAACACGCCGCTACAGCAGCGCTACCATGTGAACCTCACCTGCCTGGTGCCCACGGAGAACCCCGAGGTCTCCGCACCAGCGCGACTGGATCTCAAGCAGGCCCTGCGCTGCTGGCTCGACTTTCGGCTGGAGACCGTCCGACGGCGCTTTGAATACGAGCTCGCCAAGCTGAACGAACGAATCCACCTGCTGGAGGGATTCGAGAAGATCTTCAACGACCTGGATGAGGCCATTCGGCTGATCCGGGCAAGTGAAGGCAAGAGAGACGCTGCCGAAAAGATCATGGACCGCTTTGACCTGGATGACGTCCAGGCCGACGCCGTTCTCGAGACCAAGCTCTACAAGCTGGCCAAGCTGGAGATCCTCTCCATCCGGGAGGAGTTGGCAGAAAAGCGGGAGGAGGCTGCGTTCATCGAGGCCATCCTGGCCTCGGAGGAGGCCCTGTGGGGGGTGGTTCGCGATGAGTTGCTCGAGGTCCGAAAGGCCTATGGGCGAGCTCGCCGCACTGGCTTCGCGGAGGCGGATGAGGCGCGAATCGAGATCAGCGCAAACGACTACATCATCGCCGAGAACGCCTTTGTCATCGTGACGCGGGACGGTTGGGTCAAGCGCCAGTCCAGCTTCACCAAGCTGGAAAGAATCCGTATTCGCGAAGGCGACACCATCGGTTGGATACACCGGGCCTCCACCCGGTCAACGATCACGTTCTACACGGACCGAGGGGGCGCCTACACGCTGCTGGTCGACCAGATCAGTGCCACCACCGGCTACGGGGCCCCTGTCCAGCAACTCTTTAAATTCGAAGCCGGAGAGCGCATTGTGGGGGTCATCAGCCACGACCCCCGAAATCTCCCCTCCCCTCCAGAACAGGCCGATCTACCCCTGTCCGACGGCACCACTCCCGGCGGCCCCTATGGCGTGGCAGTCGGTCGGGATGGCCGAGGACTGCGCTTCCCTCTCTCCCTGCACAGCGCCCCGTCCACGAAGAACGGTCGCCGCTACATGAGGACGACCAAGGGCGCCCTTGCCGTCTACCTGACACGAGGCGGAGAATTCGTCAGCCTGGCCACCAAGGGTGGGAACTGCCTGGCCTACCCGGTCGAGGAATTGAACGTCCTCAGCGGTCCAGGAAAGGGCATCACTGCCATCAAGGTCAACAAGGACGACCACGTGCTCGCTTTCGAGCTTCACACCCGGGTCCACAGCGGGGCCACCGTGGTCACCAGCAATGGCCGCGAGGAGACCGCCCGGTACAGCAAGTTCGGGGGGCGCAGGGGCGTCCGAGGTCGCAGTGTCATTCGTCGGGGGAACTTCACCCGCTGGGTCCAGGGACCCCAGGTCGACCTGGGCGACCCCGAAGAAAAGGATGAATCCTGATGGCAGCCGGGGGCTACACCGCCAGTGACATCACGGTCCTCGAGGGTCTTGCACCCGTGCGCAAGCGGCCGGGCATGTTCATCGGAGGCACCGGCAAGGCGGGACTGCATCACCTGATCTGGGAGATCGTCGACAACGCGGTGGACGAGGCCATCAATGGTCACGCCAGCGCCGTCAACGTCGTCCTCCACGCCAGTGGCAACGCGTGCACGGTCCAGGACAACGGTCGAGGAATTCCGGTCGACCAGCATCCGGTCCACAAACGATCTGCCCTGGAACTGATCCTCACCACCCTCCATGCCGGCGGAAAGTTCGACCAGAGCAACTACATCACCTCTGGGGGCTTGCACGGGGTCGGTTCCTCGGTGGTCAACGCCCTGTCCTCTCAGCTTTCCGCGGTCATCAGGCGGGATGGCAAGGAGTACCGCCAGGACTTCCGAAGAGGAAAGCCGCGGGGAGACCTGCGCGTGTTGGGCGCCGCCCGCGGCACTGGCACCCGCATCACCTTCACCCCCGACGAGGAGATCTTCGGGCCCGTCGCCTTTGACAGCGAACTCATCCGGGAGCGCCTCGAGGTCAAGGCCTACCTGCACAAGGGCCTGACCATCAAGTTCAAGGACGAGGCCGCCGGAAACAGCTGGCAGTACCTTCACGAGGGTGGCCTGGCCGACTTTCTCCGGCACCAGCTGAAGCAGAGGGAATGTGGTCCTGTGACCCCAGAGAACCTGGTGGTCGAGAAGGATGACGTTTCCGAGGGGCTCAGACTGCACCTCGCCCTGTCATGGACCGATGCTCCTCGGGAAGTCTTTCGGAGCTACGTCAACGGCATCCCCACCTCGGATGGAGGCACCCACGAACAAGGGCTACGGGACGGCCTGACCCGGGCGGTGCGGAACTTCATCGAGACCCACTCCCTGGCGCCTCGCAATGTCAACCTGACCGCAGATGACCTGCGGGAAGGCGTCCTGGGCCTGCTGTCCGTCTACATTCCTGACCCCCAGTTCCAGGGCCAGACCAAGGACAAGCTGAACAACCCGGAGGTTCGGGGACTCGTCGAAGGCACCCTCCGCCCGGCAATCGAACAGTGGCTCCATGACAATCGCCCCTGGGGAGAGGCCATCGTGTTGCGGGCCATTCAGGCCGCAAGGGCGCGGATGGCCAGCCGTGCCGCAGCAAACCAGGTTCGCAGGAAGTCGGCGGTAAGTCACCGCCTGAACCTGCCGGGCAAGCTGGCCGACTGTTCGAGCACGGACCCAACCCAGAGCGAGCTCTTCATCGTCGAGGGCGACTCCGCCGGGGGTTCTGCCAAGCAGGGTCGGGATCGAAAGACCCAGGCCATCCTTCCCCTGCGCGGCAAGGTGCTCAACACCGAGTCGGCCTCCCTCAAGGCGGTCCTAAAGAACCAGGAATTGAACAACATCGTCCAGGCCCTGGGTTGCGGCATGGGCAAGGACTTCGACAGCAGCCGACTGCGCTACGACAAGGTCGTCCTGTTGATGGATGCCGACGTCGATGGCCACCACATCGCCACGCTGCTGCTGACCTTTTTCTACCGTCACCTTCGAGGGCTCATCGACCAGGGACACGTGTTCCTGGCCCAGCCGCCGCTCTACCGGATCGACGTGGGCAAGGAGACCTACTGGGCCAGTGATGACCAGGAAAAGGAACGAATCCTCAACCGGCTTCCCGCACGCTACAAACCTGAGATCAGCCGGTTCAAGGGACTTGGGGAAATGATGCCCAAGACTCTGTTCGCCACGACCCTCGATCCGAAGAAGCGGCGTCTACTCAAGGTCGTGGTCTCCCCGGAGGATCTGCTCACCACAGACCAGACCATCAGTGACCTGATGGGCAAGGACCCTGGAGCCCGCTTCCACCTGATCATGGACCAGGCCGAGACCGTCGAGGACATCGACATCTAGCGGTTCGACGGACTCTTGAGCCAGGACCTCTAGCCTCGGGCCTCTTCTTCCTCGGCCCTGCAGACCCGCTCCAGGGCGCGGTGGAGGTGCACGGCTGTGTAGGGCTTCCGGACAAAGACCACGGATTCCGGGGGAGCCTGCCGAGCACCGCTCACGATCACGACCCGTTCTTCCAGCCCTGACCAGCGGCGAGCGATCTCCTCCCGGAGCCCCATACCGGACAGACCGGGCAAGACCAGGTCGGTGACGACGGCATCAAAGGAGGTGTTCCCGAGCACCTCGAGGGCATCTTCCGCGGTTTCCACACACCGTGCCTCGTGGCCCAGCACCTTCAGCATTTCCTGGGTGGTCTCCCTGATGATCACGTCGTCGTCGACAAAAAGCACGCGCAGGCCCGCCCGCCCGGTGACTGCCGGTGCCAGGTGAGGCAGGACCAGTTCGAGAGCCGGTCCCCCGACGGCAGCCTGGAGTCTTCCGGAGTGCGCCACGAGAATGTTGAGGGCCACGGCGGTTCGCAGATCCTGACCGGGGCCTTCGGACCTCCAGTCTTCCAGGACCCGGCGTCTGGCCCCGATGAAGCGCGGGGAGGCGTGCCCTACAAAGGAAATCACCACCTCCGCCTCCCGCAGGCTGGCCTCGATGGACAGACCCGCTCCCTGGCCCAGGAACCCAGCGAGTTGAAGCAATAGGGCGCTCAGGACCTGGTTCAGCCGGATGGGTTGGCCTGTGGTGCACAGATCCGGAGGCTCCACCGTCAGGGTCAACCCCAGGTGTTGCAACAACTCGCGGTGCTCCCGCAGAACGGTTTCCAGCAGTTCCGCTACCCCGACAGTGGTCAAGGGACCCCGCCCCCGCAACGCCAGGGCATCCAGCCCCTGGATGACGGTGGCAATGCGACGGGCATGGACCCCCATCACAGCCAGGTGGCGTTGAAGAACTTCAGGCCGAAGACTCTCGAGGGTCTGGAGCAGTTCGATGCACCCCAGCAAGACGGCCAGAGGCGACGTGATCTCGTTGCTGACCTGGCGTCCCAGCCGTCCCACCGCAGCCAACTGCCGTGCGATCTGCTGTTCCTCCCCCACCAGTTCAAGCGTCGTGACGTCGTGAAGCACCACCTCCCAGAGGCGGGTGTCCTCAATTCCAACCGGCGTTGCGGCGATCATTACCTGCCGGCCATCTCTCAGCCGAAGGACTGCCAGGTCCGCACCCAGGAAGTTCCGCTCCCGCAGGGTCACCAACTCCTCGGGCTTGTCGAAGAGCCCGGCCAGGTTCTTGGCGTTGCCCAGCTCACGAGCACCGGCATTGCGAGCGATGACCTCACCCTCGAGGTCACAGAGCAATTGGATGCCGGGGCTTGACTCGAAGAGTGCCGCCTCCAGCGTCCTGAGTCTGGCCTCCAACTCCTGTTCCCGAGCCCCCATGTCCGCCTCAGACAGCCACGCAGACCGCGTCTTCCACGATCTGAACGTCGTGGGTCTGGACGGAATGCTCCCCCATGGTCAGGCAGGAACCACTGGTCACGTCGAACTGCCACCCATGGTAGGGGCACGTCAAGGTGCTGCCGCTCAAGGCCCCTTCCCCAAGGGAGCCTTCTGCATGGGGACAGGTGTTGCACAGCGCGTGGTAGGTCCCGTCGACATTGGCCAGCGCGATCGCTGTACCGGCCACGATGATCTCCGTGACCTGGCCTGGACTCAGGGCATCCTTGTGAAGAACGACTTCATAGCCATCGGGCGGCGTCACGTCCTTGGGCGCCTCCACCCCGAGACTCAGCGCCTTTTCGGCCGCTTCCGGAGGGGCATCGTCACGGTCAGCAGCGGGGGTGTAGTTGCTGGAGGATCCCCCACCGGCGGAACTTCGCCCCAGCAACAAGTCCCGGACCTTGCTGCGAGTCCCGTTGGGGCGCCCGAAGACGATGTCCTTCCAGAGGCTCACGCACCACGCTCCTTCGTCCTGTCGTCTTACCACGCCATGCTCCCTGAACCATGGCTCAAGACGGGACAGCTGCAGCCATGGCACCATTGGCAGAAGAAGAGGGAAGCTCCATGTTCAGGGACCGGCTCAAGAACGCAGTACGAAAGGCTGCCCTGCGAGCACTGAAAATGGAGAAGGAGGCTGCCGACAGGACGCCTCGGGAAAAGGTCATTCCCGGCGCAACCGTCGACCTGTCCAAGATCCCCAAGCTCGTCGATGGAGATGGCGACACTCCTGGGCCCAACCACAAGACTCGAATTGGGCGTACGTGGTTGTCCGCCCAGGTGACTTCCGGGGTTTCGCCGGTGCTCATCGACATTCGGGAGCCCACGGAATGGACGGGTGGCATCCTGCCCGGCGCCCACCTGTTGCCGGCCCAACAACTGCGCGACCGCCTGGACCTCCTGCCACCGAAGGCCATGAGAGTGACGGTCTACGACAGCGACGGCGGCGCCGAGAGCGACACGCTGGCGGACTGGCTTCGAGAGCAGGGCTGGTCCATGGCTCGTCAGCTCCAGGGAGGCTGGGCGGAGTGGTTGGAGCATGGCGAGCCCATCTCACAGTTGAACCCGATCGAGGGAGCCCGAGCCCAGGTCGGAACGCCCGTTTCCCTGGTTTCCGGGGATCGGGGAGTGGTCCAGGGGGTTGACGTGTCCGAAGAGAAGACCACCTACCTTGTGCTGCAAGAGGATGGCTCCGTGACATCGTGTTCTGAGGAGGATCTGGCGGAGTGAGGGAATGACCATCTGGCTGTGGATCTGGATGGCGGGCATCAGCCATGCCTGGGGTACCACCCCCCAGGAGCCACTGCAGAGTCCGGTTGAGCCGCCCACCATCGGCCTCTTCCTGGCGGAGGCACCACCGATTGCACCGGGTGGGGTGGCCCACATGCCCGAAGGAACCCTCGAGGAAGGGGTGGCCTCTTGGAAGGCCAGGGACACCATCCGGGCCGTCCTGGCCCTGGATGCCTGGCTCGCTGGCAACGAGGGTCCATGGGGGCGCCAACGAACCGCAGGACGGTTCCTGCTCGGGTGGATTCACCTCCAGGAGGGTCGCTACAACCTCGCCTCCACACAATTCACCCGCGTCCGTCTTCACCAGGACAGTCCGCTGGCGCCCTACGGGGCCTGGTACGAGGCTGTGGCGGACCTTCAGCGAAACAGGCATGCGGTCGCCGCAGGCGAATGCGTCAGCTACCGCAAGCACTTTCCCGACGGTCCCCATGCCAACGACTGCCTGTTGCTCATGGGTGAGGCCTATCGAAAGGCGGGTCGTCGCAGTTCCTCCTTGAGTGCCTACAGCACCTGGCTCGACGAAAACCCCGCTGACCACCCACGGCGGGAGGAGGTTCAACTCGGCATCGCGCTCGCTGAAATGGAGACCCGACCCAAGAATGCGGCAAGACTGCTCCAGAACTTGTGGCTCGACCACACCTGGGCGACCACGGGTATCAGCGCCCAGGCCGCCCTCGCAGAGCTCTCAGACCTGGGCATCGAACCGCCCGAACTGGATCCCCTGGACATGGAGATCCGCCAGGCCGAGACCCTGAAGGTCGCCGGGGATCGCACCGAGGCCTGGGAGGCCTTCTGCAAGCTGAGAGACGACCATCCCGACGAGCCAAGAGCGGCTTCCTGGGCCCGATCAAACCGGACCACCTTCGCCTACAAGACACGTCACTTCGGGGTGATCGCAGCCAGCTACGAGGCGAGCTATCGCAAGACGCCCAGTGCCGGGACCGCCTGGAAGGCCTTTCGCTACCATTTTCGAGCCGGGAACTTCCGGGCGGCCGGAGAGTGGGGCGACCGGGGAGTGGAGAAACACGGAAGCTACAGCAAGTTTCGGCACAACCGGGACCAGATCGCCCAGGCGTGGCAGCTTGCCGGGGACTACGACAAGGCCACGGCCCACTGGGATGTTGCCGCCCAGCGAGGAGGCAAGTCCGGAAAGGAGGCGAGCTTCTTCGCGGCCTTTACCCGTTGGCGGGATCGCGACTGGGATGGCGCCCTGGCCCGACTGGATGTGATTGTCCAACAGGCAGGTGAACACCTGGTCGAGGCGCTCTACTACCGGGGACGCACGCGGGCCTCCCAGAACCGGCGCTCGAGCCTCCAGGCCGATTTCGACGCCGTCGTGGAAAAGGACAGGAGAGACTGGTACCGCACCCTCGTCGGCGTCCTTCGGCGAACCTGGAAGAAGGAGTCACCCGCCCCGGACTTGAGACGAATAGGACGCTGGCCGGGGAGGCTGTTGCAGGGCCCCCCTGCGGCCCCTCAGCCCACCACGGTGGCCGCCGTGACGCCTTCGATGATGGTCGCATCCCTCGGTGCCCCTCCCGCCCGAACTGTGGCCTGGGATGCGCTGACCTGGCCGCTGTCCCCGAGCCAGGCCTCTCCCGTCCTGCCAGCCGAGCCCAGCCAGGCGATCCTGAGGTCGTCCGAGATTCCCGAGTGGCTTCCCGAAGGGCCCTGGTATGACCCTTCGAGAGCCAGGGACGCCTTCGTGAAGCTGGTGGAGGAAGGCGAAGAGCTCTGGCCGGTGCTTCCGGCGATGCTGGATCTGGCCGATGTGGGCCTGTACGACCTGACTGCACCCGCGGTGGCCTCGGTCTACTTCGAATGGGACAAGGCCAGGCGCTGGCGAATCTCAGGGCAGCGCGGGAAAGCCCTGCGGACCCTCCGGTTGGACAATGCCGCCTGGCGACAGGTCTTCCTGCACGCCCAGGACCCCTACGGGCTGGCCCTCAAGGCCGGTGGGTTGGTGGATTCAACCAACTCTCCCGAAGAGGCCATGGAGGCTCAGAGACAGGGCTGGCCCACCGCCTATCGGTCCCAGGTGGAGAGCTGGTCGCGGGTCCACGACGTCGATCCCCTGCTGGTCTGGGGATTGATGCGCACGGAGAGCCTGTACCGGTCCCACGCACTCTCCCGTGTGGGAGCGGTGGGGGTCATGCAGATCATGCCTGCCACCGGAGCTCGCATTGCAAGGGACGTTGGGGATTGGGGCTACACCCCCGTGCGCCTCGAGGACCCGGGCACGAACGTCCGCTACGGCACCTGGTACCTCTCCCAGCTGTTCGATCGATTCGACGGCGTCTGGCCGATCGCGGTCGCCAGCTACAACGCCGGGCCCGTGAATGCCTCAGCCTGGCTGCAGGCCGGGAAGGACAAGGTGGAGATTGACACCTGGGTAGAACAGATCCCTCTCCGCGAGACACGCAACTACACTAAGAGAGTCGGAGGAAACTACGCCCGGTACGCGGAACTCTATGCCCCTGCAGACACCGTGATCGAGATGCCCTTGCAGCCCCGCGGGGACGACCCGGCAATCATCGACTACTGAGCGCGGAATGGACCCAGGCCTGCTGCTGTTGCTGACACTTGGCATCTCCCCGTGGGAGCAACCACCGGATGCCATACCCGCGGGCACCTCTGAAGAGGACCCTGCTGCTCCGGTGGACCTGGAGTCCTCCGACCCACACGGGCGCCAATCCCTGCCCTCCGAACTCTTCGGTGGGGAGAGACCCGTGGACCTCGGTCCCCTGCCCCCGGGGTTGGCCAATTTCTCGGCCCAGGCATGCGCAGCCTGTCACCTCTCAGTGCAGCAGAGCTGGCACGGAGGCGCCCACCACCAGAGTTGGCAGGACCCCCTTCTCCTGTCGGCAATGGAAGCGTCTGGCGATGCTCCTCTCTGTCTCAGTTGCCATCTTCCCCTCGCACAACAACAGCCACTCCAGCTCCAGCAATACGAGGGCGGGGAACTGACTCGTGCCCGGGTCCAGGAAAATCCCAGTTGGGACCCGACCCTTCAACAAGAAGGCGTCACCTGTGTCGCCTGCCACGTACGAGACGGCACGGTGTTCGGTGTCCGTTCCTCTGCAGGGCCCCCGCACTCGGTGACCGTGAGTACAGAGCTCCAGGAGCCTGCCTTTTGTGGGGCGTGCCACCAGATGGCATGGCCAGGAGCTGATCTGCCGTTCTACGACACCTACGGTGAATGGTCGCGTTCGGCCTACGCCGAAGCCGGAGTGCGTTGCCAGGACTGTCACATGCCGCCCGTTGCCGGGGTGGCAAGCACCGGGCGGTTCACAGGGCAGGCCGACCACGGAGTGTCCCTGGACCCGGCCCGCGCCGTTTCCGTTCTGGTGTCCCTCCCGGCCCCGAAAGTTGTCCGGGGCGACATCCTGGAGGCCAGTGTACGCGTCCAGAATACCGGAGCCGGCCACGCCTTTCCCACTGGATCGCCCTTCACCCACGTGGTGATCGAGGCGACGCTCCTGGACAGCAAGGGCAAGCCCGTGGCTGATCCGCTGCAGTACCTCCTGCGTCGCAAGGTCACCCCTGCTCCGCCCTACACCACGCTCGAGGACACCCGGCTGCCTCCGGGAGGAGAGGTGGTGCTGGAACACAAAATGGAACTGTCTCACAAGGCGGCACCGGGCCAGAGTCACTACCGGGTGACCCTGGCCGAGGTGCGCTCAGATGGAACGGTGGAACCACCCTTCGTGGTCCAGGAGATTCCACTGGATCTCGACTGAAAGGCAGACAGGGAACTTGTTGGAAGGCACGGAGATGGGGTCTCTGCCCGGCGTTTTAGACCCATGAAGATGAGCGCTGGGCGTCCCAGTCTCCTCAACTTTTCCGTCATCGGATCCGAATGGGGATGGGTCTGGAGTTCCTCATGCCCCAATTTTCAGTCCTCACCGATGTCGGCCTGCGCCGTGCCAACAACGAAGATGCCTTCTTCTGCGCCTCCGAGTATGGCGTCTACCTGGTCGCCGACGGAGTCGGAGGCCATGCGGGTGGCGATGACGCCAGCCAGTTGACCGTCGAGGTCTTCGCCGCCAATGCCCATCGGCTCTCGGCCCTGGGGGACATCTACCAGGATGCGCCGGACCGGGAAAACGGCAAACTCCTGTTGAAGGCCCTTTCAGACGTCTGCTGCCTGGCCAACACCCAGGTCTTTGAACTCGGCAAGGCCCGAGGCCAGGTAGGCACAAGCACCACCCTGGTTGCCTGTGTGATCGCCGGGAATGCGGCCTTCATTGCTCACATCGGAGACTCCCGCCTCTATCTCCACCGTGAGGGAGACCTTGTTCCCCTGACCACGGATCACTCGGTGGTGGCGGAGATGGTCAGCCAGGGAATGATCACCACGGAACAGGCGAGAAAACACCGCTGGCGGAACCTCATCACCCAGGCTGTGGGTTCCCAGCCAACCTGCACGCCGGAAGTGCGGGTGGTCAAACTCCAGCCCGGAGACAGGCTGCTCCTCGCCACCGATGGCCTGACGGACATGGTGGACGAACCGACCATCCAGGAAATCGTCGCAGACACCGAGTTGGCAAGAGCCACCCGAAAGCTGGTCTCGGCCGCCCTGGCCAATGGCGGCAGGGACAACGTGACCGTTGCGGTCATTGAGCCCGAACTTCCCCGTCACGTCGACGGACAGAAGAAGCTGCGGGAAGGCCACGCAGCCTGAAGCAGCCCGACGAGAGGTATGATCTGTCTCGGCAACAAGTGAGACGAGTTTCATGCTTCCTCATGCCCTACGAACCGATGTAGGCAAGCGGCGCTCCAACAACGAGGATGCCGTGCTGGCGGACCCCCGTCACGGCCTGTTCGTGGTCGCAGACGGCGTGGGCGGACTCGCCGCGGGTGAACGTGCATCCGCCCTGACCGTCGAGACCTTCCTGGAGCGAAGTGAATTGCTTCACAAGCTCGCCAGTTCCTATGCCGAGGCTCCTTCACTACCGGCGAGGATCGCCGTACTCGAGACCCTGGAGGGCGTGTGCGAAGAGTGCACCCAGCGCGTCTTCGAGATGAGCGCCGCCGAGGGATTGCGGGGTTCCAGCACCACCGTCGTCGCTGCCCTGGTGAGCAAGAGCGCGGTTTTCCTGGCCCACGTCGGTGACTCCCGGGCCTACCTCCTTCGGAATGGCCGCCTGCACCAACTGACCGATGACCACACCCTGGTCAATGACCTTGTTCGCCGCGGTGAACTCAGCCACGAACAGGCACGCCGGGACCGCCGCCGGAACGTCATCACCCGGGCCATCGGGGCAATGCCCACCGTCAAATCCGACGTGCTGGTCATCGAGAGCCTGCCCGGAGACCGGCTGCTGCTCTGTTCGGACGGCCTGAGCGACCCGGTGCCGGCCGCCCAGATCCAGGGGCTGCTGGCCCACCCGGACCCCGAAGAATCCGCCCAGGCCCTCCTCAACCAGGCCCTGGACAATGGAGGCCCGGACAATGTGACCCTGGTGCTCCTGGATCCCCCGGTCGCCGGAAAGCCCGAGGTGGTTTCGGCACGAGCACAGGTGCTGGCAGATCTCTTCCTGTTCCGGGAATTGCCGATGTCGGCCCGCCTGCGAGTAGGTCGGATGCTTCGGGAGGTCAACGTGGACGAGGGCGCCGTGGTGCTGGACCAGGGGGCGCCGGGCCGGAGCATGTTCGCGGTGGTCTCTGGCGAGTTGATCGT
>CAZMNK010000079.1:17959-23770 GCA_964567625.1 uncultured Enterobacterales bacterium | reverse complement strand
GAGGATGGTTCGACCATTGCTCTGAGCCCCGGCACGCCGCTCTCCGGGGGGACGGCCCTGGTTCGGGCTGGCGACGCCACTCTGGCAGTGACCGCCCCCACCACTCCGGACGAGCGTTCCACCCGGTACCGGCCCGGCTCCAGGACGGGAGTCCGCCCGGCTGTGGGGTGGCTGGTCGTGGACAGCGACCTGGGCTTTGGCCGGGTGGGAGACGAGCCCCTCACCCGGGTGCCAAGATCTGGGCGCAACCGACCAGCGACCCGGATTCCCCTGGAGGAACAGGATTCCAGCAAGGGCCACTCCTGGGGAATCGTGGGTTCCCGGACGGCCAGGGTGAGGACGCTGATCGAGCCCGCCCAGGTGCGGGATGGTCCGGGGTGGGGTCTCGGGGCCAACGCCATGACGTCGGGAAGAGACATGGACGGGTGGTGGGTGTTGATGCCTGGGGCTGAGTTGACATGGGCTGATGCAACCCATGCCGGGCAGGTCCGCCATCCGATTCGATTCGACGTGGAGCCGGTGCCGGAAGGGGAACGGCTCTGCACCTGGTGGCAGGACCTGGCGGGCACTCGTGAGGCGGCTGGAATCACCGCACGGTGGGGCCTTCACGCAAGTGTCGTGGGGGAAACCGGTCTGCGGATCTGCTTTGGTCCCCAGGCGGTAAGTCCTCAGGAGCCCTGAGAGATCTCGCTCGGGTCAGGGAGTGGCTTCCAGTTCATAGATGTCGTCGATGAGGGTGGTCCTGCCCAGGAAGGTGCCCACGTCCAGTCCTGCCTCCCAGACCACGTCCTTGCCCGGCGTGACCTCCTGCATGAGGCCCTCGCTGCCGAAGTTCACCAGGGTGTTCAGGTTTGGCAGGCGGTGAGGCTCCCCGAGTGCCAGCGCGTAGAAGCCCTCGCCGATGCCATATACCCAGTCCTGCACCAGTTGCTGGTTGTCGTCGTCCACGAGGTATTCGACGGCCGTGGTTTCCTTGATGGTCTGGTTGGTCTGGGTCAGGATCAGCGCTCCGGTCTCGGTGTAGTAGCCGCCATGCTGGCGAGAAAAGGCGCTGATTGGGGGGTCGAAGCTGAAGCTCCCGGGTTCGTCGCCGAACTGACGAAGGGCTTCTCCGCTGTCCCGGTCGAACTCGATGATGGTGTTCGTGTTGGCAAAGGAGAGCAGGTAGCTGTTCGTGGAGGGGTTCCACGCCAGCATGTTGCCGTGGGTCCAGTCCAGGCAGTCGCAGTAGAAGCTCTGCTGCATTCCGCCGTTGGGCACGACTTCAAAGTGGTCCCAGGAGGAGAAGATGTCGGTCATGGTGCCGTCGGGGGCGATCTCGACCACCTTGTCGCCGCAGACGGGTTCTGGGAAGTCCTCGTGTTCCTGGATGTCCCGAGCGATGTAGGCGATGGTTCCGTCTGCATGCTGAACGAAGACGTGGTGGCCCTCGGGGGTCAAGGTGACCTCGACCTCGTTGCCGGACATGTCCATCCGAGCGACCTGTCCCACATCGGTGCAGAAATCCTCCTGGAAGGAGTTGAGCAGGATGCCTCCTTTCCCGTCGTGGGACGGCTCTGCCCAGGGGCTGACCAGGTCTCCGGTGGTCTCGTGGTACCAGACCACGTCGCCATCCCGGTTGATCACGAACTGGACATCATTGCCGTCGGTGGCCAGTGCTGCACCCACCATCCAGGACTCGTCGGTGTACTCCTCGAGGTGAGTCTCGATGTTGAAGGAGGGCACACTGCTGGGCAGGTTGCCCGTGCGGATCTCGCCTCCTTCCCCGTTGTGGGCTTCCCCGCTGGAGTCGGTGGACACGACAGCCCAGGTCACCTCGGTGGCCGAGGGAATGCCCAGGATGCGGACCACGTGGTCACCGGCTTCCAGTGACTGGCTCGGCGTCGAAAGGGGGTCGCCATCGACCGTCGTGTAGGACACCACGGTGTCTGCAGACTCCTCCAGGGTGAACGAGACCTCGATCACGGTGGAGACATTCTCCGCCAGGGTTGCGGTGTCGTTGGTGACGATGGAGCCGCCAAGGACACCACCGCCATTGCAAGCCAGGAGCATCAAGAGCATTGGACTTCCTCCAAGGGCGGCAACATCCCCTCTCTGAGCGCTCACGTCAAGCAAACCAGACCAGACTCCCTTGGCCGTTGGCGAATTCATCGGCTAATCCTGTGGACCGTCGCATTTCAGACGAAGGATGACCTCACATGAGCAGACCACCCCTGTTCCTGCCCCTCGCGCTGGGCTGCCTGGTCCTGTGGCCGGGATGCCGTCCCTGTGAAGAAGGGGACGACTGTGATGACAGTGAAGGGAAGGACTCGGTCGCGGACACCGAGACCGGAGACAGCGACACGGACACGGACACGGACACCGACACCGACACGGACACGGACACGGACACCGACACCGACACCGACACCGACACCGACACCGACACCGACACCGACACCGGTTCCTGGGCGGGTTGGGTCCAGACGAACCTCGACACCACCAGCTATGCGGCGTTTGGCTACGAGTACGCGTCCTACGAGGTCACCTCGGGCGCTGATGACGCCTACACCACGATTGGGGGAAACAACCCGGTCTTCTACGTCTACCGTCCGTCCAGCGTGAGCCCCAAGGAGTCCTTCAACACGGTGGTCTGGTTCCACGGTGCAGCCACCGGTGACGACAGCAGTGGCACCTTGCCCTCCAGCTGCACCACGAGCAACGTCCAGGCCAATGTGGACAAGGTCATGGGACCGCCGAGCCTTGTGGCGGCATGGTTTGCCGACGCCAGGTGGACGGTGGTTCTGCCCCGCAATGAATGGTGCGACATGTGGCAGGGACGAGGGCCGGACGATCCTGTCGACCCGGTCAATCACTATGGCTACCACCACGCTGCCAAGGTCACGGACTTCGTGCGAGAGGGCCAGGCAGGGTTCTCGGTGGACCAGATCTTCAGCTGGGGCACCAGCGCCGGAGGCACAGCCTCGGCGTCCGTTGCGGGCCGCTACGGAGAATTCGATGGACTGGTTGTCGACTCCGCGCCCTGCGTGCAGGAGATCTACTACCCGGATGACCCCGCCACGCTGGAGCACATCCTGGGCGGGGCTCCCGGAGAAAGTACCGCAGTGGACCAGCGCTACAACGAGGCCAGCTGCAACTGGCTGGTCGAGAATGGCTGGATCGAGGTGCCCTCCTTCATGGCCTGGAATGCCCAGGACGAGATCATCCCCGACGAGCACGCCCTCACCATGATCTCGGCCTTTGAGAGCACCTTGCAGCCGGCGAATATCGCCTATGGGCACCACGACTTCGACCACCCGGCACCGGGCACGACCTACCATGTTCAGACCCGGCTGAGCACGCCGCCGATGGGCTACACCACGGGCCTGATGATGGACTTTCTGGGGGGGCAGATCATCATCATGCGGGAGGCGGAGGACGAGGACGGCAACTGCCAGGGTGAACCCTGTGTGGGGTCCGTGGGGACTGGCGCTGACTGGGCGGCATTTTCCAAGGCGTCTGGACTCGAAACCACCGAGGCAGGCCTTGTCTACGATGAGCTTGTGCCCTCCAATCGGCTCAAGGCCGGGGTCGGGACGCGAATCATCGCACTCCTGAAACTCGAGGATTCCAGCGGCCTGGCGGGGAGCACCGAAGTGGGGACCCTGACCTACTCCGAAGGGGGGATTCCCGTCGCAAGTCTGGACCTCGTGGTGGATGACTTCGCACCGGATGGCGGGGCCGTGGATACGGACTTCCTGAACCAGTACAAGTCCACAGTGCTTGGTTTTCTGACCAACGACCCCGGCAACGTGGGCAAGCTCACCCTGGAGAGTGCGGGCAACGGCCGCCTGATGGTGGACGGCTTTGTCTACGAGCAGTCCCGGTAGCGGACAGTCGCTCAGCCGTCGTTCGTGAGGGTCACATTGATGCTGTCGGAGACCTCGATGCCGGTCTTGGTCTCCACACCGGTCACGCCGAGCACCGCTGCGCCATCTGGCCAGGTGGTGCTGTCCCAGGTCATCTCCCAGGGGGACTCGGTGTCCACGAAGATCTCGGTGTCATCTACCCAGAAGGCCACACTCGCCGGACCATTTCCCCCGCCGACCGCCGCCTTGATGATCACGTCGCCGGACACCGGGTCTCCCTCCTGGGGGCGTGTCAGAGTGGCTTCGAAGTCCTCGGTCCCGCTTTCCACGACGCTCACGGTCACTGCGTCCACCGCTTCAGCGCCGTCACTGGCGATGCAGACCGCGGCCAGCGTGACCTCTCGCTCCAGGGTGCCGGCCTCCCAGGTGACTCCCCAGGGGCTCTCGATGTCGGTTTCGATCACCGTACCGTTCTCCGTCACGGTCACCGAGACGATGCCAGCCTCTGAGCTTGCAGCGACCTTTACATCGATGGTGCCAGAGACCTCGCTGCCGGTGGTGGGTTCCACGAGGGTGCAGCTCAAGGGCGTGGTCAAAGAGACCTCGATGGAGACCTGGTCGAACGATGAGTGGCCCACGCAGTCCTGTACATGGGCCTCCAGGTCCCAGGTCCCCACGGTGGCCTGCTCCCAGTAGATCTCCCAGGGACCCTCGGGGGGGAGGATGGCCAGGAGGTCGTCCAACCCATGGGTGTGTGCACTTTCGCCGTACCGGTAGATCCTGACGTCTTCCAGGCAGACGTCATCGGACGCCCAGAGAGAAATGAAGATGTCGCTGTCCCGAGCGAACACGTCGCCATCCAGGGGGTTTCGGAAGAGCACGCTGGGGATTCTCTCGTCTGCCAGGGTCTGGTCCACCTCGACCTGCACCCAGTCTTCGATGGGCTCCCTGTCCGCTGTAAAGCCTGCGCCTCGGACGATGTGGACCCCGTCCCCGACCGTGGAGGTGTCCCAGGTCCATTCCAGGGGACTGGTGTCACTGCCGGCCACCGGATCCCCGTCCACGTACAGGAGCAGCGTTTCCGAGTCCCCTGTCAGCCGGATGGGGACCTCTCCGAACAGGGGCCCACTGTCGATCTCGAGGGTGACCTCTTCCGAGCCCCGGCATCCGGCCAGAACAGCCAGGGCCAGGACCAGTCCTCGCTTTCGGCGAAGGGCAAGGGCCAGGAACCCGGCCAGTGCGAAACCCCAGGTTCCGGTTCCAGGGGTTGTGTTGCAGCCCCCCCGTTGGCAGGTGCCCTCGTCGATCACGTTGTCGCAGTCATCGTCCAGGTCATTTCGACAGATTTCGGGTTCCTCTGGGGAGCGCCGCGGGTCCCCGTCATCGCAGTCCAACTCCGAGGTCACGCCATCCAGATCCAGGTCCTGCTCAGGACTCTCCGGGGGATCGAGGAGCGCCTTGCCATCCAGGAGCAATGCCACCCCCTGGTCCTCGAAATTCCCGTCGGCTCCGGGAGCCACAGCCACGGCTTCCGCCACGCCGTCCCCGTTCAGGTCCTCGAGCCAGGCCAGGTGATGGCCCAGTTCCTCGGGGCCGTCCAGAACCAGGGCTTCGTGTCCCGTGGTGTCGATCACGCGCACCTGGTCGACACCAGGCATGCCGAGGAGCAACAAGGGCCCTGCCGCCACGCTGGCGCCCAGGACTTCACCGGGTTCTCCGTCGAGGATCACCAGAGCCGCATCATCCAGGGATTCCACGCCCTGTGGGGCCTCGTCGAGGAGCCACACGCGGCCCCGGGCCTGGCCATGGTAGGGCGCACCCACGAGCACTTCCTTCACACCGTCTCCGTCCCAATCGTCGGCGTCCAGACCGTGTCCCGCCTCGTCGTTTGCGGCCACGCCGGCCCAGGTTCCCATCGCCACGGTCTCGAGGCCGCCGGCCGGATCCAGGTGGACCCCCTGAT